>JANOFJ010000106.1:0-6082 GCA_031413595.1 Novosphingobium sp.
CCCCTAGCACAACCACGATGGGCATAAAGTGGCAAATACGCACCCATTGTGGAACCAAATCATTATTGCCGCATTGCAACATAGGGCAAAACCCGCCACCATGCAGGCCATTCGCAGCAGAATAGCTGCAAACAGGGGAACCGCAGTTGCTATATACCGCGCATGAATTGCAGCGTTCTTGGCTGAATGCCGCCAGCACCTGGGCCTCGCTTGGCGCCGGATTGCTCAACAACCCGGCCCTGTCGTTCAGCTATCTCGGCATGGGATCGATCGTGTCTTCGGCGCTGGAAGTGTTCGCCCATGCCGCCGCACCCTATGGCAAACCTGCTTTCGATATCGAGGCGGTGACGGTCGATGGGACCAGCTTTCCGGTCACAGAAGCAATCGTCAAGCACGGTGCATTCTGTAATCTGCTGCGCTTCAACCATCCGGAACTGCCCAAGGATGCGCCGAAGCTGCTGCTCGTCGCCCCGATGAGCGGGCATTTTGCGACGCTGCTGCGCGGCACGGTTGAGCGGATGGTGGAACATGCAGAGGTTTACATTACCGATTGGGCCGATGCCAGAATGGTCCCGCTCAGCGCCGGATCGTTCGACCTGGATGATTATATCGACCATCTGATCGACTATCTCGAATTCATCGGCCCCGGCACGCATATGATGGCGGTGTGTCAGCCCTCGGTCCCGGCGCTGGCCGCAACCGCGTTCATGGGCGGGGAAAAGCACCCCTGCCGCCCGGTCACGCTGACCATGATGGGCGGCCCGATCGACACGCGCGAAGCCCCGACCAGCGTCAATGATCTGGCCATGCAGCGCCCGATCGAATGGTTCCGCAACACCGTTATCGCCACTGTCCCGATGCAATATCCGGGCGCGGGCCGGAAAGTTTATCCCGGGTTCCTCCAGCTTGCCGGTTTCATGAGCATGAATCTGGGCAACCATATGATGAGCCATTTCCAGATGTTCAAACATCTGGTCGAAGGCGCAGATGAAAGCGCAGATGCGACCAAGGCCTTTTACGACGAATATCGCTCGGTCTGCGATCTGGATGCCGCCTATTACCTCCAGACCGTCGAAGAAGTGTTCCAGAAGCACTCGCTGCCCAACGGCGAGTTCGTCCATCGCGGCAAGCTGATCGACCTTGGCAAGATCCGCGACACCGCGATCCTGACCATTGAAGGCGAGCGCGACGATATTTCAGGGATCGGACAGACCAAGGCCGCGTTGCATCTTGCGACCGGACTTTCCGAAACCCGCAAGAAATACCACCTGGCGCCCGAAGTTGGCCATTACGGCATCTTCAACGGCAGCAAATGGCGCGATTCGATTGCACCGATCGTCGATGACTGGATGGCAACTCACGCCAAGGCGCGGCTCAAGGTGGTGGCATAGAGTTTTTCCGACTTGCGTCGGTCCGGCACCAGCCTGAACCAAAAGAACTCTAACTTTCGATCGGTGGGGGAGCGGGCTGTCCGAAGAACCGCTTGAGCACCCGCCGCGCCATCAGCAGCAGCCAGATTGCCAGCACTGTCAGCCCTGCCGCGATGGCCCCGGCCGCAAGCGGGTATTTATAGGCAACGTACAGCAGCCCGCCGGTCACGACATCTTCGGCGGTTGAAACGACAATATTGCTGAACGGTTCAGGGCTGGCGTTGACGACCGCCCGCGCGCCCGCTTTGCCGCCGTGCGCCAGCAGCGCGCCGCCTCCGCCCAGGATAAAGGCGATCGCCTGGGTCGCCGGATCGCCCGGATCGACCACCGCCAGTGCCAGCAGCGCCCCGCCAAGCGGCCGGATCAGCGTGTGGATCGTATCCCAGATGGTATCGAGCCAGGCGACCTTGTCGGCAAAGAATTCAGTCACGGCAGCAAAGCCTGCCACGCCCATCACCCAGGGGTTGGCGAGGATTTGCAGCGAGGCCAGATGTTCGGGCAGCGGCAGCACGCCGAAATGCATCGCAGCGCCCGTTGCCAGCACGCATAGATACAGCCGCCAACCCGCAAGCAGGCTGACGCTGCCGGCGACCCCAAGAATTTCGACAATACCCAGATGTTCAGTCATGGTGCGCGATCCCCCGGCCTGTCAGACCTGAGGATGCGCGCCAATTCGTACCATGGCAATATGTGGCGCGTCAGAGAACCTCGAACAGCCCGG
The DNA here is from genome assembly GCA_031413595.1 of Novosphingobium sp. Taxonomy (GTDB): domain Bacteria; phylum Pseudomonadota; class Alphaproteobacteria; order Sphingomonadales; family Sphingomonadaceae; genus Novosphingobium. Next base: position 2,152 of record JANOFJ010000106.1, read on the forward strand.
CTGCGCCCATGCCGCCGCCGACGCACATCGTCACGACGACATATTTGGCGCCGCGCCGCTTGCCTTCGATCAGTGCGTGGATCGAGCAACGCGCACCGGTCATGCCATAAGGATGGCCGATCGAGATCGCCCCGCCATTGACGTTGAGACGGTCATTGGGAATCCCCAGAGTGTCGCGGCAGTAAAGCACCTGCACCGCAAAAGCCTCGTTCAGTTCCCACAAGCCGACATCGTCCATGCTCACGCCAAAGCGCTTCAGCAGCTTGGGAACGGCAAACACAGGCCCGATACCCATTTCATCAGGTTCGGTGCCAGCGACCGCCATGCCCATATAGCGGCCCAGCGGAGCAAGACCCTTTTTCGCGGCCAGGCCTGCTTCCATCACGATAACCGCTGCCGAACCATCGGACAGCTGGCTGGCGTTGCCGGCAGTGATCGTGCCATCGGGCAGCACGGTCTTGAGTGATTGCAGCCCTTCCAGCGTGGTGTCGGCGCGGTTGCCTTCATCCTTGGTCAAGGTCACGTCTTTCTGCGAGGTTTCGCCGGTGGCCTTGTCGGTGACGTTCATCACCGTGCTGACGGGCACGATTTCGGCATCGAACTTGCCCGCGGCCTGCGCGGCGGCGGTGCGCTGCTGCGACTGGAGCGCATATTCATCCATCGCATCGCGGCCAATGCCATAACGCTTCGCGACCACTTCGGCGGTTTGCAGCATCGGCATGTAGATCGCGCCGTGCATGGCCATCAGTTCCCGATCAGGAGCAACGCGCATTTCGGCGGTCTGGACCAGACTGATCGATTCCTGACCGCCCGCGGCGACCACATCCATCCGGTCGATCACGACCTGCTTCGAAGCCGTCGCAATGCTCATCAGTCCCGACGAACACTGGCGGTCCATGCTCATTCCCGAAACAGTCACCGGCAGGCCTGCGCGCAGGGCAACCTGACGAGCGATATTGCCGCCTTGCGAGCCCTGCTGGAGCGCCGATCCCCACAGCACATCGTCAACTTCGCCGCCTTCGATCCCGGCGCGTTCGACCGCAGCCTTAAGCGAGTAGGAGCCAAGGGTTGCGCCGGTAGTGGCATTGAAAGCACCGCGATAGGCACGGCCGATCGGCGTGCGGGCGGCAGAAACGATGAGAGCGTCGCGCATGGTCATATCCTTGGTTTGCGTCGCGCAGGTGCTTCGACAGGCTCAGCCCGCGCGAATTTTGGAATAGATCGATGGTTTCAAACGAAAAACTGGGTGATCCATTCGCAGATCAACGCGGGCTTGTCCTCGCCCTCGATCTCGATGGTGATCTCGTTGGTCTGCTGCCACTGGCCGGGGCGCTTTTCGACCAATTCGAGCAGCTTGGTATGGGCGCGCACGCGCTTGCCGGCGCGGACCGGCGAGAGGAACCGGGTTTTGTTGCCGCCATAGTTGACGCCCATCTTGACCCCGTCAACACGCGGGCCGTTGGATGTCGCACCCAGCGCCGGGATCAGCGACAGGGTCAGGAAGCCGTGAGCAATCGTGCCGCCAAACGGGGTCAGCTTGGCCTTTTCCAGATCGACGTGGATGAACTGGAAATCGCCCGTCGCCTCAGCGAACTTGTTGATCCGATCCTGGGTGACTTCGATCCAATCGGACGTGCCGATGTTTTCACCAATCTTGGCTTGCAGTTCCTGCGGGCTCATGGCCGTCTCCTTGTGAATTTGAAGACGCCTCTTGGCCCAACAGGGCGACGGTTGCAATGCGAGTCAGCTTGCCGTTACGGCAAGCTCGAGGGGGCGCCTTAGCGTGCCGTTACGGCATGCTTGGCTGAAACCACGCCAGGGCGGACAAGCGGTGTGCGGCGGGGCGAATCAATTCGCCGCAAATAGCTCCACAGCCCGCATTGAAGTCCGATCAACATGAACACGAAGGGCTGATAGGCGATGCCCACAAACAACGAGCCTGCAAGATAGACCAGCTGGGCCTGCTGCAATGCATTGGCGAGCGGCGCCTGCCATTGCTCGCCCGGCCCGGTGCGATCCTTCCAGCGGGAACGGATCCGCTCCATCTGCCACAACCCCATCGCCTGAATCCACAGCCATAGCCCAAGGCCTGGCCAGCCCTGCTCGCCCAGCATCTCGAAATAGCTCGAATGATAGGCGCGGCCGGCATCGAATGTCTCGGTCACCTCGACCGACTGGTTATTGCTTTCCTCGCCTTCGCTCTTTTGGGTTTCGATCCGCAGACGGTTGCTGCGGAAGGCATCGAAGCCGCCGCCGAAGGGGTGATCCTGCGCATATTCCAGCGTCCAGGCCCAGACCGCGAGCCGGGTTGAGGCGGATTCGTCGGCGGCATGGTTTTCGATCGTGCTCATCCGCTTGGTAAAGCTGTCCGGCAGGAACGGGACCGCCACCAGTCCGGCCGCTGCGACCAGCGTGATGTAAAGAAAACGGCGTTTGGTATTGCGCAGCAACAGCACGCCCAGCAGCGCAATGCACAGCAGGCCGGTGCGCGCCTCGGTGCCGACCGGGATCAGCAGGCAGGCGAAGATCAGCGCGGCGCTGAACAGTTTGACCCGCCAGTCGCTCGGAAAGATCGTGCCATATCTGGCTAGCCATTGGATCAGCGGGATGATCGCGATCGCGACGCAAGAGATGATCGAGCCTTCATACAGACCGGTATTATCGTTTACGAAAAAGCGCAGGCTGCCATAGCCGCCGCCCGATAAGGCGGTCTTGATCCCGCCGGTGATGATGATCGAGCCCGCCGCGAGGACCATGACCAGCGCCGCCGCTTCGATCCGCAGGCGCGTCCGCAAGGTTAGCGGCAGGAACATCGCGAACACCAGCGCCTTCCACACCCAGCCCCATTTCGCTGCCGCCTCGACCGGAAAATCGGCACCGATAGTGGTCAGCCCGCAGTAAACCAGCAGCATCAGGATCAGCCCTTGGCGCAGCGCAAAGCGGCTGTTGGTCTTGTCATCCGCCAGCATCCACCCCCCAAAGGCGGCCAGAAAGGCGATCAGCGAGATCGGGATCGAGGCAAGCAGGAAGTAAGAGATCTTCTGCGGCGCAACCACGTCGATATAGAGATAGGCCAGCACCCACAGGAACGGGCGGCGCAGGCCCAGTGCCATCAGGCCCAGGACAAATCCGGTCAGCGCGAGATCAAGCATTGTCGGTGTCCGCCGGATCGGAATCGAGATCGTCGCGCGCCATCAGCCGCCAGGCGGCCAGCGCCAGCAGGAAGTGCGTGATGCCCAGAGCGAAATAATCGACCATGTCAAAGCCGCCTTACCAGCGAGCAGTTGACGCGGCGTTAAGCTTCATTCGCCTAGAAGAACTGCCTATGACCAAGGTTCTGCATGTCCTCGATCACTCCTTGCCGCTCCACAGCGGCTACACTTTCCGCACCCGCGCAATATTGAAAGCGCAAGCTGCGGCGGGGCTGGAGGTGCGCGGGATCACCGGGCAGCGCCATCTGGCCGCTGGGTCCGACCCCGAGGAAGCCGACGGCATAAGCTTTCACCGCACTCCCGGCATCGCCGCCGGCCTGCCCGCAATCCGCGAGTGGCGCGAGATTGGCGCGTTGGCACAGGCGATTGAGCGGCTGTGCGAGGAATGGCAGCCGGACATCCTCCACGCCCACTCACCAGCTTTATGCGGGCAAGCGGCCTTGCGTGTCGCCCGGCGGCGGGGTTTACCATTCGTCTACGAGATCCGCGCCTTCTGGGAAGATGCCGCCGTCAGCAACGGTAATGGCCGCGAAGGCAATCTCAAATACCGGCTGACCCGCGGCCTTGAAGACAACGTTGTCGCCGGCGCCGATGCCGTGGCGACAATCTGCTCGGGCCTGAGGAACGACCTGATCACGCGGGGCACCGATCCAGCGCGAATCTTCATCAGCCCCAACGGCGTCGATCTGTCGCTGTTCGGTGCCGAAGTCCCGCGCGAC
>JANOFJ010000107.1:0-3862 GCA_031413595.1 Novosphingobium sp.
CGCTTCGGATGAGCCACAAGTGGCGAGCAGCGCGGCGGGAACATCGAGGAAATTGTTCATCATGAAACGCAGTTCAAAACTGACGCGGCCGCTGGCAACAAAATTGTCGCGGATTTCCGCGGAGCCTTTTTCGGAGAAATCTGCGCAGTGCGAACAGCTCAAAGCACCAAACTCGACCAGTTTGATCGGTGCCTGAGGATTGCCCATCTGGTAACCGCCATCGGCCGTTGTCGTTACCACATCCGACCAGGCCTTGCCCGCCGGAGGTGCGATCTTTGCGATCGGCGCGCCGCTGGGCGCTGCGGTTTCAGCCGTGTCCTTGTTGCAGGCGGCAAGGCCGAGCGCGAGCGGGGCAATGGCCAGCGCGAGGGAGAACTTGTGCGCGGCAGAACGAGGGGCGGCAAAAGCGGTCATGGTTCCGGAGTTCCTTGAATGATATTCGGCCAAGCTAGACCAGCGAAGCGGGGGATTGAAGGGTGATGACGGTGCGATCCCCGCGATCTTCCACAGGAATCGCCACGATATGAGGCTTACATCCGCGCTTCGATCTGCGGCCGAAGCATTGCCCAGTCGTGGGTCCCGAAAAGAAGCAAATTGTTGAGCAGGAAGCTGGGAGTCGATTCCACCCCCAGAGCAGCGGCATCGGCAGTCGACCTGGCCAGCCGTTCGGCCATGGGCTGATCGGCCAGACAGCGGTCGACGGCAGAACGGTCATAGCCGCGGGTAGCCATGATCGCATAGAATTTGAAGTCGGTCGCGATAGCCCGGCTCTGGGCAAGCCGGCCACCCTTGGTCCAGCGGGCTTGCTGCGCAGGGGTGGAATGGTGCAGCGATTCAATCCAGATCGGCTGGCTGCGCATGATTGCGGCATGATTGAGGAAGAATTTCTCTTTCGGTCCGCAATTGGTCAGCATTGCTGCAGTAAGATCGATCGGATCGCGGACCAGATGGCGCACCTCGACCGACAGCCTGCCATTATGCACATAGGTCAGCCGCATCGGCGCGTCGGCTTGCCTCTCAAACTGGGAACAATGCGGGCAGGTGTAGCTGACGAAAGTGACAAGCTTCACTTCTGCTTCCGGGTTACCGAGCAAGTGGCCGCCGGATGGCAGCAGCGCAACGGTCTGGTTCCAGTTGCGGACCGCAGGCTTGGCGGCTCCGGTCAGGAGCAATGCGGCAAGCGCGAGGGAGATCAGGCGAGTAGGCGACATGCGTTCAACTTTCTTCCGGGCTTTGCGAGCCAAGGCTGCGCGCGAGCGATTCGAGCACCGACCGCAGCTCTGGGTCGCCGATATCGCGCAGACTTTCACCCAGTTCCATCGGAATCGGCCGCAGCGACGGAGGCGCGCTAGTGGTAGTACCATCAGGTGGCGGCTTAACCTCGCCTTGCCGAAGCTTGACCCGGGCGACTGCCTTGTAACCGAAAAAGCGATTTACCCGCTCGATGATCTCAGGGATCACGTGGCTGATGATCGGTGCGTGAGCCGGAATGACGACCAGCTGGAGGATGCCATCGACCTTTTCGCCGGGCGGAAAGCGAATTGCCTCAGGCGCGCAAATCCGGGCGTGGCGCGCTCCCACGATCTCGGGCCAGCGGGTAACTACGCTTGATTGGACGAACCCAAATCGGCGAAAGGCGGTCCGCCCGATCTGCGGCATCAGATCTGAGATGGCGCGCGCCTGCCCGCCGCGCGGCCGCTCATACTGGCGCGGCTCGGCCTTTTTGCCTGAGTCAGCCTTTTTTCCGGCGTTACCGGGCCTGGCTTGCTCGTCGGGCTTTTTGTTGTTTGGACCACGTTCCATTATGCGCGCCGCAATGCCATAGCGCCGCAATGGATGCCAGCGCCGTGACAATCTCCGACCGACTGCTCGGCTGGTATGGTATTCATGGCCGCAGCCTGCCGTGGCGCAGCCCGCCGGGATCACCTCGCCCTCATCCCTACCGGGTCTGGCTATCGGAAGTGATGCTCCAGCAGACCACGACCGCAGCGGTCGCGCCCTACTTCATGCGCTTTATCCAGCGGTGGCCGACAGTCGAAGCCCTCGCAGCGGCCGAGGACGGCGAAGTGATGGCAGCCTGGGCAGGGCTGGGATATTACGCAAGAGCCCGCAATTTGCTGGCTTGCGCGCGGGCGGTAGCGCTAGGGGGCGGGAGTTTTCCTGCTACCGAAGAGGAATTGGGCAAGCTTCCCGGGCTTGGGGCATATACCGCTGCTGCCGTCGCCGCGATTGCTTTTGGGCAGCGGGCAGTCGTCATCGACGCCAACGTCCAGCGCGTGGTGGCGCGGTTGTTTGCCATTGCTGAGCCACTCCCGGCAGCACGGAAGGCGATCGGTGTGCGCGCCGAACAAATTACCCCGGACCAACACTCAGGGGATTTTGCCCAGGCAATGATGGACCTTGGTGCGACCATTTGCACTTCGCGAGCCCCGCGATGTCTGCTGTGTCCGCTGGCCGATCATTGCGAGGCCCGTAGCCTTGATCCAGAGCGATTTCCTGCCAAGCAGGCCAAGAAACCCAAGCCGCAGCGGCTGGGTCGCGCTTTCTGGATCGAGCGAGATGGGGCGGTTTGGCTGGTCCGCCGCGTTAACAAGGGGATGCTCGGCGGGATGCGCAGCCTGCCTGATGATCGCTGGAGTGCGCGAGGTGATGGGGCAGAGGTACCACCACTGATCGGACCGTGGGACGCAGCCGGCAGCGTCCGCCACAGCTTCACCCATTTCGATCTCGATTTGCAATTGATGCTTTATTCGGGAGACGATTGGGCTAGTCTGGACGAGGATGCCGGTGAATGGTGGCCGCTTGACCGGTTGGAGCAAGCCGGCCTGCCGACACTGTTTGCCAAGGCCGCGCAGCTGGCGACAGCTTGAAAAGATATTTAGGAGAATTTGAGTGCAACACGAGATTTCCAGCCTGATTTCACGTCGTTCGATCTTGCGCGGCGGCGCTATGCTGGGGGCCGGATCGGCTTTTGCGTCCCTGCCGTTCGGCGCAGGCGCCGCCTTTGCAGCGGATGATCTGGCGGCGCGGTGGCCGGTGGTGACAGCGATGCTCGACAAATATGTCGGCAGCGGAAAGCTGGTCAATATGATCGCCGCGCTGGGCTGGGGCACCGCCGAGCCGGGTTATATTGCGCGCGGGCGTGAGGCGCTGGACGATACCGATATTGCCGGGCCGGATAGCCTCTACCGGCTTTATTCGATGACCAAGCCGGTCACCGGCATGGCGGTGATGATGCTGATTGATGACGGCAAGCTTGGGCTCGATCAGCCGCTGGCGGATATTCTCCCCAAGTTTGCCAAGATGCAGGTGCAGGTTACCGCCGATGGTTCGATCACCGATCTCAAACCTGCTACTGCCCAGATCACCATCCGCCAGCTACTGACCCATAGCGCGGGGCTGGGCTATTCGATCATCCAGAAGGGCCCGATCAAGGCTGCCTATGTTGCCGCCGGGGTGGTCCCTGGGCAGGTCAGCCGGATTTCGCTTCCGGGGCTTGATCGCGGTGCGCCGGCATCCAGTCTGGCGCTATTTTCCGATCACCTCGCCGCCTTGCCGCTGGTTTATGAGCCGGGCACACAGTGGAGCTATTCGGTGGGGCTGGATCTGCTGGGCCGGGTGATCGAAGTCGTTTCGGGCAAGCCCTTCGATGTCTTTTTGCAGGAGCGGATTTTCGGACCCGCCGGCATGACCAGCACCTTTTTCAAGGTGCCCGCGAAGAATGTGGGCCATTTGACCACCAACTATTCGCCGATTGGCGGTGTGATGTTTCCGATCGATCCGGCCAAAAGCTCAATCTATCTCGATAAGCCAGCCTTCCCGTTTGGTGGGGCCGGACTGGTCAGCTCGCCGCGTGATTATG
>JANOFJ010000108.1:0-1679 GCA_031413595.1 Novosphingobium sp.
CGGGCGTCGCTTTCCAGCAGCGCATCAAGCACGGGTGAGGCGCTGGCGGGCCACAGTCCGATCACCGGCTGATCGGCCAGATAGGCAGGCGCAGGCGATAGCAGCGTCAGCAGATCATCGGGCAAGCCGGCCGAATCCACTCCGCAAGACAGCACCGCTTGATAGCCTTCGTCGCGGGCTAAATGCAGCGCCGATGCGAGCCCGGCGAGCGGCCCCATGCCGGGCCGCGGCCAATCGGGCAGGGTTGGGGCCGGCGCAGTTTCGCGGCCGACCACGACGACATATTCGCACCACAGCGACAGCGCATCGACCGCGCGGGCGATCAGCGTGCGCCCGCCCAGCTCCGCCAGCGCCTTGTCGCTGCCAAAGCGGGTGGATTTGCCGCCAGCGAGGACGACGCCCAAAATCATGCGCCAAAATCCTCCGGCCAATGCTTCAGCGCGGACAGCACCGGGAAAGGCGTGAACCCGCCCAAAGCGCAGAGCGAGCCAAATTTCATCGTCTCGCACAGATCTTCGAGCAGCACTATATCGTCCGCCCGGCTTCGCCCAGTCTTGGCGGCATTGTGCATCTGGGGCAGGCTTTCTACCCGATCAACCTTGCGGCCACCCTCACGAATCCGGTCGATCAGTTCGACGCCCCTGGTCGAGCCGATCCGGCACGGGGTGCATTTGCCGCAGCTTTCCACCGCGCAAAACTCCATCGCAAACCGGGCCATTTTTCCCATGTCGGCGCTATCGTCGAACACGCAGACCCCGCCGTGGCCGATCAGCGCATCGGCGGCGCCATAGGCCTCATAATCAAACGCGATATCGAACTGGTGCGGCGCAAGATAGGCCCCCAGCGGCCCGCCAACCTGCACCGCCTTGGCGGGTCGGCCCGAGGCTGTGCCGCCGCCGATATCCTCGATCAGCTCTTTCAGTGTGATGCCGAATGCCGTCTCGAACAACCCGCCATGCTTGATGTTCCCGGCCAGCTGGATTGGCATGGTCCCCTTGGAGCGGCCGATCCCGTGGCTGTCATAGTGGGCGGCTCCACCATCGATCAGGATATGGGGCACTGCGGCCAGCGTCAGCACGTTGTTGACCACCGTCGGCTGGCCAAACAGACCTTCGATGGCGGGCAGTGGCGGCTTGGCCCGGACCTCGCCGCGCTTGCCTTCAAGGCTGTTGAGCAACGAGGTTTCCTCGCCGCAAATGTAAACCCCCGCGCCAACGCGGACCTCGACTTTGAAGGGGGAAATAAGCGCTTCCGCCAAAGCTAAAGCGCAGTTGAGCTTTGTGATTGCGTGGGGATATTCGCTGCGGACATAGATATATCCGATCTGCGCGCCAACGGCATAGGCAGCAATCGCCATACCCTCGATCAGCTGGAACGGATCGCCTTCCATGAGCATCCGGTCGGCAAAAGTGGCGCTGTCACCCTCATCGGCATTGCAGACGATATACTTCCGCGCTCCAGGAGCATCGGCCACCGTCTTCCACTTGATCCCGGCGGGGAAGCCCGCTCCGCCGCGGCCGCGCAGGCCTGATTGGGTGACTTCGGCCACCACTGCGGCGGGACTCAACGAGCGGGCGCGATTGAGCCCGGCCCAGCCGCCGGTCGCGGCGTAATCATCAAGACTGAGTGGCCGCGTCCGCCCGGCGCGGGCAAAGGTCAGCCGCTGCTGGCGGGCGATA
>JANOFJ010000109.1:0-5218 GCA_031413595.1 Novosphingobium sp.
CGATGAACTGTGGCGTGAAGCTGAGGGCGCGGGAAGCCGGCTGGTGGCGATGGAGGCGAAGACAAGGCGGGCGGAATTGATACCCTAGGCGAGGCTTCCACCCGCCAGCGCATCAATCGCCGCTTGCAGGATCACCGCCGCCGCCGCCGAATCGATCCGGTTAACCCGTTTGGCGCGGCTGATATCCTGCGCGATCAATCCGCGTTCGGCGCTGGCGGTGCTCCAGCGCTCGTCCCACAGCAGGATCGGCAGGCCCAGCACGCCAAGGTTGCGGGCATAGGCGCGGCTGGATTGGCTGCGCGGGCCTTCGCTGCCGTCCATGTTGATCGGTAGGCCGATGACAATGCCCTTGGCCGATCGCTCGGCGATGAGGGCTTCGAGCAACAATTTGTCCGCGCCGAACTTCCCGCGCCTCAGCGTCTTTCCAGGAGAGGCAAAGCGCCAGCCCGCGTCGCAAAAGGCGGTGCCGATGGTTTGCGTGCCAAGATCAAGCGCCAGCAGCGTGCCCCCGCCGGGCAGGCTGGCGCGAAAATCCAGCGCGCTGTCGGTTATCAGGCCGCCGGTTTCCACGCCGCCACTCGCTGGGTGAAATCCGCCCGGAGATTGGTCCAGAACAGCGGGATGTCATAGATATGGAAATTGTTTCCCGGCAGCACGGCTGGGCCCATTTCGGGCGGCGCGCCGATCGACAATATGCCGTCCGGACGGCAAGCGGCCGCAACCATTCCGGGTTTCATCTTGCCGGTCTTGAGCAGCGCATCGGGAACCATCGTGCCAAGATTGGCGCTGGCCGTTGCGATTCCGCCAATGCCGCCTGTCAGCGGGTTGGAGCAAAGGAACGGACTGTCCTTGAGTGATTGGCCGTCCAGCCCAGGATGGCGCGCATAGGCAGCGATCATCATCGCCGGTTCGGCCGGTTCGGCATAACTCAACCAGCTCACCACGCAGCCGGACTGATCAGGCGCAGTGCAGGCAGGCAGGCCCATACCGGGCAAATCATGGGCCACCGAGACCGGCCAGCCAATTGCATAGACCGCCGCAATTCGCCGCGCGATCGGTTTTCCCGCAATCCGGTCCTGCATCAAATGGATCAGGTGGAACGAGCCCTGGCTGTGGCCTGCCAGCACGATCGGCAGATCGGGATCGCTGTGTGCGACGAAATAATCGAAGGCCTGCAAAACATCAGCATAGGCAGCATCCAGCGCCTCTGTGCCTGCGGGCTCCTCGGTCAGGAAGGCGCCGAATGCCGCCTGCCGATAGCGCGGCGCCCAGAGCTGGGCCGCCGGCGCAAACGGGCTGGCAGTCCCGCGAACGATGATTTCCGCCAGAGCGCGCGATGGCCGATGGTCAAGCGCGGCGTTCCAGTGGAACTTTTCGAGGTAGCTGGTCGGATGGACAAAGAACACCGCCGCCCTGACCGGAGCTGGGTTGGCCGGCGCGCCCTCCGGCACCCATTGCGCCGGGTCCTTCGCGCCCATGCCGGGCCGCGAAATCCACATTGCCGGATCATCATAAATCCCCGCCGCTAGCTGGGCTTGCGGCTCGAACGCTTCCGACGGGACAAAGGCGAGCCTTGAGAGCTGGTCGGGATAGAACTGCAGCGCCAGACGCCCGCCCAGAAACAAGACGATCAGGAAGGCAATGAGATACAGGAATTTGCGGGCCATTGTGTGCTATATCGCCTCTTGAGGTTCGTTACGCTCAGACTGGCGTTCGAGCCCGATCTTGATCATCGCGATCAGCGGATCGGCCAGCGCCAGCCCAAGGATGCCGAACAGCGCGCCCATCACCAGCTGCGCCCCCAGCACCAGCGCCGGCGCAAGATCGGCGGTCTTCTTGGCGACCATTGGCTCGATGATATTTCCGTCAACCGTCTGGACCACAATGTAGACGAAAATGCAGAATATGCCCATTTCCGTCCCGCCCGAAAAGCCGACCATCACCATCAGCAAGCCCGAGATCGGCGCACCGATATTGGGCAGGAACGCCAGCAGTCCGGTCAGCAAGCCCAGCAGCGCAGCGAGCGGAACGCCATAGAGCGCCAGCATGATCCAGGTGGCGACGCCTTCCACAGCCATGCCGAGCAGCCGTCCGAACATCAGCATCCTGAGCGACTTTCCCATGCGCGCGGCGGTGCCTTCAAAATAGGACCGCTCATTGGTGGGCAGCATCCAGGCAACGCCGCGTTGATAAAGCCGGGGCTCGGCGGCGACATAGATCCCCAGCACCATGATCAGGAACAGGGTGGTGAGCGCGCCAATCAAACCGCCCACAGCTTTGGTCAGCTGCGTGACCCCGCCCAACGCCTGTTGGGCCAGTGCCTCGGCATTTCTTAAGTTTACTGCTACCCCGTGACCTTCAAGCCATGCCGCGACGCGCAAAGCCTGTGCCTCGACCGTGGCCGGCAAGGCCGCGGCCTGCTGGGCAATCTGGCTGCCAGCGAAATAGGCCACCCACACCACAAAGGCCACGCCTGCCAGAAGGACGATGGTAACCCTGAGGCCGCGTCCGATCGGCAGCACCCGGCCCAGCAGCCGCGCACCGCCATCGATCATCGCGGCAAACACCAGCCCGCCGAAGATCACCAGCAGCGGCTGGGCCATATAAACCGTCAGGATAACCAGACTGGCCATCCCGATCCACACGGCCGCGCGTTTGACTTCCTGTCGCAGCACCGGATCGGTAAAGTCGGTCGGCCCGGCATGTTCGGGTGCGTGTTCGGGTGCAGCGGCCTTCGCGGAAATCTTGCCTGTGGCGGCTTTTCTCAGGGCCATCAGTTGCTGCCTTTCACCTTGGTGCCACTCGTGGCGACAGGGGCTTCGATTCTGGGCCGCAAGCTGCTCCAGCCGCGCCCGTCGCGCAAGGCACCCCACCAGCTCAGCGGGTTCCAGCTCTCGCTGCCGTTCAGTGAAAAGGTCAGGAACTCGGCCCGCCCGCCGACGTTGGATAGCGGTACTGGACCGCCCAGGCCTTTTTCATACAGCTGCGCGCGGCTGTCAGCGGAATGATCGCGGTTGTCGCCCATCAGGAACACACTATCGGCGGGGACAGTCACTTCGGCCATGTGATCGAGCGTCTGGTCGACATGATCGATCACCAGATAACTCGCGCCATTGGGCAGGGTTTCGCGCAGCGTGGGCGGTTCGTAGATCTCGTGGCCGCTGGGCAGCCGGGTGCGGAAGGCCGCGAAGGCGTTGTTGCAGGGGCTGCCCTCGCACAACAGCTCGTCATCGGCTGCAAGCTGCACCGGTGGCTCGACTGCCTGGGGTACCGGCTTGCCATTGAGCACGATCTGGCCGCCTACCACCGCGATCCGGTCGCCTGGGAGGGCAACCACACGCTTGATCAGATCTTCGCTGCGGTTGCGCGGCACGACGATCACGACATCGCCGTATTCGGGCGTCCCGCCCAGCAGCCGCGCGGTGCTGCGCGGCAGGATATGAAACGAGGCCGAGGCCCAGTTCCAGCCGTAAGGGTATTTGCTCACAACCAGCCGGTCACCGACCAACAGGTTGGGCATCATCGAGATCGAGGGGATGTAGAACGGTTTGGCGATGAAGCTGTGGAACGCCAGCACCGCCAGCAGCATCAGCGCCAGACCGCGAATTTCGGCCAGCCAATCGACTTTTGACAACGCCTCATGCGCTGGTTTTTCGGGAGCAGCTGGATCGCTCGTCATTGCTTCACTCACAAAATGCCGATCTGTCACAATATTCTGGCCTCAATCACGACAAAGGCCTGTGCCCATGGATGATCGTCGGTCAACGTCAGATGAACCACGACCTCGTGGCCATCAGGAGCAAGTGCGGCCAGCCGCAACGCCGCGCCGCCGGTCAGCGCCAGCGCCGGTGCGCCGCTGCGGGCATTGACCACGCCGATGTCCTTCATAAACACTCCGGCCTTGAAGCCGGTGCCAACTGCCTTGGAGAAGGCCTCCTTGGCGGCAAAGCGCTTGGCGAGGGTTCCGGCCTTGGTGAACGGGCGGCGGGCGGCCTTGGCGCGTTCGACTTCGGTAAAGACGCGCAGTTCAAACCGCTCGCCAAACCGGTCGAGCGAGCGTTGAATTCGCTCGATATTGCACAGGTCAGAGCCGATGGCGATGATCATCTATCAAATATCCCCGTCCCCAAGAGGGCCCAACCCGCGGGAGCGGCTATCAGCGAACCAATTGCCTGCCAAATTGAAGCAAAGAGTTGGCCGCGTCTCGCAGCGTCCATTGAACGTCTCGCGAAGTATATCGAAGCGACCAATGGCGAGATCACACAGAAGAAAATGATCAACCAAATCATAATGGCCGGTCGGTTTCCCCAAGCCATGACAGACCCTGTAATAAATCCTCCAAAACTCCAGAGCATCGTCAACGCGACGCCGGCTGCAGACACTATGTAGATGAGCCATCGCCAAAGTGGTTTGGGAGAGTCACCCAAATGGCACGTCATCGTGCCGCATCCATCAGATCGCGCATCCGCCGCACTGCGGCCTCCAGTCCGGTAAAAATCGCCTCGCCGATCAAATAGTGGCCGATGTTGAGTTCGGCCAGCTGGTGTATCGCTGCAACGGCCTGAACATTTTCGAAGGTCAGCCCGTGGCCGGCATGCGGTTCGATCCCGTTCTTCACCGCAAGCGCTGCCATATCGGCGAGGCGGCGCAGTTCGGCCGCCTGAGCCTCGCCGGTTGCATGGGCATATTCACCGGTGTGCAGCTCGACCACTGGCACGCCAAGCCGCATAGCCGCTTCGATCTGGTGCGGCTGGGGGGCGATGAACAGGCTGACCCGGATGCCCGCGACGCGCAGGCGCGTAACAATCGGCGCGAGGCGGTTGTGCTGACCTGCCGCGTCAAGCCCGCCCTCGGTGGTGCGTTCCTCGCGCCGTTCGGGGACGATACAGGCGGCGTGGGGCTTATGGCGCAGCGCGATCTCGACCATTTCGTCGGTCGCGGCCATTTCGAGGTTGAGCGGCAGATTGGTCGCAGCCTGAATCCGGGCAATATCCTCGTCGCGGATATGGCGGCGATCCTCACGCAGATGGGCAGTGATGCCGTCACCGCCAACCGCCGCGACAATCTGGGCAGCTCGCACCGGATCGGGGTGCTCACCGCCGCGGGCATTGCGGATCGTGGCGACGTGATCGATGTTCACGCCCAGTCTTAAGCGGCTATAGGTCATCGTCAGGAACGGCTCCCCGGCTTGACCGCCGCGCTTGCGGCCAGTTCCGGC
>JANOFJ010000110.1:0-11392 GCA_031413595.1 Novosphingobium sp.
CTCACCCGAACTGGCGGCCCCGCTGACGATGGTGGCCGAACATGTCCTGCCTGCGCTATTGGTGCTGGGGCTGCTTACGCGATTCTCCGCGTTGGGATTGATTGTCATGACGCTCGTAATCCAGTTTCTGGTCTATCCCGATGCCTGGTGGCCGGTGCATAGCCTGTGGCTGGGGCTGCTGTTGGTGATCGCGCAGCGCGGCGGTGGCACATTGGCGCTAGACCGGTTGCTGGTTACCAAACCGGCATGAAAGCGGACGACGCCACCCTTGCCCGGCTGATGGCCCAGGCCCAGGACGGAGACGGCAGCGCCTATCGGCTGGTGCTGGAAACCAGCCGCGACTGGCTGCGCCGGTTTTTCCGCAACCGGATCGCCCCGCAAGCCATTGACGATCTGGTTCAGGAAACGCTGCTTTCGCTTCATAACAAGCGGGCGAGCTATGATCCGGACCGCCCGTTCCTGCCATGGCTGGCCGCGATCGCACGCTATCGCTGGATCGATGAACTGCGGCGAACTTATCGCACTGCGGCAGACGAGCTCAGCGGGAGCGAAGCGGCCGAGCCTCAGGATGATGAGCTGATCGCCCGAATCAGTCTCGACCGGCTGCTGGCCCGGCTGCCAGCTCCGCAAATCACCGCAATCCGGCTGGTCAAGCTTGAGGGTCTGTCGATCGCCGAGGCCGCAATCCGCTGCGGCCAATCGGAACCGCTAGTCAAAGTGAATATCCATCGCGGGCTGCGCCGTCTCGCCGCCCTGATCGAAAGTGAATAGCATGCCGCCGACTATCGACGATCTTGTTGCCAATCTCACCCCGGTCCGCCGCCTTGCTCCGGGCCTTGCCTGGACCATGGCACTGGCGTTGACCGGGGTGGCCGTTCTTGCAGTTTATTCGCTGTATGGCCTGCGCAGCGATCTGATGGCCGGGCATCCGGCCGGGATCGTGGTGCTGCGCGCGGGCGCGCTGCTGCTGCTTGGCTGCGCCGCGTTGACCGCGGTGATTGCCGCGGCGCGACCGGGGGTCGGTCAGACCAGCCATGGCTGGCGCTGGGCGCTGGGCGCTGCGCTGATGTTCCCGTTGACCAGCATCGTGATCGTGCTGACCGATCAGCGCCTGCCGATGGCCGATCTGACCTCGCCCAACGGGCCGTGGTGCCTGGGGATCAGCGGAGCTTCGGCGCTGGTAATCGGCACTGCGCTCACCGTTTGGCTGCGCGGCGGCGCTCCGGTCGCATTGAACCGGGCTGGATGGCTGGTCGGGCTGGCGGCGGGCAGCTTCGGAGCCTTTGCCTATAGCCTGCACTGCCCCAGCGCGACGATCCCCTACATCGGGATCTGGTACACGCTGACGGTCGGCCTGTGCGCACTGGCCGGACGGCTGATCGTGCCGCGCTTGCTGCGCTGGTAGGGCCTAACTCGCGGAAAACCGCAACGGTAAAGTCTTGAGGCCGCCGACAAATGTGCTCTTGGCGCGCTTGGGTGTCCCCGCCAGTTCAACACTATCCAACCGGTCGAGCAGCGCCTCGAACAGGATCCGCATTTCCAGCCGCGCCAGATGAAGCCCAAGGCATTGATGCGCGCCTGCCCCGAACGCCAGATGGCGGTTGCCCTCGCGCGCGGCATCGAAGCGGCGCGGATCGGGGAACTGGGCCGGATCGTGGTTGGCGGCGACATAGTTGATCATCAACCAGTCACCCTTGGCGATTTTCTGTCCGCCGATCTGGGTATCTTCTGCTGCCGTGCGCATGAAATTCTGCACCGGGCTGGTCCAGCGAATCGCTTCCTCGACGATGCCCGCAAGCAGCGAACGATCGGCCTTGACCCGCGCGAACTGCTCCGGATCGCGGGCCAGCGCCAGCATCGCGCCTGCAGTGGACGCCGAAGTGGTATCATGTCCGGCAGCGGCGAGGATGATGTAATAGCCCGCAAGATGCCGGTCGGAGAGATACTCGCCGTCAACCTTCGCATTGGCGATGATGCTGGCGACATCTTCAGTCGGTTTAGCCCGGCGCTCCGCCGTCAGCCGCGCAAAATAGGCCTCGAAATCGGCCACTGCGCCCGCCACGAGCTGGGTGATCGCCTCGGGCGGCAGGTTCTTGATGCCCGACTGGTTGAGGTCTTCATCCTGACCGCCGAACATCTGCTGGGTCAGCATCAGCATCCGCGGCTCGTCCTGTTCGGGCACGCCCAGGATCTGCATCACCACGTGGAGCGGGTAGGGGGCGGAGACCAGCTTGACGAAATCCGTTTCGGGCCCCGCTGCAATCAACCGCTGAACCGTGTGCTGCGCCAGCGCGCGGATATCGGCCTCAATCCGCATCAGGTTCTTGGGCATGAACCATTCCTGGGTCAGCTTGCGGTATTTCATGTGGATCGGGGCATCGAACACCACCAGTGATTCAACCAGATTATGGCTGGATTCGCCCGACTTGGCCGTAATCGCACGGGCGAAATCCTCGCCGACTTTGGTTGTGAAAACCACCGGGCGCGGGTTGTTCAGAAAGGTCTGATTGTCCTTGCTGATCCGCATGACGTCATCATAGCGCGAGACGAACCAGAACGGATCATGCCAGCCCGAACTGTCTTCGGGGGCGGCCGAGACGATCTTCGCAATGGGCATATTCTCGCGCAACCAGTCAAACTGGTCGAGCAGCGGATCCCATTCGGCATAGGCGGCCGGATCGATCACTGCCCGCGCGATTTCGGCGGGAGCGATGTGCGCGCTCATGCCCCAGGCTCCGCCGCCGCGCGATATTCATCGCGCAGCAGCCGCTTGTAGAGCTTGCCGGTTGCCTCGCGCGGCAATTGCTCGCGGAAATCGATCTGACGCGGCATTTTAAGCCGGCTGAGCTGCGGGGCGAGATAGGCCAGCAACTCCTCGGCCAGCGCCGGCCCGGCGTCGGCCATGTCGAGCGGCTGGACCACCGCAACGACCTTTTCGCCCAGATCCGAATCGGGCGCACCGATCACCGCCGCATCGGCCACCTTGGGATGGGTGATCAGCAGATTTTCGATCTCTTGGGGATAGATATTCACCCCGCCCGAAATGATCATGAAGCTTTTGCGGTCGGTCAGAAACAGAAAGCCATCATCGTCGAGCAGCCCGACATCGCCGAGGCTGGTCCAGCCGTGCTTGTTGCGGCTTTCGGCCGTTTTCTCCGGATCATTGTGGTATTCAAACGGCTTGACCGTGGGATCCGCGGCCTCAAAAAACACCTGTCCTTCGGTGCCGCGCGGCACCTCGTTACCTGCTTCGTCGCAGATATGGACCACGCCCGAAAGTGCCCGCCCAACCGAGCCGGGTTTGGTCAGCCATTCAGCGCTGGTGATGAAGGTTGAGCCATTTCCCTCCGTCCCGGCATAATATTCAAACAGCACCGGCCCCCACCAGTCGATCATCGAGCGCTTGATCGGAACCGGGCATGGCGCGGCGGCGTGGATCGCACATTTGAGGCTCGAAACATCGTATTTGCGGCGAATTTCATCGGGCAGTTTGAGCATCCGCACGAAATGGGTCGGCACGAACTGGCCGTCGGTGATCTGATACTTCTCGATCGTCGCCAACGCCGCTTCGGGATCGAACCGCTCCATCACCACCACCGTCCCGCCGATCCGGTGCACGGTCATCGACCAGCGCAGCGGTGCGGCGTGATAAAGCGGGGCGGGACTGATATACATGGCGTCCTCGGTCATGCCGTAGGCCGCTTTGACGAGTTGCACGAAAATGCTCGGCGCATCGATGGCCGGATCTTCGGGCAGGGCGATCTTGACCCCCTTGGGGCGGCCGGTGGTGCCCGAGGAATAGAGCATATCGGTCCCCGCCCGCTCATCGGCGATCGGGGTTTCGGGCATTGCCGCCAGCGCCGCCTCGGCACTGAGGCTGCCTGGGCTATCGAAGCGCAGCTGCTTGATCCCGGGATTGAGCTTGGCCACCTCGTCCAGTACCGGGGCCATATAAGCCGAGCCGAACAGCAGCTTGGCCCCGCTGTCCTCCAGAATATAGGAAACTTCGGGCGCGGTCAGGCGGCTTGAGATCGCCACATAATGGACCCCGGCGCGCTGTGCGCCCCAGGCCAGCACAAAGAACCACGGATGGTTTTCCAGGCATAGTGCGATCGTCTCGCCAATTCCGATCCCGTGGTCCCGAATCAGCTGGGCGACCTGATTGGAGCGCGCATCCAGCTGCGCGTAAGTGATAATCTCTCCGCTGGCCGCCATGATGATAGCCGGCTTGTCCGGATGGGCCCGGGCGTGAACTGTCGGATGCATGGCGATTGTCTCTCCTCGGGCGGCGGCTCGAGCCGCTCATCAGGGGGAGTTTAACCGGGTGATTAATTTGCGCAAAAGAAAAAGGTATCAATAGAAAAAGGCACCAACAGAAAAAGGCGACAGTTGCCTGTCGCCCCTTTCCCAGCATCCCCTTGGGGCTGTTGCTAGCCCGGATCTAACGCCCGGTGCCGATGGTAAACTTATCCGATGGTAAACTCAGTTGCCGCCCTGGCCGGTTGCAGCCGGATCGACGTTGGCCAATGCCACGCGGACCTCGTTGGACTGCATATAGGGAATCGGATTGACTGCCTGGCCGGCAATTCGCACTTCATAGTGAAGGTGCGGCCCGGTCGAACGGCCGGTCGAGCCGACAAAACCGATGATGTCACCCTTGCGGACCTGTTGGCCCGCAGCGACATTAAGCCGTGACATATGGCCGTAACGGGTCTCGATACTGCCGCCATGTTCCAGCGAAACATACAGGCCGTAGCTGCTGTACCATTCAGCGCGGCCAACCGTGCCATCGGCAGTAGCGCGAACCGGCGTGCCCGTGGGGCCGGCAAGGTCCACGCCTTTGTGAGCGCGGCGGCCGCCGGTCACAGGGTGCCAGCGCATACCATAGTCGCTGGTCAGACGGACGCCATCAACCGGCATCCGCGAAGGAATAGCAACATCGCCGATGCGGCGGTTGGGCCGAGCGATTTGGGTGCCGGGCTTGTCGAGCGACTGCCAGCTGGCGAACAAGCGCCGGAATTCCTGGTCGCCGTTGCCAAGTTCAGTTTGTTTCAAGGATTGGGCAGCCCGCAGCGGGGCCGCAATATCGGCCGTGGAGCTGCTGTTGGCGAGCGCCGGAGTAGCGGCCATGAGGCTGGAGGCAGCGGCAAGTGCGCCGACAATCGTCCGGACCTTGGCAAAAAATGTAAAAGCGACCAAACTCAAATTACCTTGTTTTCCGGACCTGACCTTTGCAGCATGGCCCGTGCGAACCCAAAACTCATCGAACGCCTCAGAAAGTCCGAAATCCTGCGTTTTGTTGAACGCAGACACTTCGGTTCGATATATTTTGAGATGGTCGGAACCCCCCGCCGTCTCGTGAGTTAGGGGTTAAACGTCAAAATTGTTAACAATCAAGTCCGGTCGTCCGGCTGCGCGGTAAACTGCCTGTCGCGCGGGTTGAGTCGTTGAACCGCGGCTTAACGCACCCCCAAACCGCGCGGTTCGGCCTGGGAATTTCCAAGGAATTTCCGCCAATTCGTCGCACGGTGAATCGATTTGCGCCGAATCCGGAACTGCCAGCCAGACTGCCAACCTGCCTCGTCAGCACCGCTCCCCGCCGCCCTTGCCTGCGCTCGGTTCACAGCGACCCGGTTCACAGCGATCGAGCAGCTTCCAGCACTTCGGCAGCGTGACCGGCAACCTTAACCTTCGCCCAGATTCGTGCGATCCGGCCATCGGCACCGACCAGATAGGTGCTGCGGACCATTCCCATGTAGCTTCGCCCATACATCGATTTCTCTGCCCAAACGCCCAGCGCATCGGCCAGGCCGTCCGCTTCGCGGTCCGTGGCGTGCGGCGCGGCCAGGCCGTATTTGGCGATGAACTTCTGATGCTTTTTCGGCGGATCCTTGCTGACCCCAAGCAAGACGATAGCAGCGGCGGCAAATTGATCCGCCAGTGCCGAGAAATCCTTGTTTTCGGTGGTGCAGCCCGGTGTATCGTCCTTGGGATAGAAAAACAGCACCAGCTTCTTGCCCGCGAAATCCGCCGGGCGCAGACTGCGTCCTTCGGGGGTTTCCAGCGCGATATCAGGCAGGGGATCACCTATCCCGGGGAAGTTGCTCATTGTTCAGATCTCCAGCTTCTCGCCAAAAACTTCCGCCCACGCATCGTGGACTGCTGCGCGGGCTTCGGTAAGGCCGACAACTACCGCATCCCAATCGCGGCATCCACAAGCCTTGGCAAGCACCGCGCGCGCGGCAGGTGGCGGGGTGGCAGCATCGGGCGCTAGCAGCCGCACCGCGATCAACAGCCGCGACATCATGATGTGGGCAGAATTGACCGCCTCGGGCAGGAGACCCGCTCCGACCAGCGCGGCGATCGCAGCGGTCAAATCGGGCACCAGCCCGACCCCTTCGCGCAGCTGGAGGTAGTGGACCAGGAATTCGACATCAACCAGCCCGCCCCGCGCCAGCTTGGCATCAAGCGGGCCTTTGGCGGGCTTGTGCCGCGCTATTTCGGCGCGCATCGCCAGAACGTCTTGCTTCAGCTGGGCCGGGTCCCGGGGCTTGCGCAGCACGCCGGCGATGATCCCGGCCAGCTCGGCCTGCGCGGGCGGCGGGCCGAACAGCGGCCGGGCGCGGGTCAGCGCCATATGCTCCCAGGTCCAGGCCTGCTCGTTCTGATAGCGGGCAAAGCTGCCGAAGCTCACCGCCAGCGGGCCCTGTGCGCCAGA
Source organism: Novosphingobium sp. (assembly GCA_031413595.1). GTDB lineage: Bacteria > Pseudomonadota > Alphaproteobacteria > Sphingomonadales > Sphingomonadaceae > Novosphingobium. The sequence continues at coordinate 6,719 of JANOFJ010000110.1, forward strand.
CGGCCTGAGCCGCGTATCCACCTCGTAGAGCGCGCCCTCGGCAGTCGGGACGGATAAGGCCGCACTCACCCGCTGAGCCAGCCGGTTGAAATAAAGCGTTGCGCCAAGCGGGCGCGGGCCATCGGATTCAGCCGCGTGCTCACCGGTGAACAGATAGATGAGATCCAGATCAGAGGCATGCGTCAATGCTCCGCCGCCCAGCCGGCCAAGCCCCAGGATCACAAGGTCAGCCCCTGCGATCCTGCCATGGGCCCGGGTAAACTCGTCGATTGTCGCCTCGGCCAGCGCAATCAGCGCAGCCTCGGCGGTGCGCGAAAGCGCTGCGGCAATCTCCAGCGGATCGCGAACCCCGCCGGCAAAATCATCGGCAATCAGCTGCACCCCCAGCGCAAAGCGGATCTCGCCAACTTTGCGCCGCACCTGATCGAGCAGCCGCTGGTAATCATCCCCGGCCTCACGCGCCGCAAAATCGGCCGCCAGCGCGGCGACATCGCCGGGCAGATCAAACGCGCTGGCATCGATCAGCGGATCAAGCAGATCGGCCCGCCGGGTCAGCTCATCGGCCAGCGGCGGGGCGAGGCTGAGGATCCGGGCGAGCAATTGCAGCAGCGCCGGCCGCGCTTCGAGCAGACGGAACAGATTGACTGCGCTGGGCAAATTGGTGAGCAGCTGCTCCCACCGCAGCAACGCCCGCTCGGGCTCGGGCGCGGCGGCAAAGGCGGCGAGCAGCGCGGGTTGAATCGCTTCGAACGCGGTCCGGCCTGCATCGCTGCGCAAGGCGCGCAGCTTGCCCGACCGCCAGGTTTCGATCCGCTGCGCCAGCGCCGCCGGGTCGGAAAAACCGAGCCCGGACAGCATCTCTTCCAGCCCCGTACCACCCGACAATGCCAACTGCGCGGTTTCAGAGCTGGAATGTTCCGCTATCAAGCGGTCATAACGCTGCCCCACCGCCTCGCTGATCGCGGCGACTTCTGCGACCAGCGCCGCGCCACCTCCCAGTCCGTCCAGCCACGCCACATTGTCCAGCGCCGCAGGATCAAGCGGCAAGCTATGGGTCTGCTGATCGCCGATCATCTGCAGCCGGTGCTCGATCACCCGCAGCCGGTCATAGCTCTCGCCCAGCAGCCGTGCATCGGCCGGATCGATGATCCCGGCACCGGCCAGCGCATCGAGGCTGGCGCGCGTTCCGCGCAGCCTGAGCGCGGGATTGCGCCCGCCGTGGATCAGCTGGTGGGTCTGGGCGAAGAACTCTACCTCGCGAATCCCGCCCCGCCCGCGCTTGAGATCAAATCCGGGTCCTGGAACCTGCGGCCCGTTATGATTGGCCCGGATCCGCGCGGTCAGCCGCCCGATCTCGGTAATCGCGCCGAAATCAAGAGCTTTGCGCCACACGAATGGTCGGATCGCAGCCAGGAAGGCGTCTCCAGCCGCAATATCTCCAGCGCAGGCCCGGGCGCGAATGAAAGCGGCGCGCTCCCACGCCAGCGCGGAGGATTCGTAATGGCCCAGCGCGGCATCGATCGAGATTGCCAGCGGGCTGACCTCGGACGCCGGGCGGAGCCGCAAATCAACCCGGAAGACATAGCCCTCGCCGTCGACATGGCTCATCGTTTCCATCAGCGTGCGCGCCACGCGCTGCGCGGCCTCGCCGGGCTCGTCGCGCGGACGGCGGGGTAGCAGCGCCGGATCATAGAGCAGGATCGGATCGATGTCCGAGCTGTAGTTGAGTTCCTGCGCGCCGTGTTTGCCCAGCGCCAGCGCCAGGAATCCGGCGGGCGGTTCATCGGGCACACGGGCGCGGATTGCATCGGCGATCGCCGCGTCCATCGCCCGGTCGGCAAAGGCGGAAAGCTCGCCCATCACGCGGGCCAGCGGGAAAAGTCCGGCCAGATCGCCCACCGCCAGCGCCACCGCCAGCGCCATCCGCTCGCGTCGCAGCGCACTGGCGATACTTTCCGCACCAGCACCGGCAGCCTTGGCCCAGGCCAGCGCCCTCTCGCCATCGCCCGCCGTCAGCAAGGCTTCGAGCGCGGGCAGCCGGTCAAGCCCGCGCGCCAGAAACGGAGCGTGGGCGCGCGCGCGGGCTATCGCTCCGGTCCAGTCGGTACTCATGGCATATGCCTGCACTTGCTAGGGAATAAGGGCAAGGCAGCTTGTTTCATCGGGCAGCCTCTGGCACCTAGTGGCGCATTCCCGATACAGAAACGAGTAACCCCCATGATCCGCCCAATTTGTGCCGCTGCCTGCGTGCTTGCGCTCTCGGCCTGTACCCAGACACCACCGCCTACTTCCAGCAAACCCCCTATAAGCCTGTCGGTCGAGACGATGAAAGAGGTTGTCCGAACGCTATCATCGGACGAGTTCGAAGGCCGCGCACCCGGAACCGCCGGGGAGGAAAAGTCGCTGGCATACATCGTCGAAAAATTCCGTGCCGCCGGAATGCAGCCGGGTAACAACGGCAGCTGGTTCCAGGATGTGCCGTTGGTCGAGATTACGCCAGATCATTACACCCCGCTGGCGATCACCGGCGGGACCAAGCCGCTATCCTTCACCTATGGCAAGGATTTCGTCGGCTCCACCGCTCGCGTCACCCCGCGGATCGATCTCAAAGACAGCGAACTGGTGTTTGTCGGCTATGGCATCAATGCCCCGGAAAAGGGTTGGAACGATTATGCCGGGGTCGACATGCGCGGCAAGACTGCGGTCATTCTGGTCAACGATCCCGATTATGAGACACAAGGGCTGACCGGCGCGTTTGGCGGCCGGGCGATGACCTATTACGGCCGCTGGACCTACAAGTTCGAGGAAGCCGCCCGGCAAGGCGCGGCGGCTGCATTGATCGTCCATGACACTTTCCCTGCCGCCTACGGCTGGAATGTCGTCGAATCGAGTGGGTCCGGGCCATCGGCCTATGCCCAGTCGGCTGACGATGGCGCCAGCAAGACCATGGTCAATGGCTGGGTCCAGAATGGCGTAGCCCAGACGATCCTGGCCGCAGCGGGCAAGGATCTTGCCGCCTTGTCAGTGGCCGCCAAGCAGCAGGGTTTCCGCGCCGTACCGCTGGGCCTCAAAGCCGGTCTGTCGTTCGACAACAGCATCCGCCGCTTCGCCTCGAAAAACGTGGTCGGAGTGCTGCCGGGAGCCGAGCGTCCCGGCGAATATGTCCTCTATTCTGCGCATTGGGACCATCTTGGCCGCTGCAAGCCCAATGCAGCGGGCGACGACATCTGCAACGGCGCGATCGACAATGCCACTGGGGTGGCCGCGCTGGTCTCTATGGCGCAGGCGCACCGTCAGGCCGGACCAGCGCCGCGCAGCCTGGTGTTCATCGCGCTGGCAACCGAGGAATCGGGCCTTCTGGGGTCAGAATATTACGGAGCCAATCCGGTGTTCCCGCTGGCACAGACCGTTGGCGGGGTGAACATGGATGCACTGTCGCTGGCAGGCCCCGCCAGGGATGTGACAGTGGTTGGCGGCGGCAAATCCGAATTGGATGCTGTCCTGATGGCGGCGCTGGCCGCAGAAGGCCGGGTCGCAACTCCTGATCCGACGCCTGAGAGGGGCTATTACTACCGCTCGGACCACTTCAGCCTCGCCAAACGGGGCGTGCCGATGCTGTATGTCGATGGCGGCGAAGATCTGATCATCGGCGGCCGCGCGGCAGGGGCAGCCTATGCCAAGGATTATACGGACAATCGCTATCACGGCCCCGACGATGAATATGATCCGGCCTGGGACTGGTCCGGCGCGATGGCCGATGTGCGGCTGTATTACCGGTTGGGCCGGATGATGGCCGAAGGCGCTGACTGGCCAAACTGGCTGCCCGGTGATGAATTTCGCCGGGTCCGGGATGAGAGCCGCGCCGGCCGAAAATGATGACGCGAATGCCCCCCGAATGGCATCCGCAGGCCTGGCTGTGGATCGGCTTTCCCCATGACGGGGAGGAGTGGCCGGGATTCCTCGCCATGGCGCAGGAACAGATCGCCAGCTTTGCCAATGCGGTCGCGGCCAGTGGGCAGGAGGTGCGGCTGATCGTCCGCGACGGCGCCAATGAAGCGCGGGCGCGCTCCTTGTGCAGCGCTGCGGTCAAGCTGGAGCGGCGGGTCTATGGCGATGTCTGGCTGCGCGATACCGGGCCACTGGTGGTTTCGGACGGGCAGCGCAGGCTCGCCCGGCGGTTTGGCTTCAATGGCTGGGGCGGCAAATATATCATGCCGGGCGATCAGACGATCGGGTCGGAACTGGCGGAGAGCGCCGGGCTGGCGGTGGAAACCCACGACTGGATTCTGGAAGGCGGGGCGCTTGATGGGGACGGCACCGGGCTGGTCGTCACGACCGAACAATGCCTGCTCCATCCCAACCGCAACCCCGATCTTTCACGCGCCGACATTGAGGCGCGGCTGGCGCGCGATCTGGGCTTCACCCGCGTACTATGGCTGGGCGAGGGGCTGGTGGGCGATCACACCGATGGCCATGTCGACAATCTCGCCCGCTTCGTGGCGCCAAACGTGCTGGCTCTGCCCCGCGCAACCGGCGCCGACGATCCCAATGCCGCGATTTACGCCGATGCCAGGGCCCGCGCCGAGGCGTTTGGCGTGACAGTGCGCGAAGTGCCCTCGCCCGGGCGGGTCGAGCAAGACGGACGGATCGAACCGGCGAGCTATATGAACTTCG
>JANOFJ010000111.1:0-10513 GCA_031413595.1 Novosphingobium sp.
ACCAGCACCCGGTCAAGCCAGATCACATAGGGGACCGACAACACGAACAGCGGGATTGCAGCGGCGGCGAGCACTTCCATCGCGAACAGATAACTGCCCTGCCAATACCACCGGGCCGCACAATAGAGAAAGCCGATGATCGCCCAGGTTGCCCAAAGCCCAGCCAGTTTGGTGATCGAGATGTCGACGATTTCGCTGACCGGCCTCGGCTGGTCCCAGTTGATGCCCGTAGCCGGATCGCGGTGGACCTTATCGGCCACCACCGACCAGATAACCATCGGCAGACCCGCAAAGACCAGCCCGGCAAGCGCCGCATAGGGCCCGGAAAGCGGCGCGCGCGGCCCTGGCAGCGCGAACATATCGGCCAGGCTTGGCCAGTTGCGGCAGATCATGATCCACGCAAACAGCCCGGCCACGCCGATCAGGCCAACACCTGCGGACACATCGCTTTTGGGCCTGGAAACGGCCGTTTGCAGCTGCTCGCTCATCACCCCCGCCCTAGCATCAAAGGGTTAAAGGCGGGGTAATCAAGCCGCGGATCAGCGAAAACTGCTGATCTTCCCGCTGTCATCGAGCACGTAGAGCGTTCCGTTCGCAACGACCGGCGCAAGCGTTACCGGGCTCTTGAGTTCGGCCAGCAGGGCAATCGATCCATCGCCCGAAGCCGCGGAGTAGACCTGCCCGTTTGAATTGGCGAACCACAACCGGTCGCCCGCCAGCACTGGCCCGGTCCAGTAGATCGCGTTCTTGCGCTTCGTCTCGTTCTTGAAGCGGGCCAACTGGGTCATCCAGCGGACCTTGCCAGTGGTGCGGGCAATGCACAGCAATTTGGCATCGTCGGTCAGGGTGAAAATCCAGTCGCCCGCGATCGCCGGGGTGGAAATCCCCGCGAGATTGAGCTCCCAGATGCGCTGGCCAGAGGTTAGCTCATAGGCGGCCATGCGTCCGCCCTGACCCAGCGCATAGACCCGGCCGCGATCGATGATCGGATCGGCATCGATATCGGTCAGCACGCCCACTGTGGTCGACAGCGAGGTTCGCGCCAGCGCGTCGGCCCACAGCTGGCGGCCGTTCTCATAGCGGTAGGCGACCAGCTCGCCCGTGCTGAACCCGGCGACCACAGTGCCTTGCCCTGCTGCCGGAGCGCCCACGCCGAACACGCCGGTCTGCCCGCTCGAGGCTGACTGGTTCCAGCCGTTTGTTCCATCTTCGGAATTGAGCGCATGGATCTGATTGTCCTGCGTCATGACGAACACCAGCCCGAAGGCGATTGTCGGCGAGCCGCGCAGCGGTCCGGCCGGCTTGGCTTTCCACAGCTGTTTGCCGGTGGCCGCATCCAACGCTGCGACTTCGCCTACCCCGGTCGTGATGTAAACCTTGTTGCTGTCAAAGCTGGCCCCGCCGCCGAACACCGAACTGGAGCCATCACCCGAGATCTTGAAGCTCTGTGTCCAGCGCGCAGCGCCGGTCGCTGCGTCAAAGGCATGGACCATCCCATCGGTGCCCATCGCAAACAGCTGTCCGCCGCCGATCACCGGAGCGGCAGCAAGGCGATGCTTGCTGCTGGAACCAGCGATGCTGGCGCTCCACCCGCGCAGCGGCGCGGCGGGCAGCGCAAGGTGACCGTAGCTCTTGTTGGCAGTGCCGCCCGCCTGGGGCCATTCGGGATTGCTGCTCGCGGGGGGCAGAACAACCGCGACACCGGCCAGCGCCGGATCGACCTTGGCCCCGGATTCGACCCGGCTGAGGATCGGGATACGATTGCCCACGGTCGGCGTAGTTGGCTTGCCCTTGCCGCCGAAGACTCCGCAACCCGAAAGCCCGAGCGCGAGGACCAATGCCAGCGGGACGGCGAAGCGGCGAGTGAGAGAAGTCGATTGCATCGGTGTTCCTTGAATAAATTCGATCACGGCGTGACGAGCGCCACAGAGCCGGACGCGGTATCCGCATTGTCGATGGTATCTACCCCAAGCTGGCCCGCCATCTGGCGGCCGCGCGAGCGCAGCGAATCGGGCACAGCCTTGTCTTTGGCGATGGCGGCAAACAACGGCCCGGCCAATTCGGGCTTGCCCTGCTTAAGATAAGCCATGCCGAGCAATTCCCCGGCGCTGCCAAACCAGGCGTTGCCCGGAACCGCCAGCGGCTTGAGCCGATCGACCACCTGCTGCGGGGTCATGACGTCAAACCGGGCTGCAACCTCGCGAAGCGTCGCCAGATCGCGGAACGGTTGCGGGGCGGTGCTGTCAGCGGCAATCGCAGCAAAGGCCTTGACCGCCTCAGCCGTCTTGCCTTGCTTTTGGGCGATCCCGGCCCGCATCAGTGCCGCGGCGGCCTTGCTGCCACCGGTGCCTTCACTGACTAGCGGCGCAAGTTCTTCCGATGCAGCCGCATCCGAACCTGCATCCAGCCGGTCGAGCGCGATCATGAACCGCTCGCCGCGCTCGGCGGCAGCCTGTTTGGAGCTGCTGTCCCAGTAAAGATAGCCCGCCAGCCCCAGCAATCCGGCGCCCGCAATCCCGCCGATCACAAGACCGTACCGCTTGGCAAGGCCCAGCGCCTGATCTTTGCGGAGGGCTTCATCCACCTCGCGCAGGAAAACATCCTGCTCCGCGGCTTTCTGTTCTTCTTTGTCTTCGGGAGATTTTGGACGCAGGGCCAATGCAGCAGGCTTTCGCTTCTATAGGGTCAATGTTGCGGGCTGTTTAGCGGATGGGCGGACCTTTTCAACGACTGATATCTGGCCGGTCCAGCGTGAAGCAGAAGTGAACGGTAGACTCGGGGCAAAGCCAGCCCCCTGCTCAAGGAAATGCCAGCCCCCTGCTCAAGGAAAAGCCAGCTCCCTGCTCAAGGAAATGCCAGCTCCCTGCTCAAGGAAAAGAATGCCGCCGCATCGCGCGGGCATAGACCGCGCGATAAGCCGAAACCATCCGCGCCTCGTCAAATTCTTCGCGTGCGATCTTGCGGTTTGCGTCACCGATCAGGCGCCGCTCCTTCGGCTTTGAAGCCAGCACACAAAGCGCCTCGGCCAGCCCTGCCTCATCGCCCGAAGCGACCAGAAACGGACGGTTCTCCTCTGCCACCATCATCTCGACATCACCTACTTTGGGCGACACTACCGCCAGTCCCGATGCCATCGCCTCAACCACCGAGATCGGGAACTGCTCACTGTCCGACGAGAGCGCGAACAGATCGAACAACCCCAGCACCTTGGCCGGATCGGCAGCGAAGCCCGGCAAATGGACCCGGTGACCGATGCCGAGCCGGATAGTCTCGGCGCGGATCGACTCCCGCTCCGGTCCCTCACCCAGAATCACCAGCTGCCAGTGTTCGGGCATGGCGGCAAAGGCGCGCACCAGCCGCGGCAGGTTTTTGACTGCGCGCAGACCCGCCAGCGTTCCCAGCCACAACTCGCCCGGGTGCTTGATCACTCGGGGCAGGGCGTCGCGCTTTGGTTTCTTGCCATAGGCCAGCGTCGGAATCCCGTTGATGATCCGGTGGACCTTGCCTGGTGGCTGGTGCCACACCCTGATCGCAATATCTTCCAGCCGCTCTGATGGAACGACCAGCGCCTGCGCCAGACCCAACGCGATTCGGCGATACCAGTTGCGCCCCGCTTTAAGCTTCAGCGCCTCGTCCTCGTTGAAACCATCCTCATGATGAACCAGCGGCGGGAGGGCGAATACCTTGGAAAAAAGCGTGTGGGCCATCACCCCGTCCATCGCGCCCCAATTATAGGTCAGCACCAGATCATGGCCAAGCATGGCCTTGGCGATCCGCTGGAGCCGGCCCGGCGTGGGCCGGCCAGTGAGCGATGGGAAATCGGTGGGGAAACTGACCGGGATCGCCGGGCTTATCGCCTGCGCCGCGCCCAGCGCCGCGGTCTGGGCCGAAATGATGGTATGCTCACACTGCGGCCCGAAGGCATTCATCAGCTTGGCGGCCCGCAATTCCTTGCCGCCGGCTTCGAAGCTGGAGTGGAGGTGCAGGATCTTGAGTTTCGGAGCGCTCATTTGACCTTGGCGAGCAACCGTTCGATCGCTGCCAATGCTGCGGGCTCGTCCAGCGTCGGGGCGTGGCCGACCCGCGCTACGGTTACCGCCTCGGCCCCGGGCAAGCGTGCCGCCATCCGGCGGTGGGTATCGGCCGAAAGGATGTCGGACATTTCGCCGCGCAGGAACAGGACCGGACGCCCCGCCATTGCATCAAGAGCGGGCCACAAATCGGCCCCCGGCCTGCCGCCCTGCTCCTGGAACGGCTCGGCGATCTTCATGTCGTAATCGAAGTGAATCCGCCCATTGCCGCCCACCATCATGCAGCGCTTGGCCATCGCCAGCCAGTCTGAAATCCGGAAGTCAGGGAACGCAGCGGCTTGCGATTCTTCGAGCGCGCGGGCTGCGTGCATCCAGGTAGGGAAACTGCGCCCCTGCCCGACGTAGCCGCGTATCCGCTCAAGCCCGGCCTCTTCCACTTCCGGACCGATATCGTTGAGTACTGCTGCCGCGATCCGCTCTGGCGTGGTCATCGCCATAATCATCGTCAGCAAGCCCCCCAGCGAGGTGCCGATGGCCACAACTCGGCTCAGCCCGGCCTGTTCGAACAGCGCGGCCAGATCATCGGCATATTGCGTGGGGGAGTAGCTGGCCGAGTCCTTGGCATAAGCGCTGTCACCGCGCCCGCGCAGATCCGGACAGATCACCCGCCATTCGCCGGCCAGATGCGTGGCCAGACGTTCATAGTCCCGTGCGTTGCGGGTGAGCCCCGGCAGGCACAGCACCGGCGGCCGATCATCACGCCCCGGATAGTCGCGGTAATGAAGGCGAAGCCCGTCACGGCTCGACCAGAAGCAATCGGCAAATTCAGTCATTGCGCTTGGCCCGCCGCCCCCATCGAAATTATTATAACTAAGTCGCCGCGCTTGCTGTTTTGGCGGACACATCCCACTATCGCCTGATGCGCGCCGAACCGCAAGCCAGTGGCTATAATCCCGAAACTCCCATTGCCGCACTGGCCGATTGGCTGGGCGATCCGGTGGATGCTGCGCCATTTCCGCGTCATCTATTGCGGTTTCGCAATCACCGCTGGGCGCCAGCCGTTGGTCTCGAGGCGCTGAGCGACCAGCAATGGCTCGATCATTTCGGGCAATTTATCCCGCTGGAGCGTAATTTACCGCAGCCGCTGGCGCTTCGTTACCACGGCCACCAGTTCCGCAATTATAATCCCGACATCGGCGACGGGCGCGGTTTTCTGTTTGCCCAGCTGCGCGATGGCGCCGGTCGGCTGCTCGATCTTGGCACCAAGGGTTCAGGCCAGACCCCATGGAGCCGCGATGGTGACGGACGCCTGACGCTGAAGGGCGCGGTGCGCGAAATCCTCGCCACCGAAATGCTTGAAGCACTGGGAGTGAATACCAGCAAGACTTTCTCCGTAGTCGAAACCGGTGAGGATCTGGTGCGCGGCGACGAGCCATCGCCGACCCGTTCAGCGGTGCTGGTCCGGCTCAGCCATGGCCACATCCGGTTTGGCAGCTTCCAGCGCCTCGCATATCTTGGCGAAAGTGAGCAGATGGCCGCACTGGTAGATTATTGCCTCGCCCAGTTTCCCGGCCCGCCCCCGCCCGAAGATGCGCCCGGCCGGGATGAGCCAGCGGTCATCCTGCTGCATCAGGTGGTCGAGCGCATGGCCGAACTGGCTGCCTCATACATGGCAGCGGGCTTTGTCCACGGGGTGCTCAATACCGACAATATGAACATCTCGGGCGAGAGTTTCGATTATGGTCCTTGGCGCTGGCTGCCAAGCTGGGACCCGACTTTCACCGCCGCCTATTTCGACCACTCGGGGCTCTACAGCTTTGGCCGCCAGCCCCAGGCGATTCACTGGAATTGCGGCCAGCTGGCCGTCGCGCTGCGGGCACTGGCCGACGCCCCGCCGCTGATTGCCGCGCTGGAACGGTTCGGGCCGCTGTATCAGGCGGCCCTTACCCGCCGCTTCCTGTGGCGCCTGGGACTTGCCACCAACGGGTTCGAGCGGGACGGCACCTTGATCGCGGCGGCCGAGGCGGCGATGCGTGAGGGCGGTGCTTCTCCCGATGTATTTTTCCACCACCACCGCTTTGGCCGGAATGCCCCGGAAGGACAATTCGGCGAACTCCTCAAAGGCTACGATGCGCTGGGCGAGCCTGCGCCATCGGGGGATGCGGCTGCGCCGCCATCGCTGGTCATCGACGAGGTTGAGCGGATCTGGGGAGCAATCGCCGAGCATGACGATTGGACTCCGTTGACGGAAAAACTGACCGCGATACGTAACTTGGGGCAAGCGTTGGGACAACCAATCCAATTGCCCAATTCTTGACCATCACCGGTTCTTTCCTTGGGCTTCCTTTGTCTGGTCCTTGCGGCTAAAGCATCTGAAAAATCGGCCAAAGCAGCCGTTCAGTTTGGGATGAGGCAGTGGATACGAAAGACATCATCTCTTACGAGCCTGCTACAGGGGCAGAACTCTGGCGCGGCAAGCGCGGAAATGTCGACGAGGCCGTAGATACAGCGCGGCGGGCTTGGCCTACCTGGGCTGCACAGCCATTGGCCAACCGGATGGAACTGGTGCGCCGCTTCGCCAACGAGGTGCGCAAGGAGGCCGACCAGCTTTCTACGCTGATCGCCCGCGAAACCGGCAAGCCCTTGTGGGAAGCACGGACCGAAGTCGACAGCGTGGTCAACAAGGTCGAAATTTCAATTCGCGCCTACGCCGAGCGGACGTCGCAGCGCAAACTTGACAATGCGATGCAAGGCACGGCCTCCTTGCGGCACAAGCCCCACGGAGTGATGGCGGTGCTCGGCCCCTATAACTTCCCGGCGCATCTGCCCAACGGGCACATCGTGCCTGCGCTCATCGCGGGCAATGCGATCGTCTTCAAGCCCAGCGAAAAGACCCCGGCGACCGGCGACCTGCTCGTGCGATGTTTGCACCAGGCGGGCATTCCTGCTTCGATCGTCCAGGTGCTGATCGGCGGACCGGAAGAGGGCCAGGCGCTGGTCGCGCATGAAGGGGTGGACGGCGTCTTGTTTACAGGATCCGCCCACGCCGGGGTCGCAATCAATCGCAAGCTCGCTGCCCGGCCGGACAAGATCCTGGCTCTGGAAATGGGCGGCAACAACCCGATCGTGATGTGGGATACCCCCAAGGTAACCGACGCCGCCACCTTGATCATCCAGTCCGCTTTCACCTCTGCCGGACAGCGTTGCACCGCCGGACGGCGGCTGATCATCAAGGCGAGCATGTATGATGCGGTGATCAGCGAGGTTAAGCGGATGGCCGACCGGATCATCGTCGGCGCACCGTTTGACGAACCTGCGCCCTTCATGGGCCCGGTGATCGACAATTCCTCGGCCGACGGCCTGACTGAAAGCTTCGTTTATCTGCTCAGTCATGGCGGCAAGGCGATCAAGCATATGATGCGGCCACGCGACGATCTGCCGTTCCTCTCACCATCGATCATCGATGTAACCAATGTTAAGGATCGCCCGGATGTCGAGCTATTCGGCCCGCTTTTGCAGGTGGTTCAGGTGAATGATCTGGACGAGGCCATTGCCGAAGCGAACAACACCCGCTTTGGCCTGGCGGCCTCGTTGATCGGTGGCACACCGCAGGATTACAATCGCTTCTGGGCTAATATTCGCGCCGGGGTGATCAACTGGAACCGGCCGACCAATGGTGCCTCGTCAGCCGCACCGTTCGGCGGAGTAGGGCTTTCGGGCAATCATCGCCCAAGCGCCTATTATGCCGCCGATTACTGCGCCTATCCTGTCGCTTCGAACGAGATGGAGCAGCCCCGGGCGACTATCGCCGTGGGCTTGCGCGACAACTGAGCCCGCTCATCCGCCACTGGTAACCAGATCGACCTCGGTCAGCCCATCGGCAAGTTTGCGGACATAGATCACATAGGCTGCGGCGCCCTTCGTTCCGCCCAGCACGTGATCGGCGCCTTCCAGACGGTACCGTGCAACATAACCCGCGCCGCGGCTGCTGCCGTAATAGAAGTCGATCACATCCTTGACCGCAACCGGCGTAGTGAAATTGACCACCCGCAGATGGCAACCGGCCTTGTCTGTGCCCGCCGCTTCCTGAAGGTGGCCGCGCGGATAGATTGGCAGCGCCGCGGGCAGCCTGGCCGCCCAGCTCGCGGTGTATTCCGCATTGCCCGGACAATTCGATCCGGAACCTGGCAGTGTTCCCCCCAACGCAGCGGCCGTAATCGCGCCATCGGCAGGCGAGGCAGAAGCGCTCGGCTGCGGGGCAGGAGCTGACAGGATCGCGCCGCCGAGCAGCCTTGCTGCATCAGCCTTGGCCGCAGCGATGGCTTCGGGCGTGCGGCTCTGGACTGGGAGTTCTCCATTGGCCGGGCCGCCGCCGCCCAAGGCGGCATTGCCGCGGTTCTGGCCCGCAAGGTCGGGGTCGACCATGATCTGATCGCCCAAGGCCCCGGTCAGCGCTGGGTCGTCATCCAGTGCGCCCTGCTCTGCCTGCTTGGCAACGCCGCAAGCTGCCAGCGCGAGCGCCAGCGGCAAGAGCTTGGTCAATCGTGTTATGCGGTTGGGCATTGCCGGGCGCCTTCGTCGGTCAAACGCCCTTTAAGCCTGTTCTGGTTAAAAAAAAGGACGTCCCCGGCCATCGGCCAGGGACGTCCAGCAGCGCCGAGGCGACCCATGCGCTGCTTAACCTGATTTTTTCGTAACTAGCGGCAGCGCGAATTGTTCCGGTCGATCGAGCGACCGACAAGCGCTCCGCCCGCCGCGCCCAGAATTGCGCCCAGTGTGCGATCACCGCGGCGGCCTGCCACTTCGCGGCCCAGCAGAGCACCCGCCGCGCCGCCGATCAAGAGGCCCGTAGTGCCATCGCTGTGGCGGCAGTAGGCGCGACCATCATCGCCGCGCCAGACGCGCGTATTCCGGTAAACCGGCTCGTCATAATAGCCGCGATTGCGATAACCATCGCCCCGGCCTTCGTAACGGCCTTCGTAGCGGTCTTCGTAGCGGTCTTCGTAGCGGTCTTCGTAGCGATCATCATGGCGATCATGTTTTTTCCAGCCGCGGTGGTGGCCACGGTCGTTGTTCCAGCCAGCTTCGCTGCCGGTTACCACCGAATGGCTGACCGCCGCATGGCTGGCCGGTGCGGCACTTGCAGGAAGCGCTGCGACCAGCAGGCCTGAGGCTGCAAGAGCCATGATTGCTTTGTTCTTGAGGTTCGGCATTGGATTCCTCCAGCTTGAAAATTTTGGCGTTTGCGGAAGTATTTCCGTCGACCCATTCAGGCTTAAGCCCTCAAAGCTGAACGAATGGCAACAATACCGACAGTTTTGGAGTTTTCGACGAACCGAGCCAAATTGCCCGACGAGCCGAAGGTTGCGGCAGCCGGATCAACCGCCTAGCGCCCGATCTCCAGCTTCAAGGGGTGCGATAAGTTATGAGCAATTCAAGCCAGGCGCCCCGCCCCAGCGGCGTACCCATGGCTTTGGGTGCCCATCTGATCTGGGGGTTGCTGCCGCTCTATCTGATACTGGTGCGCCAGGTGCCGCCGTTTGAATTTGTCGGCTGGCGGGTTATCTTCACCGTGCCGGTGTGCCTGTTGCTTATCGCGCTGCGCCGCCAACTGCCCGAGCTGCGCGCGGCACTGGCGGACCGCAAAGTGCTGCGCAACCTTTGTATCAGCGCAGTACTGGTCGGCGCCAACTGGCTGATTTACATCGCCGCAGTCCAGTCTGGCCATATCTTCGCGGCAAGCCTTGGCTATTACATCATTCCGCTGGTCAATGTTCTGACCGGCACCGTTTTTCTGGGCGAGCGGCTATCGCCGCGCCAGTGGTGGGCAGTCGCGCTGGCCGGGGTGGGGGTTTCATTCCTCGCGTGGGGGGCGCTCGACATGCTGTGGATCAGCCTGTCGCTCGCCATCACTTTCAGCACCTACGGTCTGGTCCGCAAGACAACGCCGGTCGGCTCGCTGCCGGGCCTGACGATCGAAACTGCGGTTCTGCTGCTGCCCGGTATCGGCATTGTGCTGTGGTACGCGCAAACAGCGGCAGGGATGAGCTTCGGCCAGGATATGAGCTCGAGCCTGCTGATCGCGGGCTCGGGGATCATAACGGCGGTGCCGCTGCTGCTGTTTGCCATCGCGGCGCGGCGGATGGACTATTCGATGCTGGGTTTCTTCCAGTTCGTGTCGCCCGGCATCGTTTTCCTGCTGGGCTTGTTTGTGTTCCATGAGCCGCTGCGCTCTGTGCAGCTGGCCAGCTTCATCGTCATCTGGTGCGCCGTCGCTCTGTTCGTATGGGACCTGCTGGCGCGGCGAAACGCCTAGGGTCAGGACCTGTCAACCGCGCCATCGAGGTTTGAAGCAAAATGGTCCAGCGCGCCGCGGCCTTGACCAAGGTCAGCGCCGATCAGGGCATGGCGAAGTTCATCTCCTATGACGAAGTGGCGAAGGCGAGCGAGAGCCAGGGCCGGCGCGATGCCACCAAAATTAT
>JANOFJ010000112.1:0-6077 GCA_031413595.1 Novosphingobium sp.
TCACGCGGGTTCAAGGCAAACTGAATGTTGGAGCCGCCGGTCTCGACGCCGATCTCACGGATGCACGCGATTGCGGCGTCGCGCATGATCTGGTATACCTTGTCGGTCAAGGTCTGGATCGGCGCGACCGTGATCGAATCGCCCGTGTGGACGCCCATCGGGTCCAGGTTTTCGATCGAGCAAATGATCACGCAGTTGTCCGCGTGGTCGCGCATGACCTCCATCTCAAATTCCTTCCAGCCGAGCAGCGATTCCTCGATCAGCACCTCATTGGTGGGCGAAGCATCAATCCCGCCGCGGACAATCGCTTCGAACTCGGCCTTGTTATAGGCAACCCCGCCGCCGGTGCCGCCAAGGGTGAAACTTGGCCGGATGATCGAGGGCAATCCGGTCCGCTCGAGCACCGCGAAAGCCTCGTCAACATTATGGGCGATCCCGGAGCGGGCGGATTCGAGCCCGATCTTGTCCATCGCGTCGCGGAATTTGATCCGGTCCTCGGCCTTGTCGATTGCTTCGGCATCGGCACCGATCATGATGCAGCCGTATTTCGCCAGCGTGCCATCGTTGAACAGCGCCAGCGCGGTGTTGAGCGCAGTCTGCCCGCCCATCGTCGGCAACACCGCGTCAGGGCGTTCCTTCTCGATGATCTTGGCAACCACTTCGGGGGTGATCGGCTCGATATAGGTGGCGTCGGCAAACTCGGGATCGGTCATGATCGTGGCGGGATTGGAGTTGACCAGCACAACCCGGTAGCCCTCCTCCTTCAACGCCTTGATCGCCTGCGTGCCCGAATAATCGAACTCGCAAGCCTGACCGATGATGATCGGGCCAGCGCCGATTACCAGGATCGAGGAGATGTCAGTGCGTTTGGGCATTAGAACTCTTTGCTTCTAAGGCGATGGGGCATCTGCAGTTTTCTGCGAATGATGTTGGCGATTCGTCTAAGTGAACCTGCGCGCAGCGCCGGAGTTCGATCGACATAATCGGCAAATCGTCTTAGACGATCGTCCGAAGGCACTCTGGAGGTATCCAAGCGCCAGAAACGCAATTTACCGTCTTGCAAAGAGTTGAACGAAAATCCGTAACGTTCAGCCAGCCGCATTTGCCCACTTCGTGTAAATGCTGGTCCAAAACGCAAAGCAAAAAGATCGCGTTGTGCGTCCTTCAGACCGCGCCAAGTGTCGTAGCGGCGATATCCCCACTGCGGTCTCCAAGGCTTTTGGGCTCGCTTGCTCACCCCAACATCCCCACAAAACGCTCAAACAGATAGAAGCTATCCTGAGGCCCCGGCGATGCCTCGGGGTGATATTGCACCCCGAACGCCCGCTTGCCCTTGACCGAAATCCCGCAGTTCGAGCCGTCGAACAGGCTGACGTGAGTTTCCTCCACGCCCTCCGGCAACGAGGCATTATCCACCGCGAAGCCGTGGTTCATGCTGGTGATCTCTACCACGCCGTCTGCCTTGCGCTGGACCGGGTGGTTCGCGCCGCGGTGGCCCTGGTGCATCTTGGTGGTGCTGGCCCCTGCCGCAATGCCGAGCATCTGGTGGCCGAGGCAGATGCCGAAGATCGGAATGTCGCGCGCCAGCAGACCCTGGATCATTGGCACCGCATAGGCGCCGGTCGCTGCCGGATCGCCCGGGCCGTTGGAGAGGAACACCCCGTCCGGCTCCAGCGCCAGCACGCCATCGAGATTGGTCTGCGCCGGCACGATGGTGACTTTTGCGCCTGCTTTTACGAGGCTGCGGAAGATATTGTCCTTCGCGCCGTAATCGACTGCGACCACATGCGGCCTCTTGTCATGGGGCGAGCGGGCAAAGCCCCTGCCCAGCGACCAGATGCCGCCTTCCCAGTTTTCCACCTCATCGCGGGTGACCACGCGGGCGAGGTCCATGCCTTCCAGCCCTGGCCATTCACCCGCGCGCTTGATCAGTGCCGCGATGTCAAACTTGCCATCGGGTGAATGAGCGATCACCGCATTGGGCGCGCCTGACAGGCGAATCCGGCGGGTCAGCGCGCGGGTATCGATGCCGGCGAGGCCGATCTTGCCCTTGCGCGCCAGCCAATCGCCAAATTCGCCAGCTGCACGGAAGTTGGACGAAGGCGTAACATTCTCACGTACCACGCAGCCCACCGCGCCATCGACGTGGGCTTCCAGATCCTCGTCGTTGGTGCCGACATTGCCGATATGCGGGAAGGTGAAGGTGACGATTTGTGCGGCATAGGAGGGATCGGTCATCACCTCTTGATAGCCCGTCATCGCGGTGTTGAAGCACACCTCGCCCACCGCGCTGCCGGTCGCGCCAAAGCCGTGCCCCCACGCGACCGAGCCATCGGCGAGCACCAGAACGCCCGTCGCGCCATCGGGTTTGGGCGCAAACGAGGGGGCGGGGTCGGCCATGGTTGAGGCGCTCCGTAAGCAGGGATTCTGGCGATGTTGCTAAGGGATGGCGGCTAGACCCCTGCCCCCGATTGGTCAACCCCAAGGCCACCTAGGAAAGCCGGAATTTTACCGCTAGAAGGGCGGTTCACGCTGCCGCAGGGCCGCAATCCACAGGAATCACACAAAATGCTCCGCGATGAGATCAAGTCCGCGCAAATTGCGGCGATGAAAGCCGGTGACAAGCCGCGCCTGAATGCCGTCCGCCTGATCCTCGCCAAGCTCAAGGATCGCGACATCGAACTGCGCACGTCCTCGCAAGTGCCGGAGGATGATACGCTGGTGGTCGAAGTGCTACAGAAAATGGGCAAGCAGCGCCGCGAATCGATCGCGCTGTATGAACAAGGCGGCCGGCTGGAACTGGCCGATGCGGAGAAAGCCGAACTGGCGGTGATTGAAAGCTTCATGCCCGCGCAGATGAGCGAGGCTGAAACTACGGCGGCGATTGAGATGATCAAGGCGGAACTGGGGGCATCGAGCGTCAAGGACATGGGGCGTGTCATGGCCGAGCTGAAGGCGCGTCATGGCAGCCAGCTCGATATGAGCAAGGCGAGCGGGCTGGTGAAGGCTGCTTTAAACTAATCGCCCCGCCAAAGGCAGGGGCACAGCAATCCCCCCTCCCGCCGGCGGGAGGGGTTGGGGGAGGGCCTGTTGGACGACGATTGGATCAAAAAGAACGACAAGGCTTACAGCCGGCCCACCTTGCGGTCACGTGAGCTGCGCAATGCTGCAACAGAGGCTGAGCGCAAGCTCTGGCAACAGCTGAGCGGCCGCAAGTTGGCTGGGGTGCGCTTCAATCGCCAATTCCCCATCGGGCAATTCATCTGTGATTTCGTCTCACGCGAAATGCGGCTGGTCATCGAAATAGATGGAGGCCTGCATGCGGCCGCAGCTGAGTATGACGCGCGCCGAACACGATTTATTGAAGCACAGGGCTATCGGGTAATCCGCTTCTGGAATAGCGAAGTACTGGACATTATCGATGGCGTTTTGAAAGCGATTGAACAGGTGTTGGACAACATGCCCTCCCCCAGCCCCTCCCGCAAGCGGGAGGGGAGTCTGTGGAGCCCGCACCAGAGGGGCGGGCAAGCCGAATGAGCCTCACCCCCCAATGGCTGGACGAGTTGCGCGCCCGGATCACGCTGTCGAGCGTGATCGGGCGGACGACGCGGCTGACCAAGGCGGGGCATGAATTCAAGGCCTGCTGCCCGTTCCACAACGAGAAATCACCCAGCTTTACCGTCAATGATGCCAAGGGCTTTTACCACTGCTTCGGCTGCGGGGCGCATGGCGATGCGATTCGCTGGATGACCGACCAGCGCGGAATGGCGTTCATGGATGCGGTCAAGGAACTCGCCTCCGAGGCCGGTCTTGAAGTCCCCGCCGCCGATCCGCGCGCCGCGCAGGCGGCAGAGCAGCGCAATTCCTTGCATGACGTCATGGCGGCGGCGCAGAAGTGGTTTGCCGAAATGCTCGCCGCGCCCGAAGGGGCCAAGGCGCGCGCTTATCTCGCCACCCGCGGCTTCGATGCGCATACGGTGGCGCGGTTCGGGTTTGGCTTTGCGCCCGAAGGCCGCCAGGCGCTGGCGCAGGCGCTGACCGGATTCGAGAAGAAGCAGCTGGTCGAGGCGGGTCTTCGGATCGTGGTCGATGACAAGGAGCCGTATGACCGGTTCCGCGGGCGGCTGATGCTGCCGATCGAGGATGCGCGGGGCCGGGTAATAGCGTTTGGCGGCCGGATACTCGACGCGGCCAAGACCGATGCGCCCAAGTATCTCAATTCCCCCGATACACCGCTGTTTGACAAGGGCCGCACGCTCTACAATCTGCACCGCGCCGGGCCGATCTCGCGCCAGACCGGGCGGTTGATCGTGGTCGAAGGCTATATGGACGTGATCGCGCTGGCCGCAGCAGGGATCGGCGATGCGGTCGCGCCGCTCGGCACCGCCTTGACCGAGCGGCAGATCGAAATGCTGTGGCGGCTGGTCGAAACGCCGATCCTGTGTTTCGATGGCGATGCGGCGGGCCAGCGCGCCGCAATGCGCGCGGTGGTGCGGGCGCTCCCCCTGCTTCGCCCGGCGCATAGCTTGCGGATCGTGCGGCTACCGGCCGGCATGGACCCCGACGATATGCTGAAGCGCGACGGCGCGGGCGCGATGGAAGCCCTGCTTGGCCAGGCACAAAGCCTGCTCGATACTGTGTGGGAACATGAACGCGCGGCCGCCCCGCTGGAAACGCCCGAGGACAAGGCGGGTCTCAAGGCGCGGCTGATGGCCCATGTCGAAACTATCGCAGATCCGGATATCAAGGCGCTGTATCGGCGCGAATTGCAGGAGCGGTTCTCCAGCTTTGCCTTCCCCCGGCGCGAACAGCAGGAATGGCGGCCGGCCCCGCGCGGCAAGCCGGGCAAGTGGGGCGCCCAGCCAACGCAGGGGCCATCAGCGGCGAACGTACAAAAGCTGCGCCGCGCGCTCGGCGGCGGTGCGATCGCGGCGCTAGCGTCCGCAGTGGTGGCCGGACTGCTGCGCTGGCCGTCCGAGATACTCCCTCATTCCGAGCAACTGGCGCGCGCCAATCTGGCCGATCCGCGGTTTGATGCGCTGATTGATGCTGCCGAAAGCGGCGCACCGCTTGAAAGCGGCGCACTATCCACCATATTGGCAGAGCAGAGGCTGGCGGCTCCTGCTCCTGCAGAATATGGCAATATCAAATATAGTTTTCTGCGGGACGACGTTGAAGCGGCCGAAGCGGCAGAAGCGCTGGCAACGGCGATCGGGGTATTGGTCGAAGGACCGGCTTTGGAGCGGGCAATTGCGGCGGCAATGGCTCGTTTTGAGCACGACGGGGAAGCTGCGTTGGCCGAGGTTGATCGGTTGCGTAAGAGAAAGCTGGAATTAAATACGCGTCTGCGCCAAATGGCGAGCGCGCGAGCGGCGGAACCTTCGGGTGAGGCCCCCAAACCTATGGCGGACTAATGGAAGACGAAGACAACATCGGCAGTGGGAACGAAGGCGGTGACGCCCCCCTGATTGATCTCAACGACGCCTCGATCAAAAAGCTGATCGCCCGTGCCAAGCGGCGCGGCGTGATCACGGTTGACGAGCTTAACGAAGCCCTTCCGCAAGACCAGATGTCCGCCGACCAGATCGAGGACATCATGGCCGCGATCTCGGAAATGGGCGTCAATATCGTCGAAACTGATGATGATGCGGCTGAGGCCGAAGACCCCGCGGTCGATGAAGTCGATGAAGTCGACAATCCTGCCGATCGACCGGATCTGGTCAAGAAAAAGGAAATCATCGAACGCACCGACGATCCGGTGCGGATGTATCTGCGCGAAATGGGCGCGGTCGAACTGCTCAGCCGCGAGGGCGAAATCGCCATCGCCAAGCGGATCGAATCCGGCCGGGACACGATGATCCTGGGCCTGTGCGAAAGCCCGATCACCTTCCACGCGATCATCATGTGGTCCGATGCGCTCAACGCCGGCGAGATGCAGCTGCGCGAGATCCTCGATCTCGACGCCATGCTCTCGAAGGAGCCGGCGCCCGAGGCGATGGCCGAAGGCAATGACGAGGAAGCCGACGGCGAAATCAGCGAGAAGACCGCAGGACCTTCGTTCAAGGAAGAAGAAGACG
>JANOFJ010000113.1:0-18440 GCA_031413595.1 Novosphingobium sp.
CGACAATACCGCGCGGATCCTCGACGTGAAATATTACGTCCTGCTTCCCTCGCTTGCCTGGGTCGGCTCCAATCTCGATAACGTGCAGTGGGAAAGCGTGCTGCGCTCGGTCGCCGGGGACCGGGCCTATCGCTGGCTCAATGCCGGGACGATGGACCCGCGCGGGATTGCCGAGTTCCTGATCCTTGACCACCGGTTCCCGCGCAGTCTGGCCTCGTGCCATGACAAGCTGCGTTCCAATTTGCGCGGGTTGCACCATGAATATGGCGAGACTACCTCGGCCCATGCCCAGATTGATGCGCTGGGCGCGTTGCTGGATACGACGATCGAGCGGATCTTCGAATCCGGCCTGCATGAATTCATTGGCGAATTCATCGCCTGTAACCAGCTTGTCGCGCAGGCGATCGAGCGCGATTACCGGTTTAACGCCTGATGCTGCTGAAGATCCACCACACCACACATTATCAATATACCCAGCCAGTCAGCCACGGGCTGCAACGGTTGCGGCTGACGCCCAAGTCGACGCAAGGCCAGCAGGTTCTGTCATGGAACATGGACATTCAGGGCGGTATTTCGCAGGTCGATTATGAGGACCATAACCACAATCGCACCACGCTGATCACGGTCGAACCCGGTGTCAGCGAAGTGCTGATCCATTGTGATGGAGTGGTGCAGACCGCCGACAACGCCGGGATCATCGGTCATCATGCCGGGCATATGCCGCTGTGGACCTTCCTCACCCAATCGCCGCTGACCCGCCCAGGGCCAAGGGTGCGCGCGCTGATGAGTCAGATAGATGGGCCGCGCGGTGATGTGCTGGCCAGCCTCCATGCGTTGTCGCAAGCGGTGATCGGCGCGGTCAGCTATGTGATCGGCGCAACCCATGTCGAAACGACGGCCGAAGAGGCTGCCGCGATTGGCAGCGGGGTATGTCAGGACCATGCCCATATCTTCATCGGTGCGGCCCGCGCGCTGGGCATTCCGGCGCGCTATGTCAGCGGCTATCTGATGATGGACGACCGGATCGATCAGGAAGCCGGCCACGCCTGGGCCGAGGCGCATGTCGATGGGCTGGGCTGGGTAGGCTTCGATGTTTCCAACGCGATCAGTCCCGATGCCCGCTATGTCCGGGTTGCCACGGGCCGCGATTACCGCGAGGCGGCCCCCGTTACCGGCGTCTCCTACGGAGCTGGGGATAGCTCGCTGCAAGTGCGGCTGGCGGTTGAACAGCAGATCGTTGAGCAGTAGGCGCGTGGGGGAGGAGAGGACCGGCCTGTGACCTATTGTGTGGGAATGACGCTCGACAAGGGGCTGGTGTTGATGAGCGACACAAGGACCAATTCCGGCGTCGATAATATCTCCACTTTCCGCAAGATGTTCCATTGGTCGGTCCCGGGCGAGCGGATCATCTCGATTATGACTGCGGGCAATCTTGCCACCACCCAGGCGGTTATCAGCCAGCTGGAAGAACGCACCAAGGCCCCGGACGAGCGGCGCAATTCGCTGCTTGAAGCGCCGACCATGTTCCAGGTCGCGGGACTGGTCGGCAAGCTCCTGTGCGAGACTATCAAGACCCGTCAGGACGATCACGGCGAGGAAGCGGCGAGCACCTTTACCGCATCGATCATTCTGGCCGGCCAGATCAAGGGGATGGAGCCGCGGCTGTTCCTGATTTACCCCGAAGGAAACTTCATCGAAGCCAGCTTCGACACGCCGTTCTTCCAGATCGGTGAGACTAAATATGGCCGCCCGATCCTGATCCGCGGCTATGATGCGGGCATGAGCTTTGAAGATGCCGTCAAGCTGCTGATGGTCAGTTTCGATTCGACCCTGGCGGCCAATCTTTCGGTCGGGTTGCCGCTCGATCTGCTGGTGCTGGAGCGGGACCGGTTCGAGCCGCTGCACCAGCGCCGGATCACTGCCGCAGATCCCTATTTTCGGGCGATCTCGTCCAGCTGGAGCGAGGCGTTGAAGAACGCTTTCCACTCGCTCCCGGATTACAGTTTTTACGCGGATAAGCCGGCAGACGGCGAATAGGCGTCAGCCGTCCGCGCCGGGCACTGCCGGATCGCTGCTGCCGGCTGGTAGCTTTGAAAAGGTGATCCGGATGCTCACCCATGCGCCGGGGATCGGTTTTCCGCCCAGCCTTGGCGGGCGAACCAGGAATTGCCATGCCGCTTGCCGCATCGCCCGGGCCAGTCCCGAGCCGCGCGGCGATTCATCCATTTCCCGGCAATTGTCGACGCGATAGCGGTCAATCGTCTGACAGGCGATCAGCGCCCAGCTTCCCGGCGGGGCCCCGGCCTTGAGATAACCGCCCAGTTCCGCGTTCGACGGCTGGCGGTACCACTCGGCCTTGTAGAGCCGCGCCCCGCCCGGGCCGCCGCCCGGGCCATAGGTGGCGCCGCTATCCTGTGCGGCATCGCCATTGGCCTCACCTTCGGCCTTTTGTCTGGTCAGCCCAGAGATGTCCGACGCTGCGAATTCCTTGCTCGACAGTTTGATGATCTTGAACGGCGGCGGGGTCGGCACAGGGGTGGGGACCGGCTGCGGCAGCGCAATCTCGGCCCGTCTGGGCTTGGTCTCGGGGCGTTTGCGTTCTTCCGCCTTGGCACTGTCATCGGACGATGAGAGTTGCACCGCCGTGAATTTCTGGCTGAGCCGGCCAGGTCCCTGAGGAACAATGCCAAGGCCCAGCAGGGCGAGCACAATCAACCCCATGACCCCCAGGGTCAGCGCAGTCGCGCCGATCCGGCTGCGTAGCGAAGGCCGGTTGTCATAGCCGGATGGCACAAGTTGGGGCGATCGCATTGCCGAAGCGCCTAGAGTGATTTTGAGTGCAATGGAATATTTCACGGCCCGGAAATCGTGATCGGACAATAAATTAGGCCCAGATCTTGATTCAATCAAAATCGAACTGGCCCTCGCAGTTGGTCTGCATGCTCATAATCAGATCAACAATTCACGTTCGCCAAGTGGTGCCGGCGAACCAAGCTGCGCCATTTCGGCTGGTGGATTGCCAGGATCGGGTGTATATTTGGCGAGCAGCGGGGGAGGCACGGTGCATATGGATGTCCGTAAGATCGATCATCCCCTGGTGGTGGCGATAAGGTCCAGCCCGCTGGCGATGTGTGTTACTGACCCTCGGCTGCCTGACAATCCTCTGGTCGCCTGCAACGGCGCCTTCACCCAACTTACCGGCTATGAAGAGGCAGAAGTGATCGGCATGAATTGCCGATTCCTTTCACGTATGCCGTCGCGGCCCGAAGTGGCGGCACAGGTCAAACGCGCTATCGAAGAGCGCCGGGGTGTGCTGTTCGAGGTGGTCAATTACCGCAAGGATGGCGCAACATTCCGCAATGCGGTGATGGTGGCGCCGATGTTCGATGCGGCGGGTAATCTGGCCTTCATGCTCGGCTCGCAAGTGGAGCTGGCAAAGGCGAAACCCGGCATGTCGACTGGTCAGGCGCGGCGAGCGGCGGCGCGGCTATTGGTCGCGACTCTCTCGCCGCGGCGACGCGAAATCCTTGCGATGATCGCCAAAGGTCAGCTCAATAAGCAAATCGCCCACGACCTCGGGCTGAGCGAAAAAACCGTCAAGATGCATCGCGCTCTGCTGCTGGAGAGTCTCAAGGTTGATACCACAGCCGATGCGGTGCGGCTGGCCGTGGAAGCTGGCCTTTAGCCACTTCCGCTACCACCTTTCGTCCGTATTGCATTCGCACAGACATGAGCGCACTTCAGCCTAAGAACGTGGGAACACGTCTGTCGCAGGTGGCCGTCGCGGCCCTACCCCCCCTCGTCGACGCCGCCGCGAGAATGTCAGGACCCGGTCGAAGGGTCGCAAGCTAGAGTTGGCCGGGCCCTGACCTTCGTCGGTCGGTAGCTTGCCTGCGCCGGGCGCTTGGCCTGCTCAGCGGCAAAAGGCGCGGTTCGAAAGCTCCAGATGCAGATGGTCCTGGTGCGAGGCATTGTAAGCCGGCCCCAGCACCGTGCCGAAACGCTTGCAGGCGCTCTGATGGATCGTGGCCAGAAAGCGGCGTTCTTGTGCGGTGCCGCGGGTCCAATTTCCCATCACGCTGATCCTTCGTCCATCGGCCAGCACGAAAGCTGAAATGTCGATCGCATTAGCGGTAGCATGGGCTGACCGGCGATCTGAGCCTGCGACGTTGCGGCAACTGTAGCTGCCCATCGTTTCGATCCGGACCAGCGCGCTGCCGAGGATCTGGCGGGCGGCGCGGTCTGCGCCAAAGCGGGCCCATCCGGCGAAGCTGGTGGCCAGTGGGCAGGTCACCGGACCAAGGTTGGACAGCGCCAGCGCGGCGTCATCGCCGTGCAGTGCTGCGAGCCGGACCGTGTTCAGCGTCGAGCAGCCGGCGCCGTAATATTGATCGGGAAGCGGGCTGAAATTGGCCCGGGTTGCGCCGAGGCTGGCAAGACACTGCCGCGCTTCCGGGCGAGGAGTATAGACTGCGGTCGATTGGCGCAGCGGTTCGTGCTTGCGGCCCTGCGGAATTTCGATGCAGGCGCCAAGCGCTACCATCAGGGGCAAAAGGGCCAATATCCTCCGCATGCGGCGGTTCTGCGGTATTTATGGTTAAGGAATGGTGAAGGACGGGCGCGGTTTGCCGCAAAAGAAAAGGCCTTGCGAACTCCCCAGTTCGCAAGGCCCCTCTTTGTGACGAAGCTGAATCCGATTACTTGCCCATGCCGAGCAATGCGCCCTTGACCTGGCCGAAGAGATAGATGGCGAGGGCCGATGAGGCTGCACCAGCTGCTCCCAGCGCCAGGTTCCCGGTTATTGCAGTGAGCGTTCCGCCCACCACCGGCAGGAGCCCAAGCGCGGCGCCAAGCGCCGGATAGGCCAGGACTGCAACCAAAAAGCCGATGATGCGTTCAGCAGCAAGGCCGATGCCGGCAATCAGGCCGAGCAGCACGAGTATGACCGAAATGTCGAGAGTTGGTATCGCTACAAGCGCCGCGACTATCGCAAGGATAATACTTAGCGCGCCGGCCAAGCCGGTAATTTTTCCTAACATACGCCCCTCCAATTATGGTTCCCCCGAACCGGGGTGGGAAGCTTTTGCCACCCATGCGAAAACTACAGCAAATGCTGCGTTTGACAAACAATTTTTGTGCGCAGTAAACATATGAAATAACAGGGATATGTGGATTTGTTAGCAATCTCGATTGAGCGGCTTGCGCGCTAGATCTATCGGTATGCAGCGCACCGTGAAGAGGGATCGGGTCACAAACCTTGCGCTGCACGCCCGCCCGATCAGCTTGACTTGTCGGGGCGCGCCACTAAGGCCGCCGGCGGGCCACGCGGTCCCAACGCCGCGCGTGCTCTCTGTAAGGAGAGACTACAATGACTGTACCAATGCCGGATCGCAAACCTGTGCGTCCGTTCTTCTCATCCGGTCCCTGCGCCAAGCCGCCCGGATATTCCCCCAGCAAACTGGCCACCGAGAGCCTGGGCCGCTCACACCGCGCCAAGATCGGCAAGTTGCGCCTGCAATATTGCATCGATCTGATGCGCGAGGCGCTGCAGCTGCCCGATACCCACCGGATCGGGATCGTCCCGGGCTCTGATACCGGCGCGTTCGAAATGGCGATGTGGACCATGCTAGGCGCGCGCGGCGTGACCGCACTGGCCTGGGAAAGCTTCGGCGAGGGCTGGGTGACCGATGCGGTCAAGCAGCTCAAACTCGAACCCACCGTGATGCGCGCCGATTACGGCCAGCTGCCCGATCTCGACAAGGTCGATTGGGCGGATGATGTGTTGTTCACCTGGAACGGCACCACTTCGGGTGTGCGCGTGCCGGACGGTGAATGGATCCCGGACGACCGTGAAGGTCTGTCGTTTGCCGACGCGACCAGCGCGGTGTTCGCCTATGACATCCCGTGGAACAAGATCGATGTCGCCACCTTCAGCTGGCAGAAAGTGCTGGGCGGCGAGGGCGGCCACGGGGTTTTGATCCTCGGCCCCCGTGCGGTCGAGCGACTGGAAAGCTACACCCCGGCATGGCCGCTGCCCAAAGTGTTCCGCCTGACTTCCAAGGGCAAGCTGACCGAAGGCATCTTCAAGGGCGAGACGATCAACACCCCCTCGATGCTGGCGGTCGAAGATGCGATCTTCGCGCTGGAATGGGGTAAATCGGTGGGCGGGTTGGAAGGCCTGAAAGCGCGCTGCACCGCCAATTCGGATGCGCTGGCCAAGATCGTCGCCGCTCGCGACTGGCTGGGGCATCTGGCTGTCGATCATGGAACCCGCTCAAAAACCTCGGTTTGCCTGACAGTCGAAGGCGCGGACGAGGCGTTCATCAAATCCTTCGCGGCATTGCTGGAGAAGGAAGGCGCGGCCTATGACATCGCCGGTTACCGCGATGCGCCGCCCGGCCTGCGCATCTGGTGCGGCGCCACCGTCGACACTGCCGATGTCGAAGCACTCGGGCCGTGGCTCGACTGGGCTTACGAGAGCCTCAAAGCCGCCTGAATCCGTCGTCCCCGACTTGATCGGGGACCGCTGGCCTCATCATTCCGCCGTTGCGCCGATGAGGCCAGCGGTCCCCGGTCGAGCCGGGGACGACGATTAGACGAATTAAGGAATAAACTATGACCAAGCCCCGCGTACTTATTTCCGACCAGATGGACCCCAAGGCCGAGCAGATTTTCCGCGAACGCGGCTGTGACGTCGATGTGATCACCGGCAAGACCCCTGAAGAGCTGAAAGCGATAATCGGCCAGTATGATGGCCTCGCGATCCGCTCGACCACCAAGCTCACCAAGGAGCTGATCGAGGCAGCAACCAACCTCAAGGTGGTTGGCCGCGCTGGCATTGGTGTGGACAACATCGATATTCCCGCCGCCTCAGTCAAAGGCATCGTGGTGATGAACACCCCGTTCGGCAATTCGATCACCACCGCCGAACATGCCATCGCGCTGATGTTCGCGCTGGCCCGCCAGCTGCCCGAGGCCGATGCCAGCACCCAGGCCGGCAAGTGGGAGAAGAACCGCTTCATGGGCGTGGAAGTGACCGGCAAGACGCTGGGCCTGATCGGTGCCGGCAATATCGGCTCGATCGTCGCATCCCGTGCGCTGGGGCTGAAGATGAAAGTGGTCGCCTTCGATCCGTTCCTCACCCCCGAACGCGCGGTCGAGCAGGGGATCGAGAAGGTCGATCTGGATACGCTTCTGGCGCGTGCCGATTTCATAACGCTGCACACACCGCTGACCGATCAGACCCGTAACATTCTCAGCCGCGAAAATCTGGCCAAGACCAAAAAGGGTGTGCGGATCATCAATTGTGCCCGGGGCGGGCTGATCGATGAGGAAGCCCTGAAAGATGCGCTGGATACGGGCCATGTCGCCGGCGCGGCACTGGATGTGTTCGCCAAGGAACCGGCGAAGGAATCGCCGCTGTTCGGAACGCCGAACTTCATCTCAACCCCGCACCTCGGCGCCTCGACTGACGAGGCGCAGGTCAATGTCGCGATCCAGGTGGCCGAACAGCTGTCGGACTATCTGGTCAATGGCGGGGTTACCAATGCGCTCAACATGCCGTCGCTTTCGGCCGAAGAAGCGCCCAAGCTGCGGCCCTATATGGCATTGGCTGAAAAGCTCGGCAGCTTGGTCGGCCAGCTGGCCCACGGCAACCTCGACAAGATTTCGATCGAGGTTGAGGGCGCGGCAGCGCAGCTCAATCCCAAGCCGATTACAGGAGCGGTGCTGGCGGGGCTGATGCGCCGATATTCGGACACGGTGAACATGGTCAACGCGCCGTTCCTCGCCAAGGAACGCGGTCTGGATGTGCGCGAAGTGCGCCATGACCGTGAAGGTGTGTATCACACGCTGGTCCGGGTTACCGTCGCCACCTCGCAAGGCGATCGTTCGGTCGCGGGCACGCTGTTCGGCAATACCCAGCCGCGCCTGGTCGAGATTTTCGGGATCGGGATCGAGGCGGAGCTTAATGGCAATATGCTGTATATCGTCAACGAGGATGCGCCGGGCTTCATCGGCCGTCTGGGGACGCTGCTGGGTGCAAACGGCATCAACATCGGCACCTTCAACCTCGGCCGCCGCGATGCGGCCGGGGAGGCGGTGCTGCTGCTCTCGGTCGATACGCCGGTGCCTCAGGATGTGCTCGTCGCCGCCTGCGAGTTGCCTGGCGTGAAGGTGGTCAAGGCACTGACGTTTTGATGAATTGGCCTGGCGGGGGTACAAAATACTGCCTCCGCCGGGAACCATAGGGCGCGAAACGGATTACCTTGGTACCCCACCAAGGAGCCTCCCATGCCCAAGATCCTGTCCGATGTTGCCGAAATGATGCGCGATATCGATTTCTGCATGCTCTCCACCATGGCTTCAGATGGCGCAATCGCGTCGCGGCCGATGAGCAATAATCGTGATGTTGAATATGATGGCGACAGCTGGTTCTACACCACCGAAGATGCAGGCATGGTCGATGACATCCAGGCCAACCCGCAAGTCGGCCTCACTTATTCCGGTAGCGCCGGCCTTGGCGGGATGCTGGGCAAGCCGGGTGCATTCATCCATGTTCGGGGTGAGGGCTCATTGGTGCGCGATAGGGCGCAGATCGAAGCGCATTGGGTCAAGAATCTGGACCGCTGGTATCCCCAAGGGATCGATACACCCGGCATTGTGATGATCCGGGTGCAAGCTTCGCGCATTCATTATTGGGACGGGGAGGATGAGGGCGAGGTTACGCTCTGATCGCATTCAGACACCAGACCCGCTTGCCAGCAGGCTTCGGTTGGTGCAGTCGCGCGCTCCATGGACGATACCGACCGCGATCTGCTGCCCGAGGGGCTTGAGGACCGGCTGCCTGCCGCAGCGGCCGCTGCTGCGCGGGTGACGCGGGCAATGCTCGATGTGATGGACAGCCACGGCTATGACCGGGTCCAGCCACCCTCGATCGAATTCGAAAAGTCGCTCGCCAGCCGGATGGCTGGGGTCCAGCCGCGGCGGATGTTTCGCTTTGTCGATCCCGCGTCCTTGCGCACGTTGGCGCTGCGCAGCGATATCACAGTGCAGGTTGGCCGGATCGCCGCAACCGGGCTGGCGCAGGCCGCCCGGCCACTGCGGCTGTGCTATGCCGGTCAAGTGCTGACCATCAAGGGCGACGGGCTTGATCCCACTCGCGAACGGCTCCAGCTGGGCGCAGAGCTGATCGGCAGCGATGCTGTGGCGGCGGTCGCGGAAATCGTATCGATGGCGATCGAGGCGCTGCAGGCCGCCGGGGCGACCGGCATTTCGGTTGATTTCACTTTGCCCGATTTGGTCGATACTTTGGCGGCCAAGGCCTTGCCGCTCGACCCCGAGCAAATCGAGGCCGTCCGGCGCGAACTGGATGCCAAGGATGCAGGCGGGCTGGTTGCGGCAGGCGGTGAGGCTTATCTGCCGCTGCTCTATGCCACCGGACCGTTCGAAACGGCGATCGAGCGCCTTGCTGCGATTGATGCAGGCGGTGCGCTGGCCGGGCGGATCGCAGCGCTGCGCGAAGTGGCGGCACGGGTCAGCGGCATGGCCCGCCTGACGCTCGATCCATCCGAACGGCACGGCTTTGAATACCAAAGCTGGTTCGGCTTCACGATCTATGCCGAGGGCGCGCGCGGTGCGCTGGGCCGGGGCGGTTCTTACAGCATCCTTGGCCGGGACGAGCCAGCGATCGGCTTTTCGCTCTATCCCGATCCGCTGATCGATGCGCTGGCCGCAGCCGAGGCCCCGCGTGACACGCTGTTCCTGCCGCTTGGCCATGATCCCGAGGCGGCCGCGCGGGTCCGCGCGATCGGTTGGCGGACGGTGGCGGCCTTATCGAACGCCGATGATGCGAGCGCGCTCGGCTGCACCCACCGGTTGGAAGCGGGCGAGGCGGTTCGCGTCTAAAATCTGTTCGCGGATTGTTGTCCGCCATGCCTTGCCCTCACCCGCCGCTTACCCTAGGGCGCGGCACGGTTTGCAGCATCAGCAGGGAAGGGCCTCCACTTGGCCAATGTAACCGTGATCGGCGCTCAATGGGGCGACGAAGGCAAAGGCAAAATCGTTGATTGGCTCGCCAGCCGGGCCGACGCCGTAGTCCGCTTTCAGGGCGGCCATAACGCCGGTCACACGCTGGTTGTGGACGGGTCGGTCTACAAGCTGTCGCTGCTTCCATCCGGGATCGTCCGCGGCACCCTCTCGATTATTGGCAACGGCGTGGTGCTAGATCCGTGGCACCTCAAGGCCGAGATCGCCAAGCTCGAAGGGCAGGGTGTCGCGGTCAATGCCGACAATTTCGCTATCGCCGATAATTGCGCGCTGATCCTGCCGCTCCACCGCGATCTAGATGGCCTGCGCGAAACCGCCGCTGGCGCGGGCAAGATCGGCACCACCGGACGCGGCATCGGCCCGGCCTATGAGGACAAGGTTGGCCGCCGCGCGATCCGGGTTTGCGATCTCGCCCATCTGGATGCCATGGAGCTTCAGCTAAGCCGGCTGTGCGCCCATCACGATGCGCTGCGCGCCGGGTTTGGCGAGCCACCGGTTGACCGCGAGAAGCTGATCGCCGAGCTCAAGGAAATCGCCCCATCGGTGCTGCAATATGCCCAGCCGGTCTGGAAGCGCCTGAAAAAGGTCCGCAAGGCCGGCGCCCGGATCCTGTTCGAAGGCGCGCAGGGCGTGTTGCTCGATGTCGATCACGGAACCTATCCGTTCGTCACCAGCTCCAACACCGTCAGCGGCACCGCGGCTGCTGGGTCGGGGTTGGGGCCGAATGCGACCGGCTTCGTGCTGGGTATCGTCAAGGCCTATACCACCCGCGTCGGCTCGGGCCCGTTCCCGACCGAACTGGAAGACGCCACCGGCCAGAAGCTGGGCGAGCGCGGCCATGAATTCGGCACCGTGACGGGACGCAAGCGCCGCTGCGGCTGGTTCGATGCAGTGCTGGTGCGCCAGTCCTGCGCGATCTCGGGCGTTACCGGGATCGCGCTGACCAAGCGTGTTGTGCTCGACGGGTTCGAGACGGTGAAGATCTGCACCGGCTATCGGTTGGGCGGAAAAGTGCTTGATTACCTCCCCAGCCATTCCGCCGATCAGGCTGCTGTCGAGCCGATCTATGAGGAAATGGAAGGCTGGACCGGCACCACTGCCGGCGCGCGCAGCTGGGCCGATCTGCCAGCGCAAGCGATCAAATACATCCAGCGGGTGCAGGAACTGATCGAGACGCCAGTCGCCATGGTTTCCACCAGTCCTGAGCGCGAGGACACGATCATGGTGCGCGATCCATTCATGGATTGAACCATTCTTGACATAACCCTGGTTTGTTCTACTCCTGTTCACAACAACACGGAGTCGGATCGCTATGAGCTCAGCTGCCCCCAACGCCAATTTCGACTATGCGTCCGCTGCCAACGATGGCGGCGGCCTGCCGCTGGGGCTTTCTGTCTTTGCCGACCGCTCCCATGTCCGCGACCAGATCCGCGACGATGCGGAAATGGCGGGTTTCCGGATTGCCGAACAGGGCGATGTCGCGCATCTGCTCGAAGGGGAACCGAGGCCGCTGGGCGAGGTGGTGCTGCTCGATTGCCCGCAAGTGACCGGTACTGCGCTGGCAGCGCTGGCCCGGCTCGACCTGCGCGTCGCCCATTGCGGCGCGCAGCTGGTCGTCTCCACCACGATCGAGGCGCTGGATGATGTGTTCGGCTGCCTTGATCAGTCCAATCCCCAGATATTGGTCAATCCCAGCAGGGCCGAGCGGGTGATGGCGCTGGGCCGGGTGCTGGCGCGGGTGCCCAACCTGAGGGTGCGCGAACTTTCTGAGGAAGACCGGCTGACGCTGCTGCGACTGACCGAGCAGGTGGGTGAAATTGCCCTGCGGCTTGAAAGGCTGAGCGGCGGGGCCTCTTCCCCGCTTGAGC
Source organism: Novosphingobium sp. (assembly GCA_031413595.1). Classification (GTDB taxonomy): domain Bacteria; phylum Pseudomonadota; class Alphaproteobacteria; order Sphingomonadales; family Sphingomonadaceae; genus Novosphingobium. Next base: position 11,916 of record JANOFJ010000113.1, read on the forward strand.
GGGACGGCGCTGCTGCCGCGTTCCGGTTCGAATCGCCCAAGCCGACTTTTTCGGCCCCTGAAGAAGACAGCGGTGACCGGTTGGTCCGTGCGGCCCGGCCGGCGCTGCCCGATCCGCGGCTGGTCCGCCGGATCATTCGCCAGCGCCAGTTGCGTGCGCGGTTTTTCGATGGTGATCTGTTCGCCGATCCTGCCTGGGACATGCTGCTCGATCTCACCGCGGCGCGGGCCGAGCATGCCCGCGTTTCGGTCACCTCGTTGTGCATCGCCGCCAGCGTGCCGCCCACCACCGCGCTGCGCTGGATCGGACAGATGACCGAGACCGGGCTGCTCCAGCGGGTTGAAGACGAAACCGATCGCCGCCGTGCCTTCATCACCATGACAGACAAGGCCGCCGATGCCATCGCCCGCTTTTTCGCTGAGTTGGGCAGTGCTTCGTCCCGGTTGGTCTAGGGGCCTTCCATCCGCTGCAACTATCGGCTAGAGGCGCGCTTCTTGACCCCGGGTCAGGGCGCTTAGCTCAGTTGGTAGAGCATCTCGTTTACACCGAGAGGGTCGGCGGTTCGAGCCCGTCAGCGCCCACCACCAGGTGGGCAGTTTATTGAATTAACTGATCGGTTTCGAGCAGGTCCGGCGTCTTCCAGGCCAAGGTTCCGCGCGCTGGCGCCTGCAGTCCGGGCTCTGGCGGTCAGCTATTCGCAATCCCCCGAAATATTGAGAAACGAGCGCATCTTCATGCCGGGCGCTTCATCATCAGGGCGTTGCGGACGGTCTTGCAGACCACTTCATCGCGTTGGTTAAGCCCGGTATGCTCCATCGTGACGATGCCCTGCCCGGGGCGCGACTTGCTTTCACGCAAGGCCATGATGGTGGTTTCCGACCGGATTGTGTCGCCGGCGAATACCGGCTTGGGAAACACCGTGTCGGTCATACCCAGATTGGCAACAGTGGTGCCCAGCGTGGTATCCTGAACCGACAGGCCGATCACCAGTCCGAGGGTGAAGATCGAATTGACCAGCGGCTTGCCGAATTCGGTTTTCGAGGCATAGTCGTGGTCAATATGAAGCTGCGCGGGATTGTAGGTCATCGCGCTGAACCACATGTTGTCTGCTTCGGTAACTGTCCGGCGAATTTCGTGGCGCAGCACCTGCCCGATTACAAATTCCTCAAACCACAGTCCTGCCATCGTCTTTGCTCCTTCTGCCGCGCCGGCTAGCGATACCAACCCGCATGATCAACGCGGCGCTGCTTCCGCCAGCATCTTCGTCGTCTCGCCGCTGTTCCAATCATGCGCGCCGACAAAGCGCCACACTTCGCGGCCGTCGGGACCGTAATAGACACTCGTTGGCAAAATGCCGGTGTTGTAGTGAAAATTGAGCTGGTTTTCCGGATCGAGCCACGGTTCGAGGTTCTTGAGGCCGCGCGCCGTCAGGAAGGCGGCGATTTTCTGCGGCTCGGCCATGTCCTGCGAAACAGTCAGCACCTTGATGCTCCCGCTGCCAGCCAGACGGTCGAGCATCGGCAATTCCGCCACGCAAGGCCCGCACCAGGTGGCCCATAAATTGATCAGCAGTGGCTTTCCTTTGAGCGAGGTCAGCTGCAGCACTTTGCCGGCCGGATCGGTGAAAGTGAACTCGGGCATCTGGCTGCCCTTGTGACTGCGGTCGATTGTGCCCGACAGCTCTGCCGCCCCGCTTGATGCTTGCGGTTGCGCGTCCTTGCTGCTTTCCCTATCGCACCCCCCGGCAAATAGCGTGAAGCCAAGGACAGCAAGCTTGAGCGACCGGGATGACAACAACGAGGTAAACTCCAACAAGATGTGGGGTGGGCGGTTTGCCGAGGGGCCGTCCGCGATCATGCGTGAGATAAATGCCTCAATCCCGTTCGACAAGGCGTTGTGGCGGCAGGATATCGCCGCGTCAAAGGCTCATGTCGCGATGCTGGGGTCGCAAGGCATCATCTCGGCCCAGGATGCAGCCACGATTGCTGCCGGGCTCGACCAGGTTGCGGGCGAATATGAAGCGAGCGGCGTTCCCGAAAACTGGGACCTTGAGGACATTCACATGACCACCGAGAGCCGGCTGGCCGAGCTGATCGGGCCGGTCGCGGGACGGCTCCATACGGCGCGCAGCCGCAACGATCAGGTCGCGACCGACTTCAAGCTGTGGGTGCGCGAGGCTTGCGTTCAGGCCGATGCAGCGCTGGGCATGCTGCAGGTGGCGCTCGTCACCCGGGCCGCCGAACATGCCGCCAGCATCATGCCCGGCTTCACCCATTTGCAGACCGCGCAGCCGGTCACGCTGGGTCATCATCTGATGGCCTATTACGAAATGGCCGCGCGTGACCGGTCCCGCTTTGCCGATGCGCATACGCGGATGAGCCAGTGCCCGCTCGGCGCAGCGGCGCTGGCCGGAACCGGCTTTCTGATCGATCGCCACGCGACGGCAGCGGCGCTCGGCTTTGCCGGCCCGACCGCCAACAGCCTCGATTCGGTCTCGGACCGTGATTTCGCGCTCGATTATCTGATGAGCGCGGCGCAGACCGCGCTGCATCTGTCGCGGCTGGCCGAGGAGCTGATCATCTGGGCCAGCCAGCCGTTCGGGTTCGTGGTGCTGCCCGATAGTCTCTCCACCGGCAGCTCGATCATGCCGCAGAAGAAGAACCCCGACGCGGCCGAGCTGGTGCGCGGCCATTCGGGGCGGATCATCGGCTGCCTGACGGCGCTGATGATCACCATGAAAGGCCTGCCGCTGGCCTATTCGAAGGACATGCAGGACGATAAGCCGCCGGTGTTCGAAGCCGCCAGCCTGCTGACCCTGTGTCTGGCCGCCATGACCGGGATGATTGAGGGGGCGACCTTCCGGACCGGGCGGATGCGCGCGGCGGCAGAGCTGGGCTATGCCACCGCGACCGATCTGGCCGATTGGCTGGTGCAGCAGGCCAATATCCCCTTCCGCGAGGCCCATCATATCACCGGGGCCGCGGTCAAACTGGCGGAAAGCCGGGGCGTTGCGCTGGACTCATTGCCGCTCGCCGATCTCAAGGCGATCGACCCGCGGATTGACGAACGGGTGTTCGCAGCGCTTTCGGTCGAGGCTTCGGTGGCAGCACGTTGCAGCCATGGCGGAACCGCACCGGACGAGGTAAGGAAGCGAATTGCCGAAGCGCGCACCGCGCTGGGCATGGAGTGATCGTTATGCCCCGCCCGATCTTGTCTGGCTTGACCCTTGCCGCTGCTTTGCTCGGCCTGTCCGCTTGCGGGGTGAAGGCTGGCCTCAAGCCGGTGGCTGGCAACTCGCTGCCGGTTGCCCCCTATGGCCGCGCGGATCAGCCAACCGCCGAGGATCTGGTCAAGACGCCTCCACAAGCCGCGCCCGAGCGTAGTGTGGAGCTGCGAAAACGCTCGGAAGAACGTACCGACGATCCGTTCGATCTGCCGCCCGCAGACGAATAGCGCGGCTCAATCATCCTTTGTTGTCGCGTGATTTGTTGCGAAAAACCGGTTCCCACTTTTTCGCATCATGCTGTAGTTTTTCAAGGTTAACCCATGGACCATTTTACCTACCGCGGCGACGTTCTCCACGCTGAGGATGTCTCGCTGGCTGCTATTGCGACAAGCGTGGGCACGCCCGTGTACGTCTATTCGCGGGCCACCCTGACCCGTCACGCCCGAGTGTTCCGCGAGGCGCTGAGTATTCTGCCGCGCGTTCACATCGCCTATGCGATCAAGGCCAACCCCAATCTGTCTGTGTTGCGGGTCATGGCGCAAGAAGGTTACGGTGCCGATGTCGTCTCGGGCGGTGAAATGGACCGCGCGCTTGCGGCCGGTATTCCGGCGGAAGGCGTGGTCTTTTCCGGCGTAGGAAAGGATGCGGGCGAAATGATCCGCGCGCTGGAAGCCCGGATTGGGCAGTTCAATGTCGAATCCGAAGAAGAGGGGATCGAGCTTGCGGCGCTGGCCGCCGCGCGCGGGCGACGCGCGAACGTGGCGCTGCGGGTCAATCCCGATGTCGATGCGGGAACGCATGGCAAGATTTCGACCGGCAAAGCGGAAAACAAGTTCGGCGTGCCTTATGACCGTGCCGGGGCGATCTACGCCCGGCTTTGCGCGCTGCCGGGGCTCAACATGCGGGGCCTTGCGGTCCATATCGGCAGCCAGCTGGCCAGCCTCGATCCGCTGGAAGCCGCCTTTACCAAGATGGGCGCGTTGATGCGCGAGATCCGCGCAGCCGGCCATCCGGTCACCCATATGGATCTCGGCGGCGGGATTGGGGTTCCTTACAAGGCGGGCGATATATATCCTGCGCCTGAAGAGTATGCGGCGATGGTCGCGCGGGTCACAGCCGATTGGGATGTGACGCTGATGTTCGAGCCGGGGCGCGTTATCGCGGGCAATACCGGCGTGCTTCTGACCCGGGTAATCCGCGTCAAGGAAGGGGCAGTCGCTCCGTTTGTGATCGTCGATGCGGCGATGAACGATTTGGCGCGGCCCGCGATGTACGATGCCTGGCATGATTTTGTCGCGGTCCGACCGAGCGGCGCGACGATGACCGCCAATATCGTCGGCCCGATTTGCGAAAGCTCGGATACCTTCGCGATGGGCCGCACGATTGACGTGGTTGCCGCCGGAGACCTGGCATTGTTTCGCACCGCCGGTGCCTATGGCGCGACCATGGCCAGCACCTACAACAGCCGCGCGCTGGTCCCTGAAGTGATGGTCGATGAGGCGCGCTGGGCGGTAGTGGCCGATCGGATCGACCCGGCCACGATTCTCGCCGCCGAGCGTGTGCCCGATTGGCTCAAGTGACTGGTCAGCAAAAATGATAGGCAGCCTCCCCCTGTTCCACCGCATTACCGGACAGCCGGTGATCGTGCTCGGTGAAGGCGAGGCGGCGGCGGCCAAGCGGCGGCTGGTTGAAAAGGCCGGCGGCATTGTCGCTGGCGAACAAGCTGACGCCCGGCTGGCCTTTGTCGGTATCGAGGATGAGGGCGAAGCGATTGCGGCGGCAACCCGCCTGCGCGCGCGCGGGTTGCTGGTCAATGTGGTAGACCGCCCGGCGCTGTGCGATTTTACCGTGCCGAGCTTGCTCGACCGCTCGCCGGTGCTGATCGCGATCGGCACCGGCGGGGCCTCGGCGGGATTGGCCAAGGCGCTGCGGCTGCGGCTTGAAGCACTGCTGCCGCCCGGACTGGGACGGCTTGCCGATGCGCTGTTCGCTGCCCGCGCAGCCTTGCGCGCGCGTTTCCCCGATGGCGGAGACCGGCGGCGCGCGCTCGATGTTGCTCTGGGCGAGGGCGGGGTACTCGATCCGCTGCGCGACCAGAGCGAGGCTGCGGTCGATGACTGGTTGGAGGGGGCGGAGCCTGCCCTGGGTGCGGTAGTCGAATTAATTCTGACCAGCGCCGACCCCGATGACCTCACCTTGCGTCAGGCCCGCTGGCTGGGGAGCGCGGACCTTCTCGCCTATGAGGCCGGGGTGCCGGTTGCGATCCTTGCCCGCGCCCGCGCCGATGCGGCGCAGCTAGAGCTGGCGCCTAGCGCCCCCGCTCCGCCAAACATCGGGCTTGTCGTGGTCATTCGGCTGGTTCCGAAGCCGGGCCACCAATCGGACTGAGCAAGATATTCATCAACGCCGTGGCAATCGGCTTGTCGCGGTTATCCTGCCAGGCTTCGGCGCTGACGCAGGCGAGACGCCTACCCGCCCGGGTTACCCGGCCCACCGCAAAGGTCCGCTGCTGCGTACCGCCGCGCATGAATTCCACCGCGATATTGATCGGCTTTAGCCGCACTGCATCGCCGCGCCGGTCGAGCGCTGCCTGAAGCGCGGCGATCGCAGCCATCTCCATCAACCCGCTCAGCGCTCCACCATGAAGGAAGCTGGGACGGCCCTGGATGCGATCGCTAAATTCGACCCCCAGTACCGGCATGCCATGCTCGATATGATCGATCTCGATCCCCAGGCCCCGGGCGTAAGGCGGCAAGCCAATGGTTGTGTCACTCATCCCCCCGCTGCCTCCAGAACCATGAAGGTGCCCGCGACATGGGCGACCGGATCATTAATGTCGCCGTCATGGGCGATCCCGCGGACAAAGGCGATCGAGCGGGTCAGCTTGTAACATTCGCCCCGGCCGATCACGGTCTTGCCGGGTATGGCGGCGCGCATGTAATCAACCCTCAGATCGACCGTGACCTGCGGTGTGAATGGTCCCCGCATCGTCCAGACTGCCATCGAAGTGGCGTTGTCCATCAAGCTGATGATCGGGCCGGACGCGAGCACTCCGCTGCCGGGAATCCCGACCAGATCCTCGCGCCAGGGCAGCGCCAGCTCCACCCAGTCATCGCCATGCGCGTGATAGCGCATTCCCAGCCAGCCACCATGGCCGAACCGGGTCAGCATCTTGCTGGCTATCGAGGGGTCGAACTGGACCCCGGCGGTGATCGGTGTGCGACTTTCAGGGGCGGTGGATTGGTCGGTCATCGCTCTGCCTGTGCTGGCATGGGGCGCCGATTACAATGTTTTAATTT
>JANOFJ010000114.1:0-18224 GCA_031413595.1 Novosphingobium sp.
CCACTTGCGGCCGGGCTCGGCCTCCAGAGGCTGGGCCTCGGCATAGGCGGCCATGTCGTCGCGCCCATCAAGGAACAGCATCCGCACCTCGTCGGACTTATAGATCGTATCGCCTGCCTCGGTATGCCTGAGGCCCGAGCGCATCTGCAGCAGCTGGCGCAGGGTAATCTCGCCGCGCGGATCGCCGGGGCGTTGCCACGCCGGGATCGGAACGCTTTCATCCAGCCGCAGGCGGCCATCTGCCACCATCAGCCCGATCATCACGCCGGTAACCGTCTTGGCCATCGACCAGCTGACGAACCGCGTGTTCTCGTGGTAGCCGGGGCCATAGCGTTCGGCCACGATCCGCCCGCCATGCAGGACCAGCACCGCCCGGGTTTCAGCGGTATCGCTTTGGCTGAACAGCGCATCAACCGCGCGGGCCAGCTTTTCGCGGGCGACACCGGGCCGCTCGACGACGGCAGCCAGAGCGGCGTCGGTCAAGGGCGGCAGCGACGGGGTTTTGCTGCCACAGGCCATAAGGGCTGGCAGCGCAAGCAGCGGCAAGATAAGGGACAAGCGGCGTGTCGACATGGCGCGTTCCCCTCGCGCAACCGGATAGATATGGCAACCGTAAACCCAACAGTCGCAAATTCGGGCGCAAAGCCGACTGGGCCCAGTCGCCGGGGACGTCTGCTTTTTTTCGCCGTGGTCTTGCTCGCCGCGCTGCTCGCCTATTTCTGGAAGCCGCTGGGGGGCTATGCCAGCACCGGCGCATCCTATGGCGCGCGGGTCGCCTGCTCGTGCCATTATGTCGGTGGCCGCAGCCTGTCTGATTGCGCTAAGGATTTTGAATCGGGCATGGAACTGGTGATGTTGAGCGCGGATGAAGAGGCCAAGAGCGTCACTGCCCGCTTTCCGCTGCTCAGCCGCCAGACCGCCACATTCCGCGAAGGCGAAGGCTGCCGGTTGGAACCTTGGGACGAATAGCCCATTTATGTTAAAGCGCCTTCCGAATGAGTATCTTGTCATGACCAATGCCATCACCCCGGTAATCCTGTGCGGCGGCAGCGGCACGCGGCTGTGGCCGCGCAGCCGGGCGGTAAAGCCCAAGCCGTTCCTGCCGCTGATCGGCGATCAGACCCTGTTCGAGGCGACGCTCACGCGCGCCGGAGAAGATGGGGGCTTCGCGGCGCCAGTCATCGTCACCGGCGCGGCGCATGTGGAGCAGGTCGAGGCGCAGCTTGGCGGGCAGGCGGGAGCCCAGATCATCATCGAGCCTTGCGCCCGTAATACTGCTGCCGCGATTGCGTTGGCAGCCTTGCGCTTGCCCGAAGACGCAGTGATGCTGGTATGCCCCAGCGATCACCACATCGGCGACGTTGGCGCCTTTCGCAGCGCCGCAGCGGCCGCATCGGCCCTGGCCCGCGCGGGCTGGCTGGTGTCGTTCGGGATCGAGGCGACCGGACCCGAGACCGGCTTCGGTTATCTGCGGCAGGGCGATCCGATTGACGGACCGGGCTTCAAGGAAGGGGCGGGCTTCAAGGTTGCCCGGTTTATCGAAAAACCGGAACTGAGCCGCGCCAAGGCCTTCCTTGCCGAGGGCGGCTACGCCTGGAATGGCGGGATTTTCGCATTCCGGGTCAGCGACTTCCTGCGCGAGCTGGGCGCGCATCGTCCGCAAATTCTGGCGGCTGCCCGCAAGGCGGTGGCCGGGGGTCATGCCGATGGCCGGCGGTTCCATCCAGAGCCTGAGGCATTCTCGGCGATCGAGGGCGAATCGGTAGATTATGCCGTGATGGAGAATACTGCCCATGCCGCTATGGTCGCGGTGGATATGGCCTGGTCCGATATCGGCAATTGGGAAGCGCTGCACGTCGCGTTGGACCGCGACGCTGCCGGCAACGCAGTGCGCGGCGCCGGTGCCGCCCGGGCCGAACTGGTCGAATGCCGCAATGTGCTGGTCGATAGCGACGGCCCTCGGGTTTCGGTGATCGGGCTCGAGAATGTCATCATTGTCGTCGATGGCGAAGACATTCTGGTGACCAGCGCAGCCGGTGCGCAGAAGGTCGGCAAGCTCTATGGCGCTGCCAATCAGTGAGCGCGCTGCTGCCTGTCCGGATGGTCGAAAAGCCGTGGGGCAAGGATCAGCTCCCCGCGCCGTTTGTCGCGCCCGCCGGGCAGCGGATCGGCGAGGTGTGGTTTGAGCCGCCGCCTGCGCTGCAAGGCTTGCTGGTCAAATATATCTTCACGTCGGAAAAGCTCTCGGTCCAGGCTCATCCCTCGGACGCGCAAACTCTTGCGCAGGGATTGGGCCGCCAGGGCAAGGAAGAATGCTGGCTGGTGATCGCGGCCGATCCCGGCGCGGCGCTGGCTATCGGGTTTCTCGAGCGGACCAGTGCAGATCAGATTCGCGTCGCCGCATTGGACGGTTCGATCGAGCAACTGCTCGAATGGCACAAGGTTCGGGCCGGCGATTTCTTCTATATTCCGGCCGGCACGGTCCATGCGATCGGCGCCGGGGTCAGTCTGATCGAGGTTCAGCAGAATAGCGACATCACCTACCGGCTCTATGACTATGGCCGTCCGCGCGAACTGCATCTGGATGCAGGTGTCGCGGTGGCGCGGGGCGAAGCGCATGATCCGGCGCTGCGCCGGCATATCGCACCGGACGGCAGCCTGACGCTGGTCGATGGCCCGCTGTTCCGGCTTGATCGGCTGATGGGCGCGCCCGATCCGGAGACCATAGCGCGTTATGCCGGGGCGCCGATTCTGGTGGTTCCACTGCAGGGCGATGTGCGCGTTGCAGGAGAGCTCGCCGCGCCGGGGCAATGCGCGCTCGCCCCATCGCTGGAAGCGGTGGCGTTCGGTTCCGATGCGCGGGTCCTGATTGCGCAGGCCCTGATCACGCAGGACGGCGCGTCGGCTGCTTAGAACGCCGGTTCGGTCGTCTCGATCCAGCCGCCGCCAACTATCCGATCGCCTGCATAGATTACCGCGGCCTGACCAGGGGCGACGCCATATTCGGGCGCGGCAAAACGGATCGTTGCGGCGCTGCCGTCACCGAGCGAACCCGCCATTGTCACCGGTACCGGCTTGGCAAGGCTGCGGACCTTGGCCGTCAGCGGCACATCGGGGAGCGGACCAATCCGGGTGGTCTCAATCAGATGCGCGGCGCCAACCGCCAGCATTTGCCTCGGCCCGACCATGACCCGCCGCGCCGGAGCATCAATTCCGATGACATAAAGCGGCTCGGCTAGGCCGCCGATTTCCAGCCCGCGTCGCTGACCGACAGTGAAACCAATCACCCCCTGATGCGTCCCCAGCACTGCGCCGCTGGCCGCATGGACAATCTCGCCCGGGGCTGCGCCTGCGGGGCGGACGCTGCGCACGACCGCGGCGTAATCGCCATCGGGAACAAAGCAGATGTCCTGACTGTCGGGCTTGGCGGCGACGCGGAGGCCCTCTGCCTCGGCGATCCGGCGGACTTCCGACTTGGGCATCCCGCCCAGCGGAAAGCGCAAATAATCGAGCTGGGCTTCGGTGGTGGCAAACAGGAAATAGCTCTGATCGCGGGCGGGATCGAAAGCGCGGTGAAGTTCTGGGCCGCCTGCGCCCATTTCGCGGCGAACATAATGTCCGGTTGCCAGGCAATCGGCCCCAAGCTCCTGCGCCATGGCGAACAGATCGGTAAACTTCGGCCCCATGTTACAGCGGATGCAGGGGATCGGAGTGCGCCCGGCCAAATAATCATCGGCGAAGCGCTCGACCACCTCGGCGCGGAAGGAATTGGCGTGATCGAACACATAATGCGCGATCCCCAGCCGGTCGGCCACTGCGCGGGCATCGCGGATGTCATCGCCGGCGCAGCACGCACCCTTGCGGCCGCTGGCGGCGCCGTGATCATACAGCTGGAGTGTGATGCCGATAACCTCGGCCCCGCTGCGCGCGGCAAGCGCGGCCACCACCGAGCTGTCGACCCCGCCGGACATGGCAACCACGATCCGCTTGCCTGCCATTGGTTCGGGCAACTGGAACAGCGACGCCCCGGACACAAGCCGGGGGAAGGATTGGGATTCGGGCAGCGGTGACGCGGAAAGCTTGGACATGGCGCGCGGGCCTTACACGGCTGCGGGGATTCGCGCAAAACAAGCCGCTGACTTCGGTTAACCTCCATCAACACAAAGTAAAGTCGGGCTTTACCTCATCTTGACGTTCTCATGGCTATACCGGCCGTTATGGAATTCGGACTCGATCTTATTGGCAGCCTTCGGGAACGCACAGGTGCCGGCAACAAGCAGGGAAAAGGCAGGGATGGCCGTGAGGCTTCGCTGCTCGATTGGCCCGGCCTGCACGCCCGCCTGTCAGCCGCATACGATGCACGGCGTGCAATTCTGGCGCTTGAGACCGGTAGCCCTGCTGCGGTGGGCAGTTTTGATCGCAGTGCTGCGGCCACGCTTTCCGCGGCCTCCTATGGCCTATATCTCGTTAACCCTACTGATTTAGCGGATGGCAAAGACCAGCCGTGCATTGAGGCGGATGTCGCCGAACCTTATATCGGCGATCAAGGAAATTTATGATCGAGAACCAGAAGATCCGTCCGGCAATGGTGATCGGCCCGCTTGGCGAGCCGCTCACAGTTGATTCGCTGCCGTCGCCCAAGACGACCCGCTGGGTCGTGCGGCGCAAGGCTGAAGTCGTCGCTGCGGTGAACGGCGGGCTGCTGTCGATCGAAGAAGTATGCGAGCGTTATTCGCTGACGCTTGAGGAATTTGCTTCGTGGCAGCGCGCGGTCGACCGGTCGGGGATGCAGGGCCTCCGGGTCACGCGAATCCAGCATTACCGCGATCTGTATGAGCGTCAGCACAAATACTGATTGCGACTTCCATCCCCAAAAATTGATGCGCGACAGCCTGTTCGTGCTCATGTAGTCTTGACCGGCCCGGCAGACATTTGGTGTCCACCGGGCCGAAATCTGTTTTCGACACCGATCGAAGCGGTGCCGGGGCGGTTGCAAGCAGGAGGATGTTTGAAATGGGCTGGATTATTGCAATAATCGTGGGCGGTATCGCAGGCTGGCTCGCCAGCAAGGTCATGAACCGTGATGCGTCGATGGGGATCATGATGAATGTCCTGGTGGGCTGTGTCGGCTCGGTTCTAGGCAATCTTGTGTCACAACGGTTCGGCATCACCGGTTCGGTGCAGGAATTTTCTATTACCGGCTTACTCGTAGCCTTCGCTGGCGCGGTGGTTCTGCTCGCCGTGGTCAATATGGTCCAGCGCGGCAGGGTGCGCTAAAGCACTTCCGCATTATTACGGAGGGGGGTGCCATGTTATGGCGCCCCCTTTTTGCATCCCGCACACCAATACTGCGCGCGTTTGAGAGGCTACTTCCCATTCGGACCCGCGCTTATTGATCAGGCAAGCAAACCACTGTTGCAGTTGGCAGACACGCCTGCGCAATTCGCCGACTGCGCATTGCTTCGGCGCGGGCATACGACTATGGCGTGCCGGATATATCGGAGTTTCTGGTCGGGACTTGCCGCTAGTGATATAGCAGTGTAATACACTTAATGACCAAGTGTCGGGTTGGACAGTGTCCGAACGCCGCTCGAGAGACTCAGTCGGAGGCAATAATCGCGATGAATTACGATTCGAGGATCGATGCCCCGCTGCAGTCCGGGGCGGAGATGCCGGGAGGGGCCGGATCCTACAATCCGCTGCTCGATGCGCGCGAGGAAGATCGCCGCTCACGGCGGAAAATGATCATCATCGGATTTGTCATCGCGGCGCTGCTGGTCGGGCTGTGGTTCTTCATGCATCGCGGCGATGCACCCGCGGCTGCGGCCGATGCTGAGGGACAGGCGCCGGTGGTTTCAGTGATTGCGCCGGGCAGCGCCCTGATTGAGGGCATGATAAACGCCACCGGCACCTTGGCGGCACGCCGCGAAATGCCGGTAGGATCGGTTGGCGAGGGTGGACAGGTGATGTCTGTGCTGGTTGAGCCGGGCCAGTGGGTTGGCCAGGGCCAGGTCCTGGCCGTGGTCGATCGCCGGGTCCAGGTCCAGCAGCAGGCGAGCTCTTCGGCGCAAATTCAGGTTGCCCAAGCCGATGCCCGGCTCGCCCAGGCCAATCTTGATCGCGCGCTCAAGCTGGTTGATCGCGGCTTCATCTCAAAAGCCGATGTCGATCGGCTGACTGCGACCCGCGATGCGGCGGGTGCCCGGGTCCGGGTTGCCGGCGCCCAATTGGGCGAGCTGCAGGCCCGCACTGCCAGGCTCGATATCGTCGCTCCGGCAGCCGGTCTGGTGCTCGAACGCAAGGTTGAGCCCGGCCAGGTGGTTGGCGCAGGCAGCGGCGTGCTGTTCCGGATTGCCAAGGGCGGGGAAATGGAACTGAAGGCCCAGCTGGGCGAAACCGATATGGCCGCGCTTAGCCCCGGCGTTACCGCTCAGGTTACCCCGGCCGGTTCGGCCAAGAGCTTCACCGGCCAGATCTGGCAGATCGCACCCGTGATTGATCCGCTGACCCGCCAAGGGATCGCCCGAATCGCCTTGCCCTATGCGACCGAATTGCGCCCCGGCGGCTTTGCCAGCGCGACCATACGCGGCGGATCGGTGGTTGCCCCGATGCTGCCCGAATCCGCCATTCTGTCGGACGCGAAGGGCAGCTATGTCTACATCGTCGGCAAGGATAACAAGGCGCTGCGCCGCGACATCAAAACCGGGATCGTGACCGACCGGGGCATCGCCATCGCCGCCGGCCTGTCTGGCAGCGAACGGGTTGTGATGCGCGCTGGCGGGTTCCTCTCGCCGGGCGAGAAGGTCAATCCCAAGCTGGTGAAGCAGTAAACCGGTGGGAAAGTTTGAGATCATCCGATGAACTTTCGCAACATCTCTGCCTGGTCGATCCGCAACCCGGTGGTGCCGATCGTGCTGTTCTTCGGATTGATGCTGGCCGGCATCCTCAGCTTCATGCGGATGGAGGTCCAGAACGATCCGGACATCGAATTCCCGGTGGTGATCGTGGTGATTGCCCAGCCTGGTGCCGCGCCGGCCGAGATCGAGACGCAGATCACCCAGCGGATTGAATCGGCGGTGCGATCGCTGAACGGCATCGAAACGATCAGTTCGACTGCGCAGGAAGGCAGCAGCCAGACCATTATCCAGTTTCAGATCGGCGAGGACATCAACCAGTCGGTCAATGAGGTAAAGAACGCGATTGATCAGGCCCGCAGCGAGCTGCCTGACGGGATCCTTGAGCCGCAGGTCTTCAAGGCCGAAACGTCATCCGATCCGATCGCCTATTTCGCGGTCGCGGCCGATGACATGACGCTGGAACAGTTGTCATGGTTCATCGACGATACGGTTGCCAAGCGGCTGCTTTCGGTATCCGGCATGGCCGCAGTCGAGCGCGGCGGCGGGGTCAATCGCGAGATTTTGGTGACACTCGATCCGCTGCGGATGCAGTCGCTTGGGGTCACCGCCAGCCAGGTCAATGCGGCACTGCGCCAGATCAATATCAATGCGGCGGGCGGCAAGGCTGAAATCGCCGGATCGCGCCAGTCGGTGCGGGTGCTCGGCAATGCCAAGGATGCCTTTGAGCTGTCGCAAACCGATATCCCACTGGGCGGAGGGCGGACGATCAAGCTGGCCGATTTCGCCCGGGTTTCGGACAGTTATGGCGAAGTCACCACTGCCGCCAAAATCAACGGCAAGCCGGTGGTTACCTTCAGCATCGCGCGCGCGCGCGGGGCTTCGGACGTCAGCGTCTACGATGATGCAGTGACCGAGATCGGCAAGCTCGAAAAGGCCCATCCGGGGGTTCATTTCACCCGGCTGTTCACCTCGGTCGATTATACCAAGCAGCAATATGAAAGTTCGATCGCCTCGATGGTAGAGGGCGCGATCCTCGCGGTGATCGTGGTGTTCTTCTTCCTGCGCGATTGGCGCGCCACGCTCATATCGGCCATCGCCATCCCGCTGTCGGCGATCCCGGCGTTCTGGTTTATGCACACCTGGCTGGGCTTCACACTGAACGGGATGTCGCTGCTCGCAATGGGCCTGGTCGCGGGTGTGCTGGTCGATGATGCGATCGTCGAGATCGAGAATATCGTCCGGCATATGCGGATGGGCAAGAGCGCCTATCAGGCCTCGATCGATGCTGCTGACGAGATTGGCCTGGCGGTCGTCGCCACAACCTTCTCGATTGTTGCGGTGTTCCTGCCGGTTGGCCTGATGCCAGGCGTTGCCGGACAGTTCTTTCGGAATTTCGGACTGACCGTGGTGGTTTCGGTACTGCTCAGCCTGGCTGTGGCCCGAATGATCACGCCGATGGTTGCGGCCTATTTCCTCAAAGCCTTCGGTCATGCCGAACATGGCGGCGGGGTGTGGATGGACCGCTATATGAAGGTGCTCCACTGGTCGCTCGATACGGCCAAGGTGGGGGGCTACAAGGCTCGTCTGGCGGCGACCGGCACCCGGCTATCGCTCCGCAGGCGGATGGCTGCGCGGCTGCGGGATCACCGGCTGTGGATGATTGGCATCGGGATGGGGGCATTGGCGCTGACAGTCTCATTATTTGCCATGATCCCGATGCAATTCTTCCCGTCGGTCAACAGCGACTTCAGCCAGATTCGGATCGAAATGGTCCCTGGCACGACCTTGAAGCAGACAGAACAGATAGCCGACCAGGTCGCCACTATCGTCAACCGGAGGCCCGAGGTGCTGGCTGCGCTGGAGCGGATCAGCGAGGGGAATGCCCGCATCTTCATTACCCTCAAGACAGATCGCGAAAAGACCAGCCAGCAATTCGAACGCGAGCTGACCCCGCTGCTCCAAAAGATCGCCGATGCCCGCGTGACCTTCCAGGAAATGAACCAGGCTGGCCCTCCCGGCGGCAGCGGCCGACCGATCACGGTCATGCTGTCGGGTTCGGACCCGAAACTGCTCGAGGCGACTGCCGCGACCGTGATCGAGCAGATGAGCGCGCTGCCCGAAGTGGTCGCGCCGCGGGTCAATGCCGATATGCGGCGGCCGGAAATCATCATCCGTCCGCGGATGGATCTGGCCGCCAGCCTTGGCGTCACGACGGCATCGCTCAGCCAGACGATCCGGATCGCCACGCTGGGTGATATCGATCAGAACGCGGCCAAATTTTCGCTGAGCGATCGTCAGGTGCCGATCCGGGTGCGGCTGTCAGTCGATTCGCGGCGCGATCTGTCGACCTTGCAGAACCTGCCGGTCGCCACCTCCTCGGGCGGTTCTGTGCCACTATCACGCGTGGCGGAAATCGGCTTCGGCTCGGGCCCGGTTAGCATCCAGCGCTACAACCAGCAGCGCCGCATCCTGATTGGCGCCGATCTGGCGCCCGGAGCGGTTTCAGGCGATGCCAATGCCAAGATCAAAGAGCTGCCGATGATGAAGAACCTGCCCACCGGCGTCTCCAACGAGGCGGTTGGTTCGGACAAGTTCCTGCAGGAGCTGCTGGTCAACTTCGGGATTGCGCTGGTCTCTGGCGTGTTGCTGGTGTTTGCGGTGCTGGTGCTGCTGTACCACCGGTTCGTCTCGCCGCTGGTCAATATGGGCTCGCTGTTCCTGGCGCCGCTCGGCGGGCTGCTTGCGCTGGCGTTCCTTGGCCAGCCGATCTCGATGCCGGTATTCATCGGGATCCTCATGCTGTTCGGGATTGTCGCCAAGAACTCGATCCTGCTGATCGACTTTGCAATCGAGGAAATGGCGCGGGGGACCGAGAAATTCGCCGCAGTCGTCGAGGCCGGACACAAGCGCGCCCAGCCGATCGTGATGACCACCGTGGCGATGACCGCCGGGATGGTGCCGACCGCGGTGTCGCTGTCGGGTGACGGCGCCTGGCGCGCGCCGATGGGCACCGTGGTGATCGGCGGGCTTATTCTCTCGACGTTGCTGACGTTGCTGATCGTGCCCGCCGGGTTCAGCCTGGCCGATGGCTTCGAAAAGCGGGTCGGGCCGAAGCTGCGCCGGATGTTCCTTACCTACAAGCCCGGTGATGAGTTGGAAGCCGAATATCCGGGCCAGAACCAGCCCGGTCCGCTTCCGGCCGAGTGAGCGCTGGTCCTCTCAAGTTTCGGCCGGCCACGCTGCCAGCCACTGCTCTGGTCCCGGTCGACCGGGCGCGGCGGATGCGGCTGTTTGCGACCGGGCTGTTGCTGGTCATGGCCGGGGTTTATCTGGTCGTCCGCCAATTTGAAGGCATCCACCCGGCCTGGGGCTATGTGCTGGCCTTCAGCGAGGCGGCGATGGTCGGCGGATTGGCCGATTGGTTTGCGGTAACCGCGCTGTTCCGCCACCCGCTGGGAATTCCGATCCCGCACACCGCGATTATCCCTGAGAACAAGGACCGCATTGCCGAGACGATGGCGGCGTTCCTGCGCGAGAACTTCCTGATCCCTCCGGTCGTCGCGCGGCGCCTGCTGGGGATGAATCTGGCGGCGGCGGCGGGAAACTTCCTGTCTGATCCGCGCCGCAGCGAGGCTGGTGCAGGCGGCGTGCGGCTGCGCGCAGGGGCTGCCAATCTGATCGGCGATATGCTCCAGTCGCTCGATCCCGAACAGCTTGGCGGGCTGGTCAAGACCGGCCTCAGGAACCAGCTCGAAAAGCTCGATATCGCGCCGCTGCTCGGCCAGTTGCTGACCGCTGCGATTGCCGACAAGCGCCATCTGCCGCTGCTCGAAAGCCTGATCCGCTGGGCAGCGCTGACGCTGGAGGACAATGAGGCGCTGCTCCGCGACATGATCCATACCCGCGCCAATGGCATTTTACGCTGGACCGGGCTGGACGAGCGGCTGGCCAACGGGATCCTCGACGGGCTTTACAAGCTGCTCGCCGAAACCATTGTCGATCCCGATCACCCGCTGCGCCGCAAGGTGGAGGAAGGGCTCGAGACGCTGGCCCATGATTTGCTGCACGATCCCAAAATGCAGGACCGGGTCCAGCAGATGAAGCTGGAAGTGCTCGCCAACCCCGCCATGAGCCGCTGGCTCGACGGGATCTGGGAGCGGACCCGCGCCGCGCTGCTGCGCTCGACCCGCGATCCCGATCAGGCGCTCGCTGGCCAGTTTGGCGCCAGCCTGGCCGAGCTGGGCGATGCGCTGCAGCGCGATGGCCGGCTGCAGACGCTGGTCAATCGCTTCGCCCGCCGGACGCTGGTCGGCATTGCCACCCGTTATGGCGATCATATTGTCCGGCTGGTCTCCGAAACGGTCAAGCGCTGGGATAGCCGAACCGTGACCGACCGGATCGAAGGCGCAGTTGGCCGCGACCTGCAGTTCATCCGGATCAACGGCACGCTGGTTGGCGGGCTGGTCGGCGTCTTTATCCACGTGGTTGACCAGCTGCTGTGAGCGGCGCGGCGTTTGCCAATGGCCCGCTTATCACCACAGATCGCCTCGAGCTGTGGCAACCAGCCGCCGCTGATTTCACAGAGATTCACGCGCTGACACTGGGTGACGAGATGCGGCGGTTTCTGGGCAATCACACGCCAAACGAGGCCGACAGCTTTGCCCGGCTGATGCGCAATGCCGGCAGCTAGGCGCTGCATGGCTATGGCAGCTTCATGGTCCGTCGCCGCGGCGCGGCGCAGATCATCGGCAATTGCGGAATATTCCGCAGCCTGCGCGGGTTCGGCAAAGGGCTGGACGATGTGCCCGAAGCCGGATGGATCATTGACCGTAGCGCCTGGGGCGAAGGCCTTGCCAAAGAGGCGATGCGCGCCAGCCTGGCCTGGTTCGATGCCGCGCATGGGCCCCAGCGGATCGCCTGCATGATAGAGGAAGACAATGACGTTTCGGTTTCTGTGGCGAGCGCGCTCGGCTTTGTCCGATATGATCGCCATGTGCTGGAAGATGGTGCAA
The DNA here is from genome assembly GCA_031413595.1 of Novosphingobium sp. Lineage (GTDB taxonomy): Bacteria > Pseudomonadota > Alphaproteobacteria > Sphingomonadales > Sphingomonadaceae > Novosphingobium. The sequence continues at coordinate 11,870 of JANOFJ010000114.1, forward strand.
CGGTGAACCTGTATGAGCGGGTTGCTCCCGGCGCATCCTAGGTATTCGCCCGGACCCTGTCATCATCGCGGCCTTCACCCGGTAATTCTAGCTTGGCATCGATCGGTCCGCCTCGGCGCGCACCGGGCGGGGAGAGCCAATGTCGACGGTTACCGATGTGCTGGAAGTGGAAGTTGCGGCAGTCCTTGCGCTGCGCAGCGGCAATATGGCGGGGCGACGAACCCGCGCCGGGATCGACCGCCGGTTTGCCCGGATCCTGCGTCTGATTGCTCCGCGCATTCGCCATTTCACCCGCGCCTATGGCCTGACCGACGGGTGCGATGATGCCGCCCAGGCCTGCGCCATCGGCGTCTACCGCGCGATCCTCGCCTATGATCCGGGCAAGGCCCGCTTCACCACCTTCGTCAACTGGCTGCTGCGCGGCGAACTGCAGAGCTTGCGCCACCGGGTCCGGCTGGAACAACGCGCATCGGCCCGGACGGCTGGCGCTTCGGTAGTCTCGCTCGATCAGCTAGGCGATCCGGCGGACGCGATCGGCTCGCGCTGGGAACTGCAGGATCCAGAGGCGCTGGAACGGACTGAAGCGCTTGCCGCCGAAGCGCTGGCCCGGCGCGCCTGCGGGACGCTGCTCGACGATCATGTCACCCATATGCGCAAAGGGGCGCTGCGCCAGCTTGAACGCCGGGCCCGCCCGCGCGGACCCGAAACCACCAGGCCCGGCACGCTCGCCCCGCGCGATGTCGAACGGGTCGAGCAGAACCTTGCCCGCGAACGCGCCATCATCGCCGCGCATCTGCTGGGCGAGGAGGACGAGGCGCTGGGCGATGGCGGGCTGCGCGCCGAGCAACGCCGCGAGATCGCGCGGCGCGGGGTGCGCGCTATCTCGATCCGGGCAAAGGGCAATCCGCGGTTTGATCCTGATGCAATCGGTTTGACCGAGCGCGGCGGCGAGCATTGACGGAAGTGTGCGTTAGCCCGGAACCATCCATTTGACTGAGCTGATAAAGTAGGATTTGATCGTCTTGCCATTGCGGTCCAGTGCTGGATTGAACCGGCCGCGCCTAGAAATCAGCTGGCAGCTGAGATCTGCGAACGCATCAGGATTTGTTGTGGATTGAATATGACATCCGGAGATTGAACCGGTCTCGCTGATATCAAGCCGGAATCTAACCAGGCCATTACCTCCCCGCCGTAGCATGTTTGTCGGATAATCCCTGGAACTCATCCAGTTCCCCGGGTTGTCGATAGGTGCCGGCGCGCGAGTCAAACTCGCTTGTTCGGCAGGATCGAGCCCCCAATGCCGGACCAGATCATTTGTGCAGCCGCGCAGCGTCGCCATTGGCGCGGCCATTGGACCTAGGGCCAGACGGTATGATTTCCCGTTCTTTGGTAGGACCGTCAGGGTACGGACCGCTGCCTCTTGCTCAGCGGTAATGGTCGCAAATTGAAAAGCCTTGATGGCCTCGGCCAAAGTGGTGCCTTTGGCGAGTTTGGGTCGTTCAATCAGGGTCATTGAGCTGAATACTGCAGCAGGAGCAGCGCCCATCATGCCGTTAAGCGATTCGTACTCTTGCGGATCAACCACCGGACCAAAATCGAGCTTCGTTCTAGAGCTCGATGCCGAGGTTGTCATCGGCTTGCCGATCAGCGCCAGCGAAAATCCATCGCCGGGCCGGAACCGCGTAAACCGGGCAATGATCCGCTCGTCACCGCTGCCGAAGGTGCCGATCAGATGGCAGCTGTCGTCATCGTAATTGACTTCCCATGGCCCGACATGAGCCAGCGGAATCGGGTCCAGCGGTTTCGCGGCCTGAGTAGTCGATGCGGTCATCGCGACCGCGGCCGCCAGCAAGGGGATATTCCAGCGCATTGAATGGCCTCCGTCGCGGGAGACGCTATCCCCGCGACGGATGGGCGGCAAGCTAATTGCGGGAAATCAAAGCTTCCCCGTCAGCTCTGGCACGGCGTTGAACAGATCCGCGACCAGGCCGATATCCGCTACCTGGAAAATCGGGGCGTCTTCGTCCTTGTTGATCGCGATGATGATCTTGCTGTCCTTCATCCCCGCCAGATGCTGGATCGCGCCGGAAATGCCGACTGCGATATAGACTGCCGGGGCGACGATCTTGCCGGTCTGGCCGACCTGATAATCGTTCGGCACATAGCCCGCATCGACCGCGGCGCGCGATGCGCCGACGCCTGCACCCAGCTTGTCGGCCAGCGGGATGATGATCTGCTGGAAGGTTGCCGCATCCTTGAGCGCGCGGCCGCCCGAGACGATGATCTTGGCGCTGGTGAGTTCGGGGCGCTCGCTCTTGGCAATCTCGGAGCCGATGAACGCCGACGTGGTCGATCCGGCTGCAGCTGCAACCGCCTCGACGGTGCCCGAACCGCCGCTGGTTTCAGCCTTGGCAAAGGCGGTCCCGCGCACGGTGATCACCAGCTTGGCGTCGCTCGATTCAACCGTGGCGATCGCATTGCCGGCGTAGATCGGCCGGGTGAAGGTTTTGGGGCCTTCGACCGTCAGAATGTCTGAAATCTGCATCACATCGAGCAGCGCGGCAACGCGCGGGGCGATGTTCTTGCCGGTGGTGGTGGCGGGCACCAGAAAGGCATCGTGATGTCCCATCAGGCTGACCACCAGCGGCGCGACATTCTCGGCCAGGGCGTGGGCATAAAGCGCATCGTCGGCGAGATGGACCTTGCCGACGCCGGCGATCTTGGCGGCTTCAGTAGCAACCCCTGCGCAGCCGGACCCGGCCACCAGCAGATGCACTTCACCCAGCTGCGAAGCGGCGGTCACAACGGCCAGGGTAGCGTCCTTGACCGAGGCATTGTCATGCTCGACCCAAACCAGCGTCTTCATGCGGTGACTCCCATTTCCTTGAGCTTGGCAACCAGTGCATCAACATCGGCGACCTTGATCCCGGCAACACGAACCGGCGGCTCGCCGACCTTGATGGTCTTGAGGCGGCTGGCGGTATCGACGCCGTAATCGGCCGGGGTTTTCATCGCCATCGGCTTTGATTTGGCCTTCATGATGTTGGGCAGGCTGGCATAGCGCGGCTCGTTCAGCCGCAAGTCGGTGGTGATGATCGCGGGCAGTGCCAGCTTGACCGTTTCCAGACCGCCGTCGATCTCGCGCTTGACCACCACATGATCGCCTTCGACCGTGATCTCGTTGGCGAAAGTGCCTTGTGGGCGGCCCAGCAGCGCGGCAATCATCTGGCCGGTCTGGTTGTTGTCATCGTCGATCGCCTGCTTGCCGGTGATGATCAGTCCGGGCTGTTCTTCATCGGCGATCGCCTTGACGATCTTGGCGATGGCCAGCGGCTCGAGCGAATCTTCGGTCTGGACCAGAATCGCCCGGTCTGCACCCATGGCGAGCGCTGTGCGGAGCGTTTCCTGCGCCTTGGCCGGGCCAACCGAGACTGCAATCACCTCGGTCACGACGCCCTTTTCGCGCAGGCGCAGGGCTTCTTCGACCGCGATTTCGTCGAACGGGTTCATCGACATTTTCACATTGGCAAGATCGACACCGGTGCCGTCGGATTTGACCCGCGGCTTCACATTATAGTCAATCACGCGCTTTACGCAGACCAGGGCCTTCATCTGAACAAGCCTTCCATCATTTAATGCTGCAACGCGGCATATTTTTCGTTTACGTAAACGTCAAGCAGAACCTGTTTGTCGGTTCGATCAAGCCGCCTTTTTCACCTCTGCAACGATCTTGCGGGCGGCATCGCCCAGATCATTGGCCGAAACAATCGGCAGTCCCGAGTTCTCGAGGATCGCCTTGCCTTGCTCGACATTGGTGCCTTCGAGGCGGACCACCAGCGGGACCGACAAATTCACTTCCTTGGCCGCCGCAACGATGCCGTCGGCGATGATGTCGCACTTCATGATCCCGCCGAAGATGTTGACGAGGATGCCCTTCACCGCCGGATCCTTGAGGATGATCTTGAACGCCGCGGTGACCTTTTCCTTGGAAGCCCCGCCGCCAACGTCGAGGAAGTTGGCGGGGAATTCGCCGTTCAGCTTGATGATGTCCATCGTCGCCATGGCGAGGCCGGCGCCATTGACCATGCAGCCTATGTTTCCATCGAGCTTGATATAGGCCAGATCATAGTTCGAAGCCTCAACCTCGGCCGGATCCTCCTCGGTCAGATCGCGCAGCTCGACCAGATCCTTGTGGCGGAACAGCGCGTTCGAATCGAACCCGACCTTGGCATCGAGCACCAGCAGCTGCGCCCCGGTATCACCAGAAGCTACGGTCACCGCCAGCGGATTGATCTCGATCTGCGCGGCGTCGGTGCCGATGAAGGCATCATACAGCTTGCCTGCAACGCTGGCGGCCTGCTTGGCCAGATCGCCTTCCAGCCCCAGCGCATAGGAAACCGACCGGCCATGATGCGGCATGAAGCCGGTCGCCGGATCGACGGTGAAGGTGTGGATCTTTTCGGGCGTATCATGCGCCACCGTTTCGATATCCATCCCGCCTTCGGTCGAAACGACCAGGGCAATCCACCCGGTGGCGCGATCGACCAGCAGGGCGAGGTAGAATTCCTTTGCGATATCAACGCCGTCGGTGACATAAAGGCGGTTGACCTGCTTGCCCGCATCGCCGGTCTGGATCGTCACCAGCGTATTGCCCAGCATATCGGTGGCAGCGGCGCGGACTTCATCGGCGGTTTTGGCGAGGCGGACCCCGCCCTTGGCATCCGGCCCCAGCTCCTTGAACTTGCCCTTGCCGCGCCCGCCGGCGTGGATCTGCGCCTTCACCACATAGAGCGGCCCGGGCAGCTTGGCTGCTGCGGCCACGGCCTCGTCCACACTAAGCGCCGCGTAACCTGCCGGCACCGGCACGCCGAATTTCGCGAGCAGTTCCTTGGCCTGATATTCGTGAATATTCATGAAAAAATCCTGCTGGGGCACAAGCCCGCCCGGGCCCGATGGGTTGCGCCGCCTAAAGCACAGGGGGAGCGGCTTGAAAAGAGGCATAGTTGCGCGGTTAATCGGCGTTTGACGCTTGCCTTGTGCAACCGGCGCGATCAAGGCTGCTGCAATCCATGATAGATCGCAACCGTCTTGAAATAATCGTGCGCGAAGCGGGCCGGATTGCACTGGCCCGGTGGCCGGGCCATGGCCATGCGCTGGACGTGTGGGACAAGCAGCCGGGCGATCCGGTGAGCGCGGCCGATCTGGCGGTCGATGCCTTCCTCAAGCGCGAACTGGGCGCGCTGCTGCCCTCGGCCGGCTGGCTTTCCGAAGAAACCGTCGATGCACCCGAACGGCTGGGCCGCGACGGACTGGGCGCAGGGTTGCTGTGGCTGGTCGATCCGATCGACGGAACCCGCGATTTTGTCCGCGGACGCACCGGCTGGGCGATCTCGGTTGCGCTGGTCAGCGCTGGCCGGCCGCTGCTGGGGATCCTTGATGCCCCGGCGCGCGGGCCGAATGGAGAGGGGGAATTCTGGTCGGGAGAGGCCGGGCGCGGAAGCTGGCGAAACGGGATCCGGCTCGCCGCCAGCACGCGCGCGCAACTGCCCGGCTCGCGCGTTCCGGCCGATCGGCTGCCCTCGCCCGATTCCGATCTTGTGCTGGTCGATCAGCCCAACAGCATCGCGCTGCGGATGGCGATGGTCGCCGCCGATGAGGCCGATCTGGTCGCCACGCTGCGCTGGGGCTATGAATGGGATATCGGCGCTGCCGCGCTGATCGCGCGCGAAGCGGGCGCCACGGTGACCGACGCATTCGGCGGTGCGCTCAATTACAACAAGCCCGATCCGCGCGCCTTCGGGCTGCTGGTTACCGCGCCGGCCATTCACGGCGCCGCGGTAGAGCGGCTGGCGCGCCGGGCGAAGGAGCTGGCAGGGTAGGCACCTCAGCAGACTTCAAGCATCGACGCCGGAATTCCGAAGGTCTTGCGAAACGTGCGGCTCAAATGGGCGGAATCGGCGAATCCCGCTTCATGTGCTGCTGCGGTGAGAGAGTGGCCAGCCGCAAAGAGTTCGACCGCGCGCTCAAGCCGCTGCCATAACACGAATCGCTTGAACGGCAGGCCGGTATCCAAGGCGAACAGATGGCGTGCGCGGCTTGGCGAGAGGCTGGCGCTGGCCGCAGCAGCAACGAGCGACAACGGGCCATCCAGGTTGGCCCGGATAAAGTCGATCATTGCCCGCACTCGCGGATCGGGGAATTTTGGTTCCAGCCCAGCGGCAACCTCAGCAAGAATTTCCCGTCCGATTTCGATAAATGCGGTGGCCGCGCCTCCCTCCGCGAGCAGATCGCGGAGCATTGCAATCATCGGTGCCAATGGTTCAAGGCGGATTTCGGCGAGGCCGGAATTTGCGAA
>JANOFJ010000115.1:0-12493 GCA_031413595.1 Novosphingobium sp.
AGTAACACTGCCATGCTTGATCTGCCCCATGGCGTGGCGTGGATGAATTGCACTTCTTTATTTCGGCACTCCTTGGCACCGCGCGCCCTTGGGCTGGTGCGAAACCCAGTCGTGGGTCTCGTCGGTAGCATCGCGGCACCAGTGATAGAGTGCATCATAGGCCTGTTCCCAGTCAGCACCTTTATCTGAGTTGGAGGACAAGCTAAGATAGCCGACATGCAAGATCGACAGGATCACTTCGCTTATTGTGTCCAACTGTTCGGTGGCACCACGGCTTTTTCGCGGCGCCTCAGGATAGATGAGTGAGCTATCCGGCGGTTCACCAATGGCGAGCGGTCCGTCAGCGACGGCCTCCTCGGGGACACCGCGAAGGCATTACACGAGCTCATCGCTGAGGCTACCGAGGCCGTCGGACAAATCTCTGCCACTTTGACATCCGGGCCAAGCCATCCGTGATGGGGTCAGTTCGCCCCATCTCACTTTGTAGGTGGGCGCGAGCTACGCTTGGATAACGGATCCATTGGCCGCGTCGCTTCTCATTTCCAAACAGGCCTTCTCTCGCGCGTCGGCCTTCAGAGATAAAAGGTAGTGGCTTGCCTCCTTATAAGTCAAAAAAGACCAACCATCGACGATGATGGGAACGGTGCGGCCGTTGTAGATTCGGCGGAGCAACCGCCGCTCTGACCTGCCCAGCGATTGGTCGGGTTCTTCGGTGATGGCTGTGTCCTATCCTGAAGGAAGTTTGAACGCAGCTACCATCTGCGCGGCATACGGGCGATACCTCGTTTCGCTAACAAACCCGCAATTCCCGCACAGAAATTGGTCCGTCAGAAGCTGCCGTCCATTCACGGTCAGCCAAGGTCGGGAATGGGTCTTCAGCAGATTTTCCGTTTTTCGGGTCAATCATTGGATTGCAGACACTGCCTACTTGCCGCCTGCTTTTGCCGAACCGTTCAATGCCCTGCGTCCATGCACAAGGCGATACAGTGCCGGGAGCAGCAGTAGCGTCAGGAACGTCGAGGAGATGATCCCCCCGATCACCACGGTGGCAAGCGGGCGCTGCACTTCCGAGCCTGCGCCGACGTTGAATGCCATCGGCACGAAGCCCATCGATGCGACCAGTGCGGTCATCATCACCGGCCTGAGGCGGGTTAGCGCACCCTCTCGCACCGCTGCATCCAGCGTTAGTCCCCGTTCCCGCAGATCCTTGATGAAAGACAGCATGACCACGCCATTGAGCACGGCCACGCCCGATAGGGCGATGAAACCGATGCCCGCCGAAATCGACAGGGGAATGCCTCTGAGTGCGAGCGCGGCCATTCCGCCTGTCAGGGCGAGTGGAACGCCGGAGAAGACAATGGCAGCGTCCTTGCCCGATCCGAACAGGGTGAACAGCAAGCCGAATATGAGCACCAAGGCGAGCGGCACAACGATCTGCAAGCGCGTGGCGGCGGACTGTAGCTGTTCGAACGTCCCGCCATATTCGACATAATATCCATCTGGCAAATCGACCTCGGTGCTGACCTTCTCGCGTAGTTCAGTCACGAACGAGCCGAGATCGCGTCCGCGCACGTTCGCGGTGATGACCGCGCGGCGCTTGCCATTTTCGCGGCTGATCTGATTGGGTCCGGTAGCGAGCGAGATGTCAGCGACTTGCGCCAGCGGAACGGAACCCCCGCTAGCCAGGGCGACCGGCAATTGCCCGAGCGCGTCGAGGTTCGCCCGCTGGGCTTCCGGCAGGCGGACCACGACAGCAAAGCGCCGGTCGCCTTCGAATACCTCGCCGGCCTCACGCCCTCCGGTCGCCGTTGCCACCGCATCCTGCACATCGGTAACATTGATGCCGTATCGCGCCAGCATTTCGCGGCGAGGAACGACGGATAGCATCGGCAGGCCGGTGACCTGCTCGATCTTGACGTCTTCTGCGCCCGGAATTGCCGCTGCGACATCCTCGATCGCACCGCCGCTCTTCAGGAGCTGATCGAGATCATCGCCGAACAGTTTGATCGCGACATCGGCGCGCACGCCAGCGATCAGTTCGTTCATGCGCATCTGGACCGGCTGGGTGAACTCGTAATTGTTGCCAGGGATCAGGCTGACGGCGGCATTGAGTTCGGAAACCAGCTGATCGCGCGGCTTGCGGGGATCGGGCCAGTCCTTGCGGTCTTTCAGCATGATGAAGTTATCGGCCACCGAAGGCGGCATGGGGTCGTTGGCGATGTCGGCCGTGCCGATCTTGGCGAACACCCGCTCCACCTCGGGAAACTGGCGGATGCGCCTTTCCAGCGATTCCTGCATGGATACCGCCTGGCTCAGGCTGGTACCTGGGATGCGCAGCGCGTGCATAGCGATATCGCCTTCATCCAAGTTGGGGATGAACTCCGATCCCAGCCGGGTTGCGCCAAGACCACTCAACGCGACCAGCACCACGGCACCGGCAATCGCCGCCTTGGAATTGCGCATCGTCCAGTCGAGCATCGGGGCATAGCGATTGCCGAGCCAGCGCATGACCCGGTTTTCCTTCTCCTCGACCTTGCCCGTCACGAACAGGGCGATGGCGGCGGGAACGAAAGTCAGCGACAGCAGCAGGGCAGCCGAAAGCGCGAGGACGACAGTGATCGCCATCGGGTGAAAGGTCTTCCCCTCGATCCCCGACAGCGCGAAGATCGGCAGATAGACCACCGTGATGATGATGATGCCGAAGATGCTGGGCCGCATCACTTCGGCACTGGCCTTGGCGACAAGGCCGAAGCGTTCATCCCGGTCTAGTAGCCGGCCCATGCGGTGCTGCGCTTCGCCCAGTCGCCGCAGGCAGTTCTCGACGATGATCACTGCGCCATCGACGATCAGGCCAAAATCCAGTGCGCCAAGGCTCATCAGGTTGGCGGAGACACCACCGCGCGCCATGCCGGTCAGGGTCATCAACATGGCGATGGGGATGACCGCTGCGGTGATCAGCGCTGCCCGGAAGTTGCCGAGCAGCACGAACAGAATGATAATGACCAGCAGCGCGCCCTCGGCCAGGTTCTTCTGTACGGTTCCGATGGTCCGGTCGACCAGCTCGGTCCGGTCATATAGCGGGAGGGCGATTACGCCTGCAGGAAGCGAAGCGGTCGCTTGCTCAAGCCTTGCCTTGGCCGCCTGTGCGACATCGCGCGGGTTTTCGCCAATCAGCATCGAGACGGTGCCAAGCACGATCTCCTTGCCGTTTTCCGTCGCCGCGCCGGTCCGCAGTTCCGAACCGATCACCACTTCGGCCACGTCGCCGATACGAATCGGCACCCCGCCGCGCGTGGCGACGATGATCTGCGAGAGGTCCGCTTCACCGGTTACCTGGCCGGGAACGCGGATCAGGATCTGTTCGCCTGCGCGCTCGACATAGCCGGCACCGCGATTGGAATTATTGCGCTCCAGCGCCTCCACCACATCATTCAGCGAAAGCTTCAAGGCCGCCAGCTGAGCGGTATTGGGCGTGACGTGATATTGACGGGTGTAGCCACCTACCGTGTTCACTTCAGCGACGCCGGGGATCGTGCGCATCTGCGGCCGGACTACCCAGTCGCTCAGAGTGCGCAGGTCGGTTGCCGTCCACTCGCTGCCATCGGGCTTGCGGGCACCTGGCTTGGGCTCGATGGCATACATGAAAATTTCGCCCAATCCGGTCGAAATCGGTCCCAATTGCGGCTCGATGCCAGGCGGTAACTGCGATCTCGCCGATTGAATGCGTTCATTCACCAGCTGGCGTGCGAAATAGGTGTCCGTGCCATCCTCGAACACCACCGTGACTTGGCTGAGGCCATAACGCGAGACCGAGCGGGTGTAGGACAGCTTGGGCAGGCCCGCGATTGCCGTTTCCAGCGGAAAGGTAATGCGCTGTTCGGATTCCAGCGGCGAGAAGCCCTCGGCCTCGGTGTTGATCTGCACCTGAACATTGGTGATGTCCGGCACGGCGTCGATGGGCAGCTTGGTAGCGCTCCACACGCCAAGCGCGCAAAGCAATGCTACGACGGCCAGCACAAACCAGCGCTGACGAATGGAAAAGCCGATGGTGCGGGCAAGCATGGTGCTATCTCCCCCGCTTAATGGTCGTGGCTCGCGCCGGACTTCTCGATGTCGGCGCGAATAAGGAAGGAACCCTTGGCGGCATAAGGAGTGCCCGGCTTCAACCCGCCCAGCACTTCAGTCCATTCAGGCGTAGAGCGACCCAGTTCGAGCATCCGAACTTCGTATTCCTGCCCATAATTGGCAAAGACTACCTTGAAGTCTCGGAACGGCTGGATCGCTTCGGTGCGCACGGCCAGCGGCACGTTCACCGCATTGACGACCACCTTGCCGCGCAAGGCCATGCCGGCGCGAAGCCGCCCCGCCCGATTGGGCACGGACGCCCGGACCAGCGCGGTCCCGGCTTCGGCATTGCCTTCCGGCAGATAGCCACCCAATTGGCTGGCAGCGACCGGCGTGCCATCCATGGCCTCGACCTCAACCCGCATGCCGGGCCTGATCAGCGCCAGGTCCTTGGGGAAGATATTGAAGACAACCGTTGTTCGGGCCGGATCGGTGATGACGTATAGCGGACTGTCGCCTGTCACATCGCCCGCATTGCCATTGCGTTCGGCAATCACGCCGCTGGCTGTGGCATAGACCGGATAGATCTGCAGGCTCTCGCTGGATTCGATCCGCGCAAGCAGCTGCCCGCGGCTGACATAGTCGCCCACGGCCTTGGTCACGCTGACAACACGGCCCGGAAACTGACCACGGATTTCCGAACGGGCCGATGGATCGAGAGTGACCGTGCCGAACAGTTCACGCGTCTCTCCGATCGTCACCGGCCCCGCGGTCATGATCTCGATGCCGCCCGCCTTGGCCGCTTCTGCCGTAATACGGGTGCGGCCTTCGGGACTGGCGTATTTCCAGGCGTGGCGCTTGCCGTTTTCGGACGCAACCACTTCGACATCGAAGCTGTGGGGTTCCTCGACCACGCCCTGACCAGCCAGGAACTTGCCTTCAGGCTTGAAGGCAAAGGTGTTTACCTCGCCCCCCAGTCGCCTCAGTGTCATGGTCAGTTGCACGGCCCCCGGATCGACCGGTTCACCGCCTCGGGTGGTATAGACCCGGAACTGCGGCTCCTGCCCGGTTTCAAACACCGTGACCTCAACGGCAAAATCGCCATCCTTCAGGAGACGCCCGCCATTGGGGCCTTTTTCGGCTTCGACTCCTGCCTCCTCGCCATGTTCTGCGGGTGCTGGACCGGCACCACACGCGGCAAGCGGGATGGCGAGCGCGAGTGCTGCGATAGCGGCGGTAAATCGAATATTGCTCATTGTACTTCCTCCCCGGCGACGACGTCGAAGCGTCCGGTCAACCGGTCGATCTGGGACAGGATGTCGCGGTAACGGGTCATGGCTTCGACCCACTGCGATTGAACCTCGGTGATGGCGTCGGCGGCATCCTGCATATCGCTGAAACGGAATCCGCCGCGAATGTAGCCTTCGCGGACCTGCTGGAGCGCACGGACCGCCTTGGGATAGACATCCTGCATGATCCCGTCGGCACGCATCCGGGCGGCATCCGCCTCGGCCCTGAGCGAGGCCAGCTGGCGCAGGCGGTCGAGGCGTGCCGCCTCGGCTTGCAGTTCGATCCGTTGCCGTTCGGCCTGCGCGCGCTCGATGTTGCCCCGATTGCGGTCGAAGCGGCCCAGGGGAATGGATATCCCTGCAACCAGCGCGACATCGCCCGTCTCGCGCAGATGCCGCACGCCGCCGCTGACCGTGTAATCCTGCACGCCGCGCGTCTGTTCAACTACGACCGCCGCTTGCGCCCGTTCCACTGCGGCAGATGCGAGCGCGCTGTCAGCCTCAGCCAATTGGTGAACGTGATCGTCCGGCTTCTCGATCCCGCGCGGCACCTCGACGTCTTCGGCCTTGCCGCCCCAGTACGAGGCCAGCCTTGCACGAGCGGCACCGCGACGGGACCGGGCCTCGTCGAGCGCAAGTCGTGCCTGGGCTACGCGGGCTTCGGCGCGGGTTTTGACGAAGAGCGGGTCCTTGTAGCCACGTACACGGCGCAGGGCTTCAGTCTGCATGGTCCGCTCGGTTTCGAGGCGCCGTTCGGCAAGCCAGACAACTTCCTGGGCGATCTGCAGATCAAGGAAGGTGCGTTGCACCGCCTCGGCAAGATCGAGCCGGGCAAGGCGCGCCGATGCCTTGGCTACGCCGATGTCGCGCTCGGCATAGGCGATACGCGCATCGCGCTTGCCGCCGCGTTCGATGGTCTGGGCGTAAGTGACTGTCGTCTCGGCCTGCCGATAGACGTCATAGGCGCCGGTGCCCGCAATGTTCTCGGCCTCGAGCGACAGCAGCGGATTGGCACGAACGTCGGCCTGTCTGCGGCCCGCACGCGCGGCGGCAATCGCGGCCTCGTTGGCCAGCATCGCCGGCGCAGCCTCAATCGCTTTGGCTATGGCCTGTTCCAGCGTGATCGGCTCCGCGAGCGCCGCCGTGACTGGAAAGACCAGTGCGGCAGCCAGCAAGGCGGCGCGCAAATGGGATGTCATAGAAAACTCCTGAACCGTTAGGCGACTAAGACGGGCGAGCGCACAGGCTCGCCCAAGCGGCTCGGTTCAGGCAGAGGGCGGCTGGGTGGGTGGTGCCTGGCTGAAAGGCAACAAGGCCGCTGGCCGGTGAACAGCCAGCAGTGCCTCACCGCCCATCATCGCAACTGCGACATCGGCGGTGAGAGCCGCAACCGCAGCGGAGCAATGGTGATGCTGGAGACTTTGGTCACCGTTATCTGGCGATCGAACCGGTCCATCAGCATGGTCGGCATTCGCATCAAGCGCGGCAAATCCGCTGTCATCGGCATGATGGTGCACGGATTGTTCGTGGGCGATTGCGGGCGCGTGAAGTTGTGAGCCGAACAGCACGACAACAAGAATTAAGCGGGCCAGCAATTTCGTCACGCTCACGCACTTAGCGGCGATGCCAATTGGGAGCAATCGGTTCCTCATCTCGTCCCGACCGGCCCCAGCCAGCGGGGTACCGTCACCCGGAAATCGCGGTAGGCGTTGCCGAAGCTTGCCTCAAGATGCGCTTCCTCAATCCTGACTTGCACGCCGCACGACACGGTGAAAATGGCCAGAGCAGTCCAGGCCCACCATGTCATCGCCGCCAGCGCACTGCCCAATCCAACCAGTATCATGCCGACAAAAATCGGGTTGCGACTGAACCGGAACAGGCCGTGCGATATGAACAGCGGTGCGTCACCTGCGCGCACGCCGACACGCCAGGCCCGCCCCATCTGGACCTGTGCGATTATGACGATTGCCGCGCCGATCAAAGCAGTGACCGTTGCCACCAGCGACAGGCCTGCTGGCTCCATGCGTGCAGCAAAAACTGCGGCAGCGAGCAGCATGGTAACACTGATCGCAAAGCTGCTTCCGGCGATCCGCTGGACACCCTTGGCCGAAGCGAATGCCCAGGGACGGTCGCCAGTCTTTCGCCGGATCGCGCTGCCGCGGACCAGCGTTGCAACGATGATGGCCAGCATTGCGACCAGCGGGATGGCGGGCAGGATGACCATCAGCTTTGCATTGCCGCGGTCGATATGGTGTTCAGTTCAGTCACAGCCTGCCGCAGCACTTGAATGCCGCCCGTCAACGCGAGTGTTGCCGGTTCGGGCGTGGTCCCGTTGACAAATGCCAGCACCGCGCTAGCGAGCACCCAACTTGAAAAGCCCATCATGAACAGCGATTTCAGCAGCGCCGCCCACAGTACGCGCCGCCAGCGCGGATCTGCTCTGGCCGTCTCGCTCCCGCAGGCGCTTTCACAGCAACTGTCAGCCATCGAATATCCTTCTCGACAAATCGCGAGTCGGACATCTATCTACACCCTGTAGCAACTACAGGGTCAAGCGATGAAAATCGGCGAGCTGGCGAGCGCGACGGGGACCAAGGTGGAAACCGTCCGCTTCTATGAAAAGTCGGGATTGTTGCCGCATCCGGCGCGGACAGATGCCAATTACCGCAGCTACGGAAGCGAACATCTCCAACGCCTCTCCTTCATCCGCCGCGCCCGCGATCTGGGCTTCAGCCTCGACGAAGTCCGTGAACTTCTGGCGCTGTCCGATCACCGCGATCAGCCCTGCGGCGCGGTCGATCGCATCGCCAGCGGACACCTGGCCGAGGTCGAGCGCAAACTTGCCGACCTTGAGCGGATGCGTAGCGAACTTTCCCGCGTGATCGGCAGTTGCCGCAAGGGAACGGTGGGCGAATGCCGGATCATTGAATCGCTGGGGCCGGAGAGCACTCTCGACCGGAACGCAGCCAAGCCCTGAAACAATTACTCCTTTATGACATCGCCGCACTTGCTGAGATCGGTGGGACATGATCGGCGCGGCGGTCTGTGTAATCGAAGCGACCTCTATATTCTATGGCCCCGGCCGAGTCTGAAGCATCTGCATTCCTTATGAACGGCAGCTGCTGAGCGGTTTGATTTGACCAGTGAGCGGTTTCTGTTGGGCGCACAGCCGTGATCACGCGGGAACCCAGGACGTACGGCCGCTTACTGCGATTTTGGTCGCAAAAGCGGGCTGTCGGCAACTTCTTAATCCCGGTCGCTGGTGCCCGCAGTGCACGCCATTGCTGCGCTGAATTCGAACGGCAGCCTTCAGGAACTGCGTGCAGCGGCATATACGACCGTGTTAAGAGCGCTAGGCAGTCATTCGCTCCCTCTAGAACCTCCTTAAGTTCGATAAGCGGGGAGCTAATGGATCGGCATTTTTCGGAATTTGTAGGCTAGCATGATCCACTCCCGGCAACCCATCTTGAGGGCGAAAAGTGCGTGGTATCCTTCAGTGAAGGCAGAATGCCGACTTCTCGCCGATGCGGGAGCTGAGGCGCTTGCCCCACAATGCAGGCCTCCCTCGGTTTTCCAAAACTTTGGAAAGTGGCAATTAATCTCAGATTGCCTCGGCGAGATAGGTGGCCCTATCATCGGTGGTCAGCATATGGTCAGCAAGTTCCGCTTCGTTCACGGATGATTCCCCCTCCGTTCTTCCAACAAACAACGCAATTCCGCCGTTTTGTAGGCTGAATCACCCTTCACACGGGTGGGGTCGCAGGTTCAATCCCTGCCGCCCCCACCAGGCTTGGATCACCAAAAGCGCCGCGCCCAGCATGCGTAATTGATCCGAATCAATGTATCTTCTGCAAATCGGTCTAACTTTTACAATGCGTAAGAAGGAGATAGACCATGTTCACCACCAATGTCGGCAACATAGATCGCTTGTTACGGATCGTCCTCGGGCTGATCCTTATTTCGTTAGTGTTTGTCGGACCTCAGACTGCTTGGGGCTGGTTGGGGATCATCCCCTTGGCGACCGGCTTATTGAGGACTTGCCCAGCTTACAGCATCTTCGGGTTGAACACCTGCAAGCGTTAGTCCGCGGCTTGCGCGCGCGGTAGTGAGGCGGCATAGCCTTGGCGCTATGCATGATATCCGATTGATCCGTGAGAATCCCGAAGCTTTTGATGCTGCGCTTGCCAGACGCGGGGTGGCGGCCCAGTCCGGTTCGATCCTCGCGCTGGACATGGCGCGGCGTGCGGTTGCGACCAAGATGCAGGACGTCCAGAACCACCGGAATGAGGCGTCCAAGGCGATCGGCGCGGCGATGGGCCGGGGTGACTCTGCGGGGGCCGAGGCGCTGAAGGCCGAAGTTGCCAAGCTGAAAAATGTCCTGCCCACAATCGAACAGGAGGATCGCGAGCTGACTGCGGCTCAGCAAGATGCTCTTGCCAGTCTGCCCAACTTGCCCGATCCCGAGGTTCCCGATGGCGTGGACGAGACCCAAAACGTCGAAGTCAGCCGCTGGGGTACGCCGCGCCAGTTCAACTTCACGCCACTCGAACACGCCGATCTTGGCCCGGCGTTGGGTCTCGACTTTGAAACCGGAGCACTAATATCAGGTTCGCGGTTCACTTTTCTGCGCGGCCAGATGGCTCGGCTCCAGCGCGCGCTCGGCCAGTTCATGCTCGATCAACAGACTTTGCAACGCGGTTACAACGAGTGTGCAACGCCTTTGCTGGTCCGCGAAGAAGCGCTGTTCGGGACCGGCCAGCTCCCTAAATTTGCCGAGGATAATTTTCAGACTACCGATGGCCGTTGGCTGATCCCGACCGCCGAAGTTTCCCTCACCAATTCGGTCCGCGAGCAGATCCTCGATACCGCCGCCCTGCCGATCCGCCTCACCGCGCTGACCCCCTGCTTCCGCTCCGAAGCGGGTGCGGCGGGGAAGGATACGCGCGGCTATATCCGCCAGCACCAGTTCGAGAAGGTTGAGCTGGTCAGCATCTGCCGCCCGGAAGATTCGCCGGCCGAGCATGAGCGTATGGTGGCGTCCGCCGAATCGATCCTCGAGGCGCTGGAGCTGCCCTATCGCAAGGTCCTGCTGTGTGCCGGCGATATGGGCTTCACCGCGCGCAAGACTTTCGATCTGGAAGTCTGGCTGCCGGGGCAGAATGCCTATCGCGAGATATCCTCGATCTCGAACTGCGGCGATTTTCAGGCGCGGCGGATGAACACGCGGTTCCGGCCCGAAGGCGCAAAAACCAACGAATTCGTCCATACCCTCAACGGCTCGGGCCTTGCGGTCGGGCGGACGCTCGTGGCAATCCTCGAGAACGGCCAGCAGGAGGACGGCTCGGTTGAACTGCCGCCTGCGCTCCATCCCTATATGGGCGCGATTACCCGGCTTGAGGTTCCTGCCTGATGCGTATCCTGCTGACCAATGACGATGGCATCCACGCCCCCGGTCTCGATGTGCTCGAGGCGCTGGCCCGCCAGTTCAGCGACGATATCTGGATCGTCGCCCCGGACGAGGAGCAATCGGGTGCGGGCCATTCGCTCACCCTGTCGCGTCCGGTGCGGCTGCGCCAGCATAGCGAGCGGCGCTTTTCGGTTTCCGGAACCCCGACCGATTCGGTGATGATGGCACTGCGCGAAGTGATGCCATCGCCGCCGGATGTAATCCTTTCGGGCGTCAACCGCGGGGCCAATCTGGGCGATGACGTGACCTACTCGGGCACCGTCTCGGCAGCGATAGAGGGCGCGTTGGCGGGGATCCGCTCGATCGCGCTGAGCCAGGTCTATGCCTCCGAGGGAATGGGCGACAGCGTTCCCTTCGCCGCCGCCCGGGAATGGGGGGCAAAAGTTCTAGCCCCACTGCTGGATGTGCCGCTGCCGCCGCGCACTCTGGTCAATGTCAATTTCCCGGCGCTGCTGCCCGAGGAGATCCAGGGTATCCGCGTGGTCCGCCAGGGCTTCCACGATTATGCCCGCGGCTCGGTCGTCGAAGGACTGGATCCGCGCGGTTATCGCTATTTCTGGTTCGGACTGCACGGGATCGAGCACACCCCCGGCCACGCCACCGATCTTGAAGCGATTGCCGACGGATTTGTCTCGGTCACCCCGCTCCAGCTCGATCTGACCCACAACGCCTCGCTGGTGGAACTGGCAGGGCGGTTCGAATGAGGGAGCTGGTGCTTCTTGGCGGGGCTTTGGCGGTACTGATCGCCGCGCCGCTGGCCGCGAAGGACGCCGATCCCAAAACCGAGACCGAACACGTCGTCAGACCCGGCGAGACACTGGGCGGGATCGCCTCCCGCGCCGAAGTGCCCCGCATCCTGATCATCGAGGCGAATGGACTCAAAGAGCCTTTCACAGTTCGCGCCGGCCAAAAACTGATCATCCCGCGCCGCCGCAGCCATGTTGTCGAAGCGAGCAACACCGGCTTTGGCATCGCGCTTGAATATGGCGTGCCTTGGAGCGTGATCGCGGTCGCCAATGGGGTCGATCCCAAGGCAAAGCTGCGGACCGGGCAGAAGCTGGCGATCCCGACGGTAAGCAAGACCCCCGCCCCAGCCACGCCTACTGCAACCGCCAGGGAATCACCTGGTCCCGAAGATTCGGCACCGCAGCTGAGCTGGCCCGTGCAAGGCCCGATCCGCCGCGGCTTTGCGCCGCGCGGCAAACGCAATTATCATGATGGTATCGATATCACCGCCGAAGAAGGCATAGCTGTGCGCGCCAGTGCGGCGGGCCGGGTGATCTATGCCGAGGTCGGGCCGAGCGAATATGGCAACACCGTGATTATCCACCACGGCGAGCGCTGGACCACAATCTATGCCCAGCTCAGCCGGATCACGGTGAAAAACGGCGAGCGGGTCAAGGCCGGTGAACGAGTTGGCCTGGTTGGCCACAGCGGCAATTCCCGCGACGACGGGCTCCACTTCGAAGTCCGCCACAACCGCGAGGCACTGGACCCGGAGGAAGTGTTGCCAGCCCGTTCAGACGATCAGCCAAAAAACCGGATCAAGCCCCAAAACAATCAGGCCATGAACCAGAAGGTCGTGCCCATCACCAGATAGGCGCAGATCCAGAAGGCTGCATGGGTGATCGTTGCCTCGATCAAGGTGCGCTGGTGGCCAAGCGTGATCCAC
>JANOFJ010000116.1:0-31421 GCA_031413595.1 Novosphingobium sp.
GGGTTTTGTCACCGCGATGCAGAGCCTTGATAACGGGCGGCTTTCGGTGGGCGCAGCGGCGGCTGGTTATGCCCGGCGCGCGCTTGATTCAGCGCTGCGCTACGCCAATGAACGCAAGGCCTTTGGCGAACCGATTGCCAATTTCCAGCTGATCCAGCAGATGCTCGCCGAAAGCGATATCGAGATCTACGCGGCCGAATGCATGCTGGAGGACGCGGCAAGGCGCGCCGATGCTGGCGAGAGAGTGCTGCGGCAAGCTGCGGCGGCCAAGGTATTCGCGACTGAAATGTGCGGCCGCGTGGTTGACCGGGTGGTCCAGATTTATGGCGGTGCCGGTTATCTCGCCGAATATGAGGCCGAGCGCTTCTTCCGCGATGCCCGGGTCTACCGGATCTACGAAGGCACCACGCAGATTCTCCAGCTGCAGATCGCCAAGCATATGCTGCG
Source organism: Novosphingobium sp. (assembly GCA_031413595.1). Taxonomy (GTDB): domain Bacteria; phylum Pseudomonadota; class Alphaproteobacteria; order Sphingomonadales; family Sphingomonadaceae; genus Novosphingobium. The sequence goes on from JANOFJ010000116.1 coordinate 448, forward strand.
CGAATGGGCGGCGGGAACGCAGCGCTGATGTATGCGCTGCTCTCCGGTCTGTCTGTGATCGAGGTTTCCTCCTTCGTCGCCTCGCCCACAATCGGGCTCTATTGCGCGCAGATGGGCGCGGAGGTGATCCGGGTCGATCAGATCGGCGGCGGGCTTGATTACAGCCGTTATATGCAGACAGCTGAGGGTCGGTCGCTGTCGTGGGAGAACCTCAACCGCGCCAAGAAAAGCGTGGCGCTCGATTTGAGCTCGGCGCGGGGGCGCGAACTGGTGGCCGAACTGGCGCGGGTGACCGGGCAGCTTGTCACCAATGTCCCCGAACAGAGCTTCCTCTCGCACGAGCGGCTGGCTGCGGGCCGGGCCGATATGATCACGGTGCGGGTGATGGGCTGGCCCGATGGCCGCCAGGCGATGGACTTCACCGTCAATGCGGCGAGTGGCTATCCGTTGATGACCGGGCCGGTCGATCTGGTCGATGCAGACGGCCAGGTTCCGCCGATCAATCAGGTGCTGCCGGCGTGGGACTTCATCACCGGCGCCTATGGCGCCTTTGCGCTACTGGCGGCGCTGCGCCACCGCGATGCCACCGGGCTTGGCGGCGAGGTGCGGATTCCGCTGGGCGATGTCGCGCTGGGCACGCTCGCCAACAGCGGGGCAATGGCCGAGATGCTCTATCGCGGCGGCGACCGCGAGCGGCTTGGCAATGCCATCTGGGGGGCGTTCGGCCGCGATTTTATTTCGCGCGACGGATTGCGTTTCATGGTCGCGGCGCTGACCGGCAAGCAATGGGCCGCGCTGGTTCAGGGCTTTGCAATCACTGAAGGGGTCGCGGCGCTCGAAGCGCAGCACGGCCTGCGCTTTGCAGCCAGCGATCACAACCGCTTCACCCACCGTGACGCGCTGTTTGCGCTCATCCAGAATGCCGCTGGCGCGCTTGATTATGCCGAAATAGCCAAGCGCCTCGCCGCTTCCGGGGCAACCTATGAACGCTACCGCACCGCTTATGAAGCGGCGCGCGATCCGATGCTGGTGACCGAAAACCCGCTGTTCGGACCCTCGCCCATCAATCCCAGCGGCTTTGCATATCCAGCCGCCGGACCCTTTGCCAATCTGCCCGGGCACGACCGGGGCACGCCCCATGCCGCGCCCTATCTTGGCGAACACAGTGAGGAAGTGCTGAGCGAAAGGCTCGGGCTCGGCTCGGGCGAAATTGGCGCGTTGATCGATGCAGGGATCGTCGCCACCAGTGATAAGGAGCCTTCATGACCAAGCCTCAACTCCGCCCAAATGGACTTAGGAGGGCTGCCATTGTTGCCCCGATCCGCACTGCGGTCGGCAAGTTCGGCGGATCGCTCGCTTCACTCACCGCCGGCCAACTGGGCGCCGCGGTGCTGAAGGCGCTGATGGAGCGCACCAGGATTGACCCGTCGCGGGTCGACGATGTGGTTTTCGCCCAGGGCTACGGCAATGGCGAGGCACCATGCATTGCGCATTGGTCGTGGCTGCTGGCCGATCTGCCGCTCGAAGTCCCCGGCTACCAGCTCGATCGCCGTTGCGGTTCCGGTCTGCAGGCGATCGCCAATGCCGCGATGATGGTCCAGACCGGGGTGTCGGACGTGGTCGTCGCTGGCGGTGTCGAGAGCATGTCGAATGTCGAGCATTACTCGGTCGATATCCGCAAGGGTGTGCGCGCCGGAAACCTGACCCTGCATGACCGGCTGACGCGGGGACGGGTGATGTCGCAGCCGGTGGAGCGGTTCGGAGTGATTTCGGGCATGATCGAGACAGCGGAAAACCTCGCCAGGGATTACGGGATCAGCCGCGAGGCCTGCGATGTGTACGCCGCCCGCTCGCACCAGCGCGCTGCCGCCGCCTGGGAGCAAGGGTTGTTCGCGGACGAGCTGGTTCCGGTCGCTGTCCCTCAGAAAAAGGGCGATGCGCTGATCTTCGATCATGACGAAGGCTACCGCGCCGACGCTACGCTGGAATCGCTTGGAAAATTGCGTCCGCTGGAAGGCGGCGTCGTCACCGCGGGCAATGCCAGCCAACAGAATGATGCCGCCGCCGCGTGTCTGGTGGTGGCCGAGGACAAGCTCGAAGAACTCGGCCTTGAACCGATCGCATGGTTCCACAGCTGGGCTGCGGCAGGCTGCGATCCCTCGCGGATGGGGATCGGCCCGGTCCCGGCGGTCGAACGGCTGTTTGCTCGCAATGGCCTCGGCTGGGGCGATATTGATCTGGTTGAGCTGAACGAGGCCTTCGCCCCGCAAGTGCTCTCATGCCTCAAGGGTTGGGGCTGGAGCGACGATGACAGCCGCCACGAAATCCTTAACGTCAACGGTTCGGGCATTTCGCTGGGGCACCCGATCGGCGCCACCGGCGGGCGGATCCTCGCCAATCTGACCCGCGAGCTTCACCGGCGCGGCGGTAAATATGGCCTCGAGACCATGTGCATCGGCGGCGGGCAGGGGATTGCCGCGGTGTTCGAGCGGGCATGAGCAACTACACCGCCTGGATTGGCCGCGAAGAGCATCGCGCGGACCGGATCAATCCGGCACTGGTGGCGCGCTGGCTCGCCACGCTTGATCGCGCGGCCACTGCAGACGGCACCGTACCGCAGGCGCTGCACTGGTGCCTGTGTACCCCCGATGCCGCCACCGCGCAGCTCGGTCCGGACGGGCACCCCTTGCGTGATGACAGCCCCGCGAGCTTCCTCCCCCCGGTGCCGCTGCCGCGCCGGATGTGGGCCTCGAGCAAGGTTGAGTTCCTCGCGGCTCTGAGCGTCGGTGAAGCAGTAAGCCGCCGCTCCCGCGTTGCCTCAGTGTCTGAAAAGCAAGGCGGTTCGGGCTTGCTGGTGTTCGTCGATGTCATCCACGAAACCAGCGGCGAGGCTGGTCTGGCAGTGCGCGAAGTTCAGTCGCTGGTCTATCGCGAGCCTGCCTCGGCTGGTGCGGCCCCCTCACCCCCGCCGCTCGGTTCGGATAAGTTCGACGCTGCGGGCTGGGATGCCCAACGGTTGGTTCTGCCCGGCGAGCCGCTACTGTTTCGCTTCTCCGCGCTGACTTTCAACAGCCACCGGATCCATTATGATCTGCCCTATGCTTGCTGCGAAGAAGGCTATCGCGGCCTGGTCGTCCATGGCCCGCTTACCGCGACGCTGCTGCTCGATCTGGCGCAGCGCGAGCTGGGCGATAATGCCCTGAGCAACTTCGCCTTTCGCGGGCTGAGCCCGGCGATCTGCGGCGAGGCGCTGCATCTGGTTATGCGCGGAAGCGGCGCGGATATCGAACTGGGCGCTTTTGCCGGTGATGGCCGCCAGGTGATGAGCGCACACGCTACCGCCTAATCGAAGCTGACCTTGCCGCGCCCGGCCTTCACCGTTCCGCGCTTTTTCTTGCCTTCGAGCCGCGCGAACTTGCCGATCCGGTTGAGCCGCGATTTGGCGCGCTTTTGCGGCAGATCATGGGCCTCGGTCAGCAGCTCGATCAGCCGTGTCCGCGCATCGCTGCGGTTCGATTCCTGGGTGCGAAAACGCCGCGCGGTCAGCACCAGCTCGCCCTTGGCGGTCATCCGGCTCCCAGCGAGCAGCTTCATCCGGGCGAACACCTCGGGCGCAAGGCGCAGGGCATAGATATCGACCCGCAGCTGCACGGCGGTCGCCACCTTGTTGACGTTTTGCCCGCCCGGGCCGGCCGCTGCGATAAAGCTCTCGCTCAAGCTCTCCAGCGCGCGGGCGATCGAGGCCTCAAGCTCACTCATCCTCGCCCATGAAACCCAGAATGCCAAAATCTACGGGCAGCGGGGAGACCGCCACAATCGGCGGCTTTTCTCCGCGATGCACCGTCAATCCCAAGGCATGGAGCATGGTGCGCCCGACCCGGCGATCGCCCTTGCCATAAATTGGATCGCCGACCAACGGCAAGCCGAGTCCGGCCAGCGCATGGATGCGGATCTGGTGGGTCCGGCCGGTTACCGGCATGAATTTAATCAGGCTGATCCCGTCACGGACCACGACGCGGGTCCAATGGGTAACGGCGGGCTTGCCCTTCTTGGCCGGGATCATCCGCCAGCCGTCCTTTTCGCTGCTAATCTTGCTGAGCGAAAGCTCGATCGTGCCGCTTTCCTCAGTGATCTCGCCCGCAACAAGGCCAAGATAGGTCTTCTCCACCTGGCGCTCTTCGAAGGCGGCTGAATAGCGCTTCAATGCCTTGGGGTTGCGCGCCAGCAGCAGGCAGCCGGAGGTGTCGCGGTCCAGCCGGTGGACCGGCGAAGGCGCGCGCTGGAAGCCGAGTTTCAGTTGCTCGAGATAGTCCTCAAGGCACTCGCCCCCGGCGCGCGGGCGGTCAAGCGGCAGGCCGGCAGGCTTGTCGATCACCAAGGCCTCGCCGTCTTCGAACAGGATAGGAAGATCCATCAGGTAACGGCCTTTGCAATGCGGCTGAGTGCCAGTTCAAGTTTCGCTTCATCGGCCGCAAAGCTGATCCGAAATCCGTCTTTCGCGCCGAATGCGCTTGATCCGACAATTGCCACGCCATTGTCGAGCAGATGCATGGCCAGCGCCTCGTCGTCTTGGAAGCGCCCCATCAGCGGTGCGGCGTCGACCATGCAGTAGAACGCGCCATCGGGCACCGGCGCCGAGAGCCCGGGGATGGCGTTGATTGCCGCCACTACCATATCCCGGCGGCTGCGAAAGCGCTCACACCAATCGCGCAAAAAATCCTGTGGGCCTTCGAAGGCCGCAACCGCCGCCGCCTGGCTGATCGACGAAGGATTGCCCGAGCTGTGCGACTGCAGCCGCGCCATCGCCTGCACCAGCCATTCCGGCCCGGTGGAAACCCCGATCCGGAAGCCGGTCATGGCATGGCTCTTGGACACACCCGAGACGGTCAGTATGCGGGTCTCCAGCGCCGGACATACGGTTGCCAGCGTTGCGTGAGCTCCGGGGGTGTAGCGCAGCGGTGCATAGATATCGTCTGACATCACCAGCACGCGGGGATGGCGCAGCAGCACCTCGCCCAGTGCCCGCAACTCCTCGGCCGGGTAAATCGCGCCGGTCGGGTTGCCGGGGCTGTTGAGCAGCAACCAGCGAGTGCCTGGCGTGATCGCCGCTTCGAGTTGCGCCGGCGTGATTCGGAATCCGCCTGCTGCAGCGGTGGGCAGCGGCACCACTTCGGCCCCCGCGAACCGCACGATCTCGGGATAGCTGACCCACCACGGCGCCGGGATCAGCACTTCGTCGCCCGGATCAAGCGTTGCCAGCAAGGCATGGAAGATCGCCTGCTTGCCGCCTGCACTGACGATCACGCGTTCGGGCACCTGCGCGGGCGGCACGCGGATGCCCAGGTCGCGCTCAAAATGGAGCGCTGCCGCGGCGCGCAGCTGCGCGGTGCCGGCGACGGCGGTGTATTTGGTCTCGCCTGCATCCAGTGCGGCCTTGGCAGCGGCGATTACATGCGGCGGGGTGGCGAAGTCGGGCTCGCCGACCGATAACGAGATGATGTCGCGGCCGGCGCCTCGCAGCGCTGCGGCCCGGTCGGTCATCGCGGTTGTGCGCGAGGGCTGGATGCGCGCCAGCGCGGCGGATATCACTAGGGCATCAGCCTTGCCGGCATCAACCCGCGCAGGGCATTGCCGATCAGGAAGCCGCCGGCCAGATCATCCAGCGACAGCTCTGCCTCCTGGGCCCGGCCGCTTGCCAGCAGCGAGGCGCGCAAGACTCCCGGAAGCAGGCCGAGCCGCGCGGGCGGGGTCAGCAGCTTGTCGCCGCGCGTCACAAACAAAGAGGTGAAGCAGCCTTCGGTCAGCAAGCCATCATCGCGCAGGAACAGCGCTTCCGCGGCCCCGGCGGCGCGCGCTGCGCTCAGCCCTGCGTCATAAAAGCCCCGGTCGCTGGTCTTGTGGCGCAGGCGCCAGTCACCGCTATCCACCGGCAAGTGCAGGACGGCGCAAGGCGCGGGCAGGGACAAGGCCGGCGGCAGATCAGCCAGTTCGAGCGAGAACGCTCCGCTGCGTGCCGCGACCAGCCGCAGCTTGGCCGCATCGGTCGCTTCGAAACACAGCGCCTGAATCGCATTGCGGACCGCGTGGCGTTCGAACGAAAAGCCCAGCTCCGCCGCGCTGGCCTTGATCCGCTCAAGGTGCAGCTCAAGCAGCGGAATACCGCCCTCGGGCGTAAAGCCCATCGTCTCGATCAGATCGAAGCCGGCAGCGGCCATGTCGCTCGATGATCGCCGCACGAAACCCCCTTTGATCAAACATTCGCGCCATTCGGTCAGACCGTCCGAATCGGCGACAATCGCCGAGCCGACCCCCAATACGGCTTTGCCCCGGCCATTCTCCATGGGTGTCAGGCGCAAAGTGCGGATTGCCACATTGAAGGCGGCATCTCCAGCAGGATCGATCCGCCCGATCGCGCCGCAATAGGGTCCGCGGGCATCGCGTTCGGTCTTGTCGATCAGCTCCATCGCCCGGATCTTGGGTGCGCCGGTGATCGAGCCGCACGGGAAAATCGCCCGGATCAAGTCCACTGCGCCGCGTCCGTCATGAAGCCGGGCGCGCACGGTGGTGACCATCTGGTGCAGGGTTGGATAGGTTTCGATTGCAAAGGCATTCTCAACCTTGACGCTGCCAGCCTCGGCCACGCGCGACAGATCATTGCGCATAAGGTCGACAATCATCAGGTTTTCGGCCCGGTCCTTGGTCGATGTCGTCAGTTCGTTGGCAAGGCTTGCGTCTTCGGCCGTGTCGCGGCCGCGAGGCCGGGTGCCTTTCATCGGCTTGACCATCGCCGCGCCATCCTTGAGTGCGAAAAACAGCTCGGGCGAAAGGCTGAGCAGCCAGTGCGCACCATCGAACAAAACCCCGCCATAGCCGGCCCCGGCGGCCGGGCGCAGCGCCGCATATAGCGCCAGTGGATCGCCGCCAAAGGCCCCTGCCAGCGGGAATGTAAGGTTGGCCTGATAGATATCGCCCGCCGCGATGGCTTCCTGCAATTGCGCGAAGGCGTGGATATAACCGCCGATCGATAGCTGCGGTTCGAGCGGGCCGATCGACGGCGCACCGCCGATTGCATGGGCACTGAGCCAGGCGGGGACGTCTGCCGCCCGGATCACCTCATGCCCGGAAAATGCTCCGAACCACAGCAGCGGTCCGGTGGCGCCATTGCGCGCGGCCGCCAGCGGCGCAAGCCTCGGCTCGAGCGCGAGGCCGGCTTCATAAGCCAGAAACCCGGCCAGCTCATGGCCTTGCCCGCGCAGCACATCGAGCCGTTCCAGCGCGGGCGCAACCTCGTCAGGGCGGCGCGCCACCACGATTTCGAGCGGCGCCCGGTAGAGCCGCGCATCGCTGGCCTGTGTGGGCCGGGCATCGTCGAGCAGGATGAAAGGTTCAGGCATCGGAGGCGGCTTCTAGCGGTCCTGTCGGTGACTTGCAAAAAGCCTCTCGCACAACTTCGCGCGCCGCTCTATCTGTCGGTTGAAACTTATATTCGGAGCAGATCATGGACGATATTTTTCTGGGCCTTGGTGCCACTGGGGAGCGGCAGGTGCTGCGCCTGTCCCGCGCCAATCGTCACGGGTTGATCGCGGGAGCGACCGGTACCGGCAAGACGGTAACCCTGCAATCAATCGCCGAACAGTTCTCCTCGCAAGGGGTTCCGGTGTTCCTGGCCGACGTAAAGGGCGATCTTTCCGGAATCTCGATGGCCGGGAGCCATGATTTCAAGCACGCCGCGTCGCTCGAAGCCCGCGCCAAGGAACTGGGCATCACCGACTATGGCTATAAGGACAATCCAGCGATATTCTGGGATCTGTACGGCGAACAGGGCCATCCTGTCCGGACCACGATTTCGGAGATGGGTCCACTGCTGCTGGCCCGCCTGATGGGCCTCAACGAAACGCAGGAAGGCGTGCTCAATGTCGCTTTCCGCTATGCCGATGACCAGGGATTACTGCTGATCGATCTCGAGGATCTGCAGGCTGTGCTGGCCCATACCGCCGATAATGCCAGCGAGCTTGCCAGCAAATACGGCAATATCACCAAGGCCAGCGTCGGCACGATCCAGCGCCAGCTGCTCGCCTTCGATAGCCAGGGCGCTAATCGCTTTTTCGGTGAGCCGGCGTTCGAGATTGCCGATTTCATCAAATGCGACGAGAACGGCAAGGGCTACATCAACATCCTCGCCGCCGACAAGCTGATGCAGAGCCCCAAGCTATACGCCACCTTCCTGCTGTGGCTGCTGGCGGAACTGTTCGAATCGCTGCCCGAAGTGGGCGATCCGGACAAGCCCAAGCTGGTGTTCTTTTTCGACGAAGCGCATTTGCTGTTCGAGGACGCGCCGCAAGCGCTGTTCGACAAGGTGGAGCAGGTTGTCCGGCTGGTCCGCTCCAAGGGCGTGGGCGTCTATTTCATCACCCAGAACCCGATCGACATCCCTGAAAAGATCGCAGGCCAGCTCGGCAACCGGGTCCAGCACGCACTGCGCGCCTTCACTCCGCGCGATCAACGAGCGATCAAGGCGGCGGCAGAGACTTTCCGGATCAACCCCGATCTCGATGTCGAAACCGCGATCACCGAACTTCGGGTGGGTGAGGCGCTGGTCTCGACGCTTGAGGTAGATGGCAGCCCGTCGATCGTCCAGCGCACGCTGATTGCCCCGCCGCGCTCGCGGCTGGGGCCGGTGACACCGAAAGAGCGCGCGATCGTCCAGTCGATCAGCCCGGCCGATGGCAAATATGATACCGCGCTCGATCGGGATTCGGCCGCCGAAGTGCTTGAGCAGAAGGCCAAGGACGCCGCCGCTGTAGCGCAGCAGGTTGAGACCCAGGGTGAAGAAGCCGTTCGCGCCCAGCCGCGCCAATCACCCAGCATGTGGGAACGGGCTGGCAAGGCTGCACTTGGCGCCGCTGCCGCATCGGCCGGAACCATGGTTGCGCGCAATATGACCGGACGCAAATCGGGCGGCTCGCCAGCGACTTCGGCCGCTTCGGCCGCGGCGGGCGCCATCGGAACGGCGCTGGGTGGCGCCGCGTTCGGCCGCTTTGCCCGCGGCCTGCTGGGCGGTCTGCTGCGCTGACGCCAGCAGCGTAAACGCTGGTATCGGTGTTCGTCGGGGCAGGTAGCCCCTTCGTCGAAGCGTGCGGTTGCATTCCTGAAGCCGTTGGGCTGAGGGCCTGGAGCTAATCCTGTCTGCTTGTCTCCGGGGAATCCGATGCGTACCGCTTTGCTTGCTGCCACTATCCTGTCGCTTGCCTGCACCAGCCCCGCGCTGGCCGCTCCCGGGGCAGGCACCCCCGCGGCGGCGGTTGGGGCAGAAGCGCCGGTACCTTTGGGCCAGTTGACCGATGCCGTAAGACCCGCCGCCTATCGTCTTGATCTGACGGTCGACCCAGCTCAGGAACGCTTTTCGGGTCATGTCGAGATCGACACGACACTCAAGGCCGCCAGCAAATTCGTCGATCTTCACGGCCGCGATCTTGCGGTCCGCAAGGCGGTGGCGATCGTCGGCGGCAAGTCGTTTGCGGGCAGCTGGACGGTGCTCGATCGCACCGGCGTTGCCCGGCTGACTTTTGCCGAACCGCTGCCCGCCGGTCCCGTTACCTTCGCCTTCGATTACGACGCCCCGTTTGAAAGCAGCCCTGCCGGGATGTTCCGGGTCAAGGTCGGGGATGACTGGTACAGCTGGACCCAGTTCCAATCGATCGACGGGCGTGCGGCCTTTCCTTCGTTTGACGAGCCCGGCTTCAAGACGCCGTTCACCGTGACGCTGCGGACCAGGCCCGGGCAAGTGGCAGTGAGCAATGCGCCCGAGTTATCCAGATCGCTGGAAAATGGCCTCGAAGTTCACCGCTTTGCGCCAACCTTGCCGCTGCCGACCTATCTGGTGGCGATGATGGTCGGGCCATTTGCGGTGCTGGAGGGTGCGGTCCCCCCGTCGCCACAGCGTAGCGCGCCGCTGCCGCTGCGGATTGTCTCGACCAGACAGAATGCCGACAAGCTGGCCTTTGCGCTGGAGGGCTCGAAGGGCATTGTCGCCCACCTCGAAGACTATTTCGGCCAGCCGTTTCCCTATCCAAAGCTCGACCAGATAACCACACCGATCCTGCCCGGGGCGATGGAGAACGCCGGGGCGGACCTCTATAATGATGCCATCCTGATCATGGATGACAAGGCCTCTACCGATCAGAAGCGCACTTTCGGCATGGTCGTGGCGCATGAGCTGGCGCATCAATGGTTCGGCGATCTGGTAACGCCGGCGTGGTGGGATGACATCTGGCTCAACGAAAGCTTTGCCAACTGGATGGGATACCGGATCGGCGATCAATGGCGCCCCGATCTCAACATCAAGGCTGGCGCGCTGGCCGAGGGTTTCGAGGCGATGGGCACCGATGCGCTGCTGGCCGGACGCCCGATCCACCAGCCAATCACGGCCAATGCCCAGATCGACGAGACGTTCGACAAGATCACCTATGGCAAGGGCGGCCATGTCGTGGCGATGATCGCTGCCTATATGGGCGATACCAAATTCCGCGACGGGGTGCGGCGCTATATGGCGGCACATGAAAACGGCAATGCCACCAGCACGGACTTCTTCAGGGCGATGGCCGAAGCGGCCGGCGATCCAAGGATCATCTCGGCGATGCAGAGTTTTACCGACCAGCAGGGCGTGCCGCTGGTCACTTTCTCAGGCGGCAAAGGCGGAAAATTCACCGTCACGCAAAGCCGATATGTCCGGCTCGGCACCACCGGGCCCGCCACCCGCTGGGGCATCCCGCTGTGCATGCGCCGCGCTACCGAAGCCCGCTGCGAGCTGATGACCGACGCCAGCATGCCGGTGGTTTTCAAGGGCAAGGGGCCTTTGGTGCCCAATTTCGGCGGCACAGGCTATTATCGCTTCGAACTGCCCAAAAAGGATTGGGACGCGCTGATCGCGCGGGCTGACAAGCTGCCCGGCGGCGAAGCGCTTGCGCTAGCCGATTCGCTTCTATCCAGTTTCAGCGCCGGTCGTGCCAGTGCCAGCCAGCTCGCCGCCTTGGCCCGCAAGCTGGCAAGAAACCCCGATAGCTATGCCAGCGAGGCTGGGGTTGACGGGTTGGAAACGCTCTACAGCAATGGGATGATGGATGACGGGGCCAAAGTCGCATACCGCAAATTCATCGCCAAGCTCTATCGCCCGCGCCTCGCAGGCCTCGGCTTCACGCCCAAGGCCGATGCCTATGCCGGGGAAAATGCGGAAAAGTCGCAGCAGCGCCTGCAAGTCGTTGCCCGTTTGGCCGGTACAGCGCGCGATAGTGCCTTGCGGAGCGAATTGGCAGCGGCTGCCGCAGCCTTCCTGGGCGGCGACAAGGCCGCGCTTGATCCGGCGCTCTATGGCGCGGCATTTGAACCCTGGCTGGCCGCCGGCGGCATTGGGGCAGCAAAGCAACTAACCGACCGGGCGCTTGCCTCGCAGGATCCGCTCCTGCGTCCAGCCGCGCTGGCGGCGGTTGCCGCAAGCGGTGATACCGCAGTCGCGAAATGGCTGCTCGATGAGTTCAAGGATGGTCGCTTGCGCCGCAGCGAGCGGGTCGATCTGGTGCGCGGGGTGATCCAGACTGGTGGCACGCGTGATCTGGGCTTCGAGTGGCTGGGCCGGAATTTCGATGCTTTGATGAGCAGTGGCGGCGGAATCTTTTTCGCCTCGCGCTTGCCGGCAATGCTGGGTGGCTATTGCTCGGCGGCCCGGGCTGACGAGATCGCCAGTATGTTGCGGCCGCGAATGTCCGGCAAAACTGGTGCACTCGAGCTCGAACGGACCATCGAACGGGTGCGCAGCTGCGGTATGCTCAAGGATGCTCGCAGCGCCGAAGTATCGCGCGATATTGCAAAGCTGCAATAGCTCTCAACCTATCGGCAGCCGCAGTGTTGCCGTGAGGCCGATTGGCGCACCACTGGCATCGCGCCGATTGGTGAGCAGCAGTGCACCGCCATGCTGTTCGGCAATCGCACGGGCCAGCGTCAGGCCAAGCCCCGCGCCGCCGGTCTCGCTGTTGCGTGAGGGCTCGCCACGCGTGAACGGCTCAAGCATCCGGGCGATGTCGCTTGCCGCAATGCCCGGCCCGTCATCGTCGATCCGGATCACTGCGGTATCGCCCTCGCGCTGCAATGAAACGCGAGCCGCGCCGCCATAACGCAGAGCGTTGCCGATCAGATTGCGCAAGGCCCGGCGCACCCAAGTGGGGCGCAGCGACAGGACCAGCCGTTCGGCCTTTTCCAGCGTGACCGGATCGCCGGTATCCTCAAACTCCTCGACGATTGCGCCGATCAGCGCGGAAAGCTCGGTCGGCTCGCGCGGGTCGCTTGGCCGGCCAACCCGGGCGAGCGAGAGGATATCGTCAAGCGAACGGGTCAGTTCCTCGATAGTTCCGGCCATCTTGGCGCGTTCGGTCTCGTCCTCGACGTTTTCGATCCGCACCCGCAATGCTGCGAGCGGCGTTTTGAGGTCATGGCCGATCGCGCCGAGCATGACGTCCTTTTCATCGATCAGCGCCGCAATCCGCGCCTCGAGCGCATTATGGGCGACGATCAGCTGGCGGACATCGTCCGGCCCTTGCGGCTCCAGCTGTCCGGCAACATCGCGCGTTTCGGCGAACCTTTCTACCTGGCGGGTAAGTGCGGCCAATGGACGCGTCATCCGCCGAAGGATCAGCGCGATAGCCCCCACCAGCAGGCCATAAAGCAGCAGGGTCTGCATGATCAGCGAGACAATCAGCGCCCGCTCGGCGCGCGGCGCCGGAATGCGAACCATCAGCCAGCCGCCACCACTCGGTCGCTCGACCGCAGCAACCAGCAGGTAATCGGGTGGCCGTCTGGCGCGGTTGCCCAGTATCGCGGCGCGCCGGGCCATCCGGCTCAGCATCTGGGGATCTTCAGCTGCACTGCGCCGGACAACCACCACCTCGCCAATCTCGATGCCCTGGTCGGTCAGGATATGCCGCAACTCTTCTTCTGCCTCGCCAAGCCGGGCCTCGCCGCTTCGCAGCGGATTGGCGCCGATCCGTTCGATCCGCAGATGCCGGCCCATGCCCATCAGTTCAGGCGCATGGCGATGGTCGCGCATCATCGGGTCACCATCATTGCGGCCCGCAGTGACCAGCCGCATGGCAGCGGTGTGGAGGAGAGCTGCCTCGCGCCGCTCAGACTGGGCGCGATAGAGCAGCGCCGCGCTAAGCGTCTGGGCCAGCAGCAAGGCCAAGGCAATCGCCAGAAGCAATTGCCCCTGGAGGCTTCTGGGCCAAAATCTGCTCAGCCACGGCGGCTTGTTCATGGCATGGCCGGACGCAGCCGGCGGACGTCTGCGGCGAGCATGTATCCGCCGCCCCAGACCGTCTGGATCAAGGTGGGGGTGCGGTGGTCGGGTTCGATCTTGCGGCGCAGGCGGCTGACCTGGTTGTCGACCGCCCGATCAAACAAATGCGCCTCGCGGCCCTGCACCATGTCGAGCAATCGGTCGCGATCAAGCACCTGGCGGGGATGTTCGACAAAAGCCAGCAGGAGCCTGAATTCGAGGCTGGAAATGCTGACCAGCGCGCCCTCGGGATCGACCAGCCGGCGCTTGAGCGGATCGAGCTGCCAGCCCTCGAACTCGAACAGTTCGTCGTCGGCCGGCGCTGTTCCGCCCTTGGCTGAACGGCGCAATACCGAGCGGATCCGGGCGACCAGCTCGCGCGGTTCGAAGGGTTTGACGACATAATCATCGGCACCGATTTCAAGCCCGACGATCCGATCGGTCGCTTCGCCGCGGGCGGTCAGCAGAATGGTCGGAATAGCGCGGGTTTCTGCCAGGTGGCGGCAGAGCGAGAGCCCGTCCTCACCCGGCATCATGATGTCGAGCAGGATCAGTTCGGGCGCCTCGTCACGTAGCACGCTGCGTGCTTCAGCGGCGCTGGCGGCCTGCGTTACAGCAAACCCCTGGCGGACAAGATAGTCCGCCAGGGGCTCGCGCAGGCTTGCTTCATCATCGACGAGAAGCAGGCGGGTGGGAGTAGTTTCATCCATTAGCTGGCTGCGGCCAATCCTGCCGTTCAGTTGGCTGGCGGCGCGGGAGCCATGTCATGCCCGCCCATCGCGCCACCCATCTTGCCGCGCATCTGCTCTCGCATCTTGGCACGGGCTGCCCGGCGTTCGTCAGGAGTAATCTTGCCGTCCTTGTTGGCATCGGTCATTTCGAAGTGCTTGAGGTGAGCAGCGCTGAATTCCTCTCGGCTGATCGCCTGATCCTTGTTGGTATCGGCCATCTGCTTCATCTTCATCCCGCCGCGGTGGCCTTTGCCATGACCGCCGCCGCCCATCATCGCGCCGCCCATGCCCATACCGCCCATGCGCTGGTCGCCCTTACCGTGACCACCTTCGTGGCCGCCCGAATGCGCAGCATCGAATTCCGCTCGCGAAATCGAACCATCCTTATTGGTATCAAGCTTGGTGAAGTGTTCGTTGCGCATGGCGATTTCGTGGGCGGTGCGGTCAACCTGATCGATCCGGCCATCCTTGTTGACGTCCATCTTGGCGAACATTTCAGCCGCATGGGTCTGCGCCTCGGCACGGGTTACGGTGCGATCGCCATCGGCGTCGGGGCCGTCATGATGGGCTGCATAGGCAACGCCGCCAATCGACAGGGCAGCAAGCGAGAGGCCAAGAGCAATCTTCTTCATTACGAATTCTCCACGACATAAAACAGGTGAAGCCGCAGGCACCCGGATGGCGGGAAGGGGAAATCCATCCGGAGCTTGCGGCTTCCTGATCCCTTACTACCCTGGCCTTGTCGCACGATTATGCCGTGAATGGACAAAAATGTCGTCAATTGTCGCGAACCAGCTCGCGCATTCATCCATGCGCAAGCCAATCACCGTGGGCGATGTTCGGTGCCGATGCCAGCCGTGATAAACAGTCCGGTCGCTTTCCCGGTGATATCGGCGGTGTGCCAGACACCTGGCGGGTTCACTGCATAATCCCCTGGGCCAAGCAAGAGTTGCCCTGTCCGACCGTCAGCCAATTCCTGGATAAGCGTCATTTCGCCTGCGACACAAACCACCACTTCCGCGCCAGCCGGGTGCATTTCCCAACTGTCCCAGGATTCGGTGAAGCGGTAAAGCCCGACCAATCGGCCTTCTGCGCCATCGGCGGCCGTGCGGCTGGTATAATCCTCATACCACTCCATCCCGGTGAACGGCGGCTGCGGGATGGCCCGTGCGCCTAGCCCAAGATGGAGCGGATACTCAAACAGTGAGCGGACATCCGGCATCGGCGTTCACCCCATGATAAACGCGGCGAGCTTGTTGCCATCAGGATCGCGGAAATAGCCGGCATAAAAGCCGCCGTCACCGCGCGGACCGGGCGCGCCTTCATCGCGCCCGCCATTGGCGAGCGCGATTGCATGAAGCCGGTGGACCTGATCCTTGTCGCCTGCTTCGAGCGCTACCATCACCCCATTGCCGACGGTGGCCGCGTTGCCATCGAATGGCTTGGTAAGGCCAATCCCCGCGCCGCCGCCCGGTGTGCCCCAGGCGATAAACTCGCCCGAATCCATCATGCGTCCGGTACCCAGTTCTGCCGCAAGCGCGTCATAGAACCTCGCCGCTCGCGGCAAATCATTGGTCCCCAGCGTTACATAGCCGATCATCTCGCCTCTCCCATCCGAATCGATTACCAGAACATTACAGGAACATTTGCGCCCTCACAATGGCACACATTGCGCCTTGAGCCATGCCAACGCAGCGCCGTCCAGCTGCGGTGCGAGCACGGCTTCGACCTGTGCATGATAGGTGTTCCACCACTCAACTTCCTCGCCAGTGAGCAAGCCGCAATCAACCAGCGCGCGCTCGATCGGCGCCAAAGTCAGTGTCTCAAAACCGAGGAAGGCGGCTTCCGCTCCGGCAATCTCGCGGCTTTCGACCAGCACCAGATTCTCGATCCGGATGCCGTAAGCCCCGGCCTTGTAATAGCCGGGCTCGTTGGACAGGATCATCCCCGCCAGCAGTTCCTGTTCGCTTCCGGCCTGCCCTCCCGCTGCCTTGGCGATCCGCTGCGGCCCTTCGTGGACCGAGAGGAAGCTGCCGACACCGTGGCCGGTGCCATGGGCATAATCGAGGCCCGCGGCCCAAAGATGCTGGCGGGCGAAGCTATCGAGCTGGCTGCCGGTCGTCCCTTGCGGGAAAGTGGCGCGGGCGAGCGCGATATGGCCCTTCAGAACGCGAGTGAAGCGGTCCTTCATCTCGGCGGGCGGTTCGTCCTCCTGTCCATCCTTGGGGCCAATCCAGACGGTCCGGGTGATGTCGGTTGTCCCATCGGAATACTGCCCGCCCGAATCGACCAGATAGATGCTGGACGGTTCAAGCACCCGGCTGGTTTCCTCGCTGACCCGGTAGTGAACCACCGCCCCGTTTGGTCCCGCGCCTGAAATCGTATCGAAGGAAAGGTCGCGAAGCACGCCGGTTTTGCGGCGCAGATCGTGCAGCTTTTCGGCGGCGGTGATTTCGGTCAGCCGCCCGCCCGGACCTTCCACACTCAGCCAATGGAGAAACCGAGCAATCGCCGCACCGTCGCGGGCCTGAGCTGCGCGGTGACCAGACTGTTCGACCGGATTCTTGATCGCCTTGGGCAGCACGGTCGGATCGCGCAGTTCGATCACCTTTGCTTCCGCCGCTTCGAGCGTTGCGAAGATTGCCTGGACCGACCGATCAGGGTCAACCGCTACCCGCTTGCCTTTCAGCCCGGTGAGTGCCGGAACAAAGGCTTCGCGGGGGGATATCATCACCGAATTGCCGAGATGCGCGCGCAATTCCGGCGTCACCTTTTCCTCGGCCATGAAGAGCTCCGCCGTGCCATCGGCATGGGCAATCACGAACGACAGGGCAACCGGCGTCCGCTCAACATCCGCGCCCCGGATATTGAGCAGCCAGGCCACTCCATCAAGCGCCGATACCACTGCAGCATCCAATTGCTTTTCGGCCAGCCACTCGGCCACCATACCGCGCTTTTCTTCGCCCGACATGCCGGCAAACTCGGTCGGATGGACGATCGCCGGAGCAAGCGAAGGTTCGGGCCGATCGGCCCAGACGGCATCAATCGGATTGCTCTGGGTCGCAACCAGACTGCTGCCCTTCTCGCCCAGTGCCTTGCTCACGGCGCTGGCCCAGCCCTTGCCATGAAGCCAGGCATCATAGCCGATCCTGGCGCCCTCGGGGGCATGTTCGCCCAGCCAGCCGGCTATGCTGGACTGCGGCACGGAGATATAGCTGTAAAGCTTGCCATCAACCTGTTCGCGCACTTGCAGCGTGTAGCGTCCATCAATGAAGATCGCGGCCTCATTGGCAAGCACTACCGCTGTCCCGGCTGAGCCGCCAAAGCCGGTCAACCAGGCGAGCCGCTGGGCATAGGCGCCGACATATTCGCTCATATGTTCGTCGGAAATCGGCACGACAAAGCCATCGAGATCGCGGCGCCTTAGTTCCTTCCGCAGCGCATCGAGGCGGGCTTCATGGGTTTGCATCAACATCGGTCTGTCATCCAGCTTGCAGGGACAATGCAGCCAACATAGAGGCCGCGCATGACACTTACCACTCCTCCGCCGGTTTTTGGTCCGGTCGCGGCGAAGAAGCCGTGTAGCGCAACCCATCACGGGATTACCATAAGCGACGATTACGCCTGGTTGCGTGATCCCGGCTATCCCGAAGTGACCGACAAGGACGTCCTCGCCCATCTGAAAGCGGAGAACGACTGGTTCGAGACGCGAATGGCCGGGCAGAAGGGCACGATCGCCGGGCTGTTCAAGGAAATGCGCGCGCGCATCAAGGAGGCGGACAAATCCGTGCCCCAGAAGGACGGCAACTTCCTCTACTGGATCGAATTTGAAGAAGGGGCCGAATACAAGAAGTGGTGGCGCAGGCCGGTAGGTGCCAAAGACGACGGGACTGCGGATGAGTTGATCCTTGACGAGGTCGCGCTGGCCGCGGGCAAGGAATACTTCCGCCTTGGCGCGATAGCGGTCAGCATGGATGGCAAACTGCTCGCCTATTCGATCGATGACAATGGCTCCGAACGGTTCACTGTGCGGATCAAGGTTCTGGCGAGCGGAGAACTGCTGCCCGATGAGATCCCCGGAACGCTATCCAGCCTGGTCTGGGTCGCCGGAGACAAGGCGCTGGTCTACAGTCTCGCCAACGAGCAATGGCGCACTGACAATGCCCGGCTGCACTGGCTGGGCCAGCCGCTTGATGCTGATGTCGAGCTTTATCACGAAGGTGATGATGGCTTCCGGGTCGGCTCATCGATGTCGGCCAACGAGCAATGGCTGATCATCGGCACCAGCGATCACGAAACCAGCGAGGTGCGGCTGATCCCCGCGAACGACCCGCTGGCGGAACCCATCCTGGTCCGCCCGCGTCACAAGGGTATTGAATATGACGCCGATGAGCGGGACGGCGTGCTCTACATCCATGCCAACGACACCCATGAGAATTTCCGCCTCGCCACCGCGCCCTTGGCCGATCCGGGGACATGGACCACATTGATCGAAGGCTCGGACGCGTTTTACCTGACCGGGTTCGAACTATTCCGCGATTTCTGGGTAGCCGAGGGGCGGCGCGCCGGTTTGGACCAGATCGAGATCCGCTATTATGACGATCCTGCGCGGATTGAACCGATCGTCTTCCCCGAAGCAAGCTATGACGCCGGGCTTGGCGATAATCCCGAATGGGCGATGAGCAAGCTGCGGCTGTCCTATGAAAGCATGGTCAGCCCGGCCAGCGTGTTTGACTACGATGTCGTGGGGCGCAGCCTTGAACTGCTCAAGGTCCAGGAGATCCCTTCCGGCTATGACGCCTCGCTCTATGTGACCGAACGGCTGGAAATTGCCGCGCGCGATGGTACGCTGGTTCCGGTCAGCGTGGTGATGCGCAAGGACAGAACGCCCGGCGGACCGCTCCACCTGTATGGCTACGGCGCCTATGGCATTGCGATCGAGCCGGGCTTTTCGACCACCCGGCTTTCGCTGGTCGATCGCGGCTTTGCCTATGCCATTGCCCATATCCGCGGCGGCGATGATCTGGGTCGGGCCTGGTACAAGGCGGGTAAGCTGGAGCGCCGAACGAATACGTTCACGGACTTTGTCGATGTCGCACATGGTCTGATCGCGCGCGGGCTGACGCACGCTGGGCGAATCAGCATTTCCGGCGGTTCGGCGGGCGGCGAGCTGATGGGCGCGGTGATGAACTCTGATCCTGACCTGTGGGGCGCTGTGGTGGCGCATGTGCCGTTCGTCGATGTGCTGGCGACGATGCTTGACGAGACTTTGCCGCTGACCCCGGGCGAGTGGCCCGAATGGGGCAATCCGATCGAAGACCGTGCAGCATTCGAACTGATCCGCAGCTATTCGCCCTATGACCAGGTCAGCGCGCAAGCCTATCCGCCGCTGCTGGTGACAGCCGGCCTCAATGATCCGCGGGTGACCTATTGGGAACCGGCCAAATGGGTCGCCAGACTGCGCGAGCTCAAGACCGACCATAACGAGCTGCTGCTCAAGACCAACATGGGTGCAGGCCACGGCGGCAAATCGGGGCGGTTCGAAAGCCTCAAGGAAACCGCCGAGGAGTTCGCGTTCATTCAGTGGCAGCTGGGGATTGAGGGGTGAGTAACCGCCACACTCTGAGCTTCACTGCCGGGCCGGAACACATCGACGAGCTGGGCCATGTCAACAATGCGGTGTGGGTCGGGTGGGTCCAGGATATCGCCACCGCGCATTGGAGCAGCGTCGCCGCGCCCGCACATCAGGCCGCCTATGTCTGGGTCGTGACCCGGCACGAGATCGACTATCGCGGCAATATCGGCCCTGGCGAAAGCGTCACCGCCGAGACTTTCATCCCTCAGCCGCCGACCGGTGCGCGATTTGAACGGCGGGTCGATTTTCGCGACCGGAACGGCAAACTGATCGTCTCGGCCAAAACCACCTGGGCGATCATCGATCGCGCTTCGGGCCGGATATTGCGCGTTCCAAAGGACGTCGCTGCGCCGTTTCTTCCCTAGCCCAGCAATGCCGCCACCGGCACATAAGCATAGCCCAGCTCCTGCGCCACCGCTTCATAGGTAACCTGCCCGGCATGGACGTTCAGGCCTTCCGCAAGATGCGGGTTGGCCTTCAGCGCGGCCTTCCAGCCCAGATCGGCGATCCTGAGCGCGTGCGGCAAGGTCACATTGTTGAGCGCATAGGTGCTGGTCCGCGCCACCGCGCCGGGCATATTGGCGACGCAGTAATGCACCACCCCGTCGACGATATAGGTCGGATCGGCATGGGTGGTCGCATGGCTGGTCTCAAAACAGCCGCCCTGATCGATCGCCACATCGACCAGCACCGCGCCCGGCTGCATGGTTGAGAGCATTTCGCGCGTGACCAGCTTGGGCGCCGCAGCTCCTGGCACCAGCACCGCGCCGATCACCAGATCGGCCTCGGCCACTTGCGTGGCGAGGCTGGCCTTGCCCGAATAAAGCGTGCGCGCGCGGCCCTCGAAGTGGTTGTCGAGCCGCTCCAG
This sequence comes from Novosphingobium sp., assembly GCA_031413595.1. Taxonomy (GTDB): domain Bacteria; phylum Pseudomonadota; class Alphaproteobacteria; order Sphingomonadales; family Sphingomonadaceae; genus Novosphingobium. Next base: position 21,006 of record JANOFJ010000116.1, read on the forward strand.
CACATCGGGATCGCGGTCGAGGATGGTCACGTCTGCCCCCATGCCGACCGCCATCTGCGCCGCATTGAACCCGACCACACCGCCGCCGATCACCACCACCTTGGCCGGCAACACGCCCGGAACCCCGCCGAGCAACACGCCGCGGCCGCCGTTGGCCTTTTCCAGCGCGCTTGCGCCGGCCTGGATCGACATCCGGCCCGCCACCTGGCTCATCGGTTTCAGCAGCGGCAGCGAACCCTGCGCGCCGGTTACCGTCTCGTAAGCAATCGCGGTAACGCCTGATCTGATCAGATCCGCCGTCTGTTCGGGATCGGGCGCCAGGTGGAGATAGGTATAGAGGATCTGCCCTTCGCGCAGCATCGCGCGTTCACCGGCCTGGGGTTCCTTGACCTTGACCACCATTTCGCAGGCATCAAACACCGATTTCGCATCGGATTTGATCGTGCCGCCCGCCGCGACATAATCCTTGTCGGTAGCGCCGATGCCGTTGCCCGCGCCGGTTTCAACCCACACTTCATGGCCATGCGCGGCCAGCTCGCGGACGCTCTCGGGGGTCAGTCCCACCCGATATTCGTGGTTCTTGATTTCACGGACCGTACCGACGCGCATGGCAATTCTCCTGTTCCCGAGTGTTTTGATGATAGCGCTTTCGCCCGCGAATATCTCACCAAAGTTTTGCTTCACAACAGCCGCGATCGGCGATATTTCCCGGATAATTCCGGAAAGGTGAGAAAATTTTGCATGGACAGGGCCGACACCGCCATTATTGTTGCGTTGCAGCAAGATTCGTCGCGTTCGATCGCACAGCTGGCCGAGCTCGCCGGGGTTTCCCCTTCGGCCTGCCATCGCCGGATCCGAGCGCTCGAAGAAAGCGGCGTGGTCACCGGCTACCGCGCGCAGGTTGATGCACGGCGGCTGGGCCTCAAACTCCAGGCCTTCGTCGAAATCACGCTGACCGGCCAGAACCGCGAGGCGATGGACCGGTTCGAGGCGGCCGTGGCCGATTTCGACGACATCCTCGAATGCCACCTGATGTCGGGCAACGCCGATTACCTCCTCCGTGTGGCTGCGGCAGACCTCGATCAGTTCGATCACATCCACCGCGATTGCCTCGCCCGCTTGCCCGGCGTAGCTTCGATGCGCTCGAGCTTTTCGATCCGCCCGATCAAGCGCTGGACCGGCTATCCGGTGCCCAAGGGCTGATCCCCCGACCTGGCTCTGCCAAACTTCACAAACTTCACCAATTTTGCCCGAGTAGCGCATCGAATGTTTTTCCTGAAAGCTCCCCAAACGCACAAAAGCCGCGCTGTTAGGCGCGGCTTCCGGGAGCGGGTTCTTAACCGGGTGTGCCAGCTTTGAACCTAGTAGGAAAACGGTTTAGCGGCAGCGGGTGCCACTTCGATCCTTTGGTTGATTACAGAACTGGAACTGGCGAAACAGGAGATTGTTCCCCCGCAGCAGCATGTCCCTATTCGCGCCTGGGCCGACCAGCCGTTCTGAGGGTGAGACCTGGCTCATCTGATGCTAAGCCTGTCGCGTACCGCCATGCTGCAAACCAGAACCCCTGACCCCGCGCTGATCGAAGCGCTGCTTGCTGCGATCAGGCGCTGGCGCGGCGCGGGGCTGCTGACCGTGGGGATCAGCGGCGCGCAAGGGTCGGGCAAATCGACGCTCGTTGCGGCGCTGGCGACGCGGCTGGCGGGGGAGGGGGTGAGCGTCGCAACCCTGCCGCTCGACGATCTATACCTCGGCCGCGACGCGCGCCGCGCGCTCGCCGCCAAAGTCCACCCGCTGTTCGCTACCCGAGGCCCGCCCGGCACCCATAATGTCGCGCTGGGCATCGACGTGCTGGATGCGCTGGCGAAGGGCGAGCCTGTAGCGCTCCCCCGGTTCGACAAGGCGCTGGATGCGGCCATCGCGCGCGCCGATTGGCCCAAGGCCCCGCGCGGATGCCAGGTGCTGCTGCTCGAAGGCTGGTGCCTCGGCGCGCGGCCCCAGAGCGCGGAGGCGCTGATCCACCCGGTCAATGCGCTCGAAGTCGAAGAGGACGCGCAGGGCCACTGGCGCCGCCACGCCAACACCGCGCTGGCGGGCGAATGTCAGCAATTATGGGCCCGGATCGACCGCCTGATCCTCCTCGCCGCGCCGCGCTGGGACGTGGTGCAAGGCTGGCGCGAGGAACAGGAAGCGGAGCTCCGCGCGAGGGCTGGAGCCGACGCGCCCGGGGTGATGAATGCGGGCCAAGTGGCGCGGTTCATCCAGCACTACGAGCGACTGACCCGGCATATGCTGAGCGAGCTGCCGGTGCGGGCGGATGTGGTGGTTAGGTTGGGGGCGGGGAGAGAGGTGTTGGGGGTGGTTTGATCCGTCATCCCGGACCTGATCAGGGATCACTGGCCTCGTCGATGCGAGGCTGCGCCGATGAGGGTAGCGGTCCCTGATCAGGTCCGGGATGACCACGAGTCCCCCGCCCACGCCAATATCGGAGCCCCAAACCCAGCGCCGTCCCCACCGCGATTGCCGCTGTCAAATCGACCAGCACGGTCAGCAGTGCGGTCAGCACCAGCAGCGCCAGATCGGCCCTTGACTGGCGCAACCGCTCGCCCCAGCGGTGCGGTTCGGACATGTTCCACGCCGTCAGCAGCAGCAGCGCGGCGAGGCCCGGGAGCACCAGATGTCCGGCAAGGTCTCCGGCCAGCGCGACCAGTGCCCAGATGGTCAGCGCGTGGATGATCCCGGCCACCGGCGTTTTGCCGCCTGCGTTGACGTTGGTGGCGGTGCGGGCGATCGCTCCGGTGGCGGGGACGCCGCCGAACAGGGCGGAGCCAATATTGGCCGCGCCTTGCGCCAGAAGCTCTGCGCCGTGGCGGTGCTGGCTGCCGATCATCCGGTCGGCCACCACAGCCGAAAGCAGCGATTCAATCCCGGCGAGGAAAGCGATGGCGAGCGCGGAGGGCAGAAGCTCCAGCATCAATCCCGGATCGGCGCGGGGCAGTTGCGGCCAGCCGATTCCGCTGGTTAGCGCGCCGTAACTGCCGCTGACCGTGCCAACTGACGGGAGCCACAACAGCACCGCCGCAGAGACCAGTGCCAGCACCACCAACGGGCCGGGCAACGCAGGCCAGCGTTTGCGGAAAACGGCGATGGCAACCAAGGTGACCAGGCCGATCAGCGCAGAGCCTGCATCAAAGCTATGCCGTGCCTGCCACAGGACGGGGACTTTCTCGAGGAAATCTGCCGGGAGCGCGGCGGTGTGAAGGCCAAAGAAATCGCGCAGCTGGCTGGCGGCGATGACAACTGCGATGCCGATGGTGAAACCGTCGATCACCGGCTCGGGCACCTTGGCGATCAGCCTGCCCGCGCGCAGCAGCGCCGCGATCAGCAGGATCACTCCGGCCATGCCAGTCGCCACCAACAGCCCTTCGTGACCGTGTTTCGCGACAATGCCATAAACCAGCACGATGAAGGCGCCGGTCGGCCCGCCGATCTGGACCTTGCTGCCGCCCAGCGCTGAAATGAGCAATCCACCGACTATCGCAGTGACGATCCCGGCGGCAGGCGGCACGCCCGAAGCGATGGCGATGGCAATGCTGAGCGGCAGAGCAACCAGCGCGACGGTAATCCCGGCCAGCGCATCGGCGCGCAGCTGGCCAGCGGTATAATCCTCAAGCGTGGTGAGGATTTTTGGCTTCACCGCTCAGGCGCAACGCTCACAGCGGCGAGCCATTCTCATCGCGGTAGATATCGCGGCGCCCGACGTGGTTGGCCGGGCCGACGAAACCATCGGCTTCCATCCGCTCGACCCACTTGCTTGCGGTATTATATCCCACGCCCATCTGGCGCTGGATCCAGCTGGCGGACGCCTTTTGGTTTTCGAATACCAGCTGGCAGACCTGGCGGTATTTGCGCTCATCCGGTGCGTCGCTGGCGCTATCAAAATCATCGAAGCCGAAGCCGCCGTCCTCGGGTTCCTCGGTGACGCTGTCGACATATTCGGGCTTGCCCTGGGTGCGCCAGTAATCGGCGATCTTCTCCACCTCTTCATCGCTCACGAACGGGCCGTGGACGCGGGTGATCGGGAGGGTGTTGGGCTTGTAGAGCATATCACCCTTGCCCAGCAGCTGCTCGGCGCCCTGCTCGCCCAGAATCGTGCGGCTGTCGATCCGGCTGGTGACCGCAAAGGAAATGCGGGTCGGCAGATTGGCCTTGATCACCCCGGTGATGACATCGACCGATGGCCGCTGGGTGGCCATGATCAGGTGAATTCCTGCCGCGCGGCTCTTTTGGCTGAGCCGCTGGATCAGCACTTCGATTTCCTTGCCGACCGTGACCATCAGATCGGCCAGTTCGTCGACGATCACCACGATCTGCGGCAGCACCTGATAATCGAGCTGCTGTTCCTCGAACAATTCCTCGCCCGTATCAGCATCGAAGCCGATCTGGATGCGGCGGCCGAGCGGCTTGCCCTTGGCGGCGGCGGTGCGGATCTTGTCGTTGAAGCCCGAGATATTGCGCACTGAAAGCTCGCTCATCATCCGGTAGCGGCGCTCCATTTCCTCAACCGCCCATTTGAGTGCGCGGACCGCCTTGGCAGGCTCGGTCACCACCGGTGAAAGGAGATGCGGGATGTCGTCGTAGCTCTTGAGTTCGAGCACCTTGGGATCGACCAGGATCAGGCGGCATTGCTGCGGAGTGAGCCGGTAGAGCAGCGACAGCAGGATGCAGTTGAGCCCGACCGATTTGCCCGAGCCGGTGGTCCCCGCGACCAGCAGATGCGGCATCGCGGCAAGATCGGCGACGATCGGCTCGCCCGAGATATCCTTGCCCAGAATGATCGGCAGCAGCGCCTTGGAAGCGGCAAACTGCTCGCAGGCGACCAGCTCCTTGAAGCTGACCATCTGGCGGTCGGTGTTGGGCAGCTCGATACCCATCACGGTGCGCCCGGGGATCGAGGATACGCGCGCCGAAATCGCGCTCATATTGCGGGCGATATCATCGGCCAGGCCGATCACGCGCGACGCCTTGATGCCCGGCGCGGGTTCCAGCTCATACATGGTGACCACCGGCCCGGTGCGGACCGCGGTAATCTCGCCCTTGACGTTGAAATCATCGAGCACGGTCTCGAGCAGCCGGGCGTTGCGTTCCAGCGCCAGCCGGTCGATCTTCTTGTGCGATCCGACCGGCACATCGGCGAGCAGATCGATGCTGGGCAGGACGTATTGCGCGAACATATCGGCCTGACGGCTGTTTCCCGACAGCGCGGCCGCCTTGATCGCGCGGCTCGGGTCGGAGATTTCGGGAGGTTTGCGTGGGGGGTGGATCAGCTCGCCCTGAACTTTGGTATCGCGCGCCTTTGCGTCACGCGGCCGCAAAAGCGGGGCGGACTTCATGTCGGGGAACCTCGCCCTGCGCGTCAAGGCTCCGGGCAGGGTCAGCAGGCTACCCCAGTCGAGCGCAAACACGCGTCCCGCCAGCAACGAGCCGCCGAGCAGGGCAATGAAACCGGCAGCGAAGATTGCCCAGCCCTGCGCGGCCTCGGGCAGCAATCCGGCCATCGCGCGCACGGTTCCTGCTCCCAAAAGGCCAGCAATACCGCCCATCGATGCGGGAAGCGAGCCGCCGGGCCCGGTGAAAATCAGCGCCAGTACAGTGGCGAGCAGCGCCATCGCGAACAGCAGCACGCCGATCGGACGCCACCAGGCGTGATCGGCATGGGGCAGGCTTTGGTCGTCCTCTTCCTCGACAAAGCGCCACAATTTACGCGCAAAAACGTACAGCATCGGCAGAAACAGCGCCGAAACCGGGCCAAACAGGAACAGCGCGCGTTCGGCCACCCAGGCTCCGGTGCTGCCCATCCAGTTGAGCACCGGGCCGCCGGCCGCGGTCGAGACCGAGGGATCGGTCTGGTGGTAGCTGATCATGGAGAGGGCGAGGAAGATCATGCCCGCAAACAGCGCGACCGCGCCCGCCAGCTCAAGGCTGCGGCGCAGGCTACGGCGGAAAACCGCGCGCCAATTCGCGGCCCCTGCCGCCCCGATTGCACGTGATGCCATGTTACTCCCCTGGATCCGGGTTGCACCATGCGCCTTTGGGTGACTCCTCGTCAAGAATCCTTGGGAATCTGGTGACCAATTCAGCGATGCGGACGGCGTTTAATGTGGTTGATCAGGTGCGGATAGGTCAGCCCATCAATCGCTGCCCAGCCATAGCCGGGGAGCCCGCGCGCGCGCTTGAGCGTCATTCCGCCAAGCGCGATTACCGGCTTGTTTGCCGACCGCGCCATGACAAGAAACTTGATTCGGCCAAGCGCAGGCTCGCCCGGATGGGTCTGCGTGGGAAATACCGGCGAAATAATGACCGCATCAACCTGGGACCGCCTGGCTTGGGCAAGTTCGTGGGCGGAATGAGCCAACGCGAGCCGTGCTTGCATGATAGTGCGATGCGCGCGAGCATATGGTGCCGCAAAGACTGCATCTGCCTGCCAACGCCGCGCCGTTTGGGGATCGCCAGACAAGGCCAACATGATGCACCGGCTGCGAGCAAGGCGTCTAATCTGGTTGAAACGCAGGCGACGCGGCCCGGGCTTGAGGTGATGGTGGCGAAATATCAGCCCACTACCTTTTGGAAGGCGTTTGATTGCCTTTTCCAACGCTTCGTCGTTCCGGAGATCGCTGACGAGCCAGACGCGGGGAAGTGACGGGTAGCGCTTTGGCATCGCATCGCTATAGCAGCGCGCCATGAATGAGCCAGCCGCCTTGCTTGAGAACGTCCGTTCGCTGATCGACGCCGCCGCGCGCATTGCAGCGCGCGATCCTGCCGGGATCACGCTGATCGCGGTGAGCAAGACCCATCCCGCATCCCGGATCATCCCTCTGATCGAGGCCGGCCAGCGCGTGTTCGGTGAAAACCGGGTGCAGGAAGCGGCTGAGAAATGGCCGGCTATGCGCGCAGCCTATCCCGATATTTCGCTGCATCTGGTTGGCCAGCTCCAATCAAACAAGGCGGATGAGGCGGTGGCGCTGTTCGAGTGCATCCATTCGCTCGATCGGCTCTCGCTGGTGGCGGCGCTGGACAAGGCGATGACCAAGGCCGGGCGGCAAGTGCCGTGCTTCGTTCAGGTCAATATCGGCGCGGAGGAGCAGAAAGGCGGCTGCGCGATTGCCGATCTGCCCGCTTTGCTGGCTGAAGTTCAGGCTAGCAACATCCCGCTAGCTGGGCTGATGTGTGTCCCGCCCGCCGGTATCGAGCCTGCCCCGTTCTTTGCGCTCACCGCCAAGCTGGCCGATGATAACGGCCTGGCGGGCCTCAGCATGGGGATGAGCGAGGATTTCGAAGCCGCGATTATGCAGGGTGCGACGCATGTCAGGGTCGGTAGCGCGCTGTTCGGGGCGCGCTAACCCGTCGTCCCCGGCTTGACCGGGGACCGCTGGCCTCATCGACGCGCCCTCGCATCGACGAGGCCAGCGGTCCCGGATCAAGTCCGGGACGACGGACATTAATCCCCCTTATGTCCGTCCAGTTCGTCACCCGACAGCGTCACCACATGGAGCAGATTGGTAGATCCCGGGGTACCGAACGGAACCCCCGCCAGCGCGATCAACTTTGATCCCTTGGCGCCAAAGCCGTGGCGCAGTGCCATGCGTTTGCCCTTGGCAATCATCTCTTCAAAGCTGCCGATATCCTTGGTGTGGACCGAATGTGCGCCCCAAAGCAGCGCCAGCCGCCGCGCGGTTTTCTGCGACGGGGTCAACACCAGCATCGGCACCGCAGGCCGTTCACGCGCCACCCGCCGTGCGGTTGAGCCGGACCCGGTGAACACGATGATCCCCGCCACCGTCACCGTTTCGGCAATCGCCGCGCTCGCCTGCGCCAGGGCATCGGCGGTGGTCGCATCGGGGCGGACCTGGGTAAAATGGATCCGCGCCGCATAGCCGGGATCGTTTTCCACCTGCATCGCGATCCGGTGCATGATCGTCACCGCCTCGATCGGCCATTGGCCGCTGGCGGTTTCGGCCGAGAGCATCACTGCATCGGCGCCGTCGTAAACCGCGTTGGCAACGTCGGATACTTCGGCGCGGGTTGGCGCGGGGCTTTCGATCATCGATTCGAGCATCTGCGTGGCGACGATCACCGGCTTGCCGCTGCGCCGGGTAATCTCGACGATCCGCTTTTGCAGCGGGGGAACTTCCTCGGGGTTAAGCTCGACCCCCAGATCGCCGCGCGCGACCATGATGCCATCTGAAAGCTCGACGATCTGCTCCAGCTGATCGAGCGCGGCGGGCTTTTCGATCTTGGAGATCAGCGCCCCGTATCCGCCCATCAGCAGCCTCGCTTCGGCCACATCCTCGGGCCGCTGCACGAACGACAGCGCGATCCAGTCTGCGCCCTGCGCCACCGCAAAGGCCAGATCGCGGCGGTCCTTTTCGGTCAGCGCCGGGATCGGCACCACCGCATCGGGCACATTGACCCCCTTGCGATCGGAAATCACTCCGCCAACTTCGGCCGAACACAAGATCTCGTCCTTGCCAGCGCGGATCACCTTCAGCCGCAGCTTGCCGTCGTCGATCAGCAGCCGCTGGCCCTTGGTCAGCACTCCGAATAGTTCGGGATGGGGCAGGAAGACGCGGGTTTCATCGCCGGGTTCGGGATTGCTGTCGAGCGTAAAGTGGCTGCCGTGGCGGATCACCGCGCGGCCATCCTTGAAGGCGCCGACCCGCAATTTGGGCCCCTGAAGATCGCACAGAATCCCGATCGGGCGGCCAAAATCCTTCTCGGCGGCGCGGATTGCGGCGATGGTCCTGGCGTGGGTTTCCTGATCGCCGTGGCTCATATTGACGCGGAAGGCATCGGCCCCGGCGCGCAGCAGCTTGCCGATCATTTCGGGCGAAGAGCTGGCCGGGCCGAGTGTCGCGAGGATCTTGATTTTCCGCCCGCGCAAGCTGATTTGAGACGGATCGGTCTTGGCCACGAAAATACCTTTCCAGATTGAGCCTGCCCTATGGCAAAGGCTGGGGCAAAACCCAAGGACCATCCCATGAGCTGTGACACTAATACGAATGTAGATGCCGCCGATCCGCTCGAGGCGCTGGACGATGCCATCGCCGCCGCCGCGTTCCGCCGGTTGGTGCGCCACTTGCGCCACCGCCACGATGCCCAGAACATCGATCTGATGGGGCTGGCGGGGTTCTGCCGCAATTGCCTGGGCGACTGGATTGTCGATGCCGGTGCCCCGCTGGACAAGGCAGCGGCGCGCGAAGTGATCCACGGGATGGCGGCAGCCGACTGGAAAGCGCACTTCCAATCCGAAGCCACGCCCGAACAATTGGAGCGAATGGCGCAGAGCATGAAGAAGAACGCAGGCTAGGTCCGCGTCCCTGGGATGGCGATTGTTTCCACAGCTCTCGCTTTGCTCGAATCACCAGCGCTCGCTATCGCCCGTCCAACCGATTCACCCCTATCCGGAGAATGCCCGATGGCCGAAGCCACCGATGATCGCCTGCGCCTGCTGATCGAGCGGGTTGAACGCCTCGAAGAAGAAAAAAAGGGCATCGCCGACGATATTCGCGATGTCTATGCAGAGGCCAAGGCGGTCGGCTATGATGCCAAGATCATGCGAAAGGTCGTGGCCTTGCGCAAAATGAAGCCCGATGACCGCGCTGAGATGGAAACCATCCTCGATCTCTACAAGGCGGCGCTTGGCCTCGGCTGAAGCGCCGGGGACGACGATTGCCGATTGCGCCCGTCTCGGCTAGGGGCGGCGCAACTCCAATCCCTAGCTGTAAGACAAACCAATGGCAGGCCATTCCAAATTCAAGAATATCATGCACCGCAAAGGTGCGCAGGATAAGAAACGCTCGGCGAGCTTTTCCAAGCTTTCCCGCGAAATCACCGTCGCGGCCAAGATGGGCATGCCCGATGTCGATATGAACCCGCGCCTGCGCGCGGCGGTCAATGCCGCCAAGGCCCAATCGGTGCCCAAGGACAATATCCAGCGCGCGATCGACAAGGCCACCAAGGGCGAAGGCGATAATTACGAGGAAGTGCGCTACGAGGGCTATGGCCCCGGCGGCGTCTCGCTGATCGTCGAAGCGCTGACTGACAACCGCAACCGCACCGCCACCAATGTCCGCACCGCCTTCTCCAAGAATGGCGGCAATCTGGGTGCCTCGGGCGGGGTCAGCCACGGATTTGAGCGCCTCGGCCTGATCGAATATCCCGGCAAGGTCGGCGATGAGGAAAAGGTGCTTGAGGCTGCGATCGAGGCCGGCGCCGACGATGTCGAAAGCGACGAAGATGGCCACGCGATCTGGACCGCGATCGAAAACCTCCACCCGGTCGCCCGCGAACTGGAAAAGGCGCTGGGCGAGGCCGAGGCGGTCAAGCTGGCATGGCGGCCTGCCCTCAAAGTCGATGTGG
>JANOFJ010000117.1:0-5237 GCA_031413595.1 Novosphingobium sp.
GGCGGCCTGCATATCGAGTTCCCCTCGCTGATGGCCAAGGATGGGACGGCCAAGTATGGCAATGAAGCGGACTATCGCCGCAATCTGAGCCTTGACCAGGCCTTTCCCCAGGTGATCGACAATGCGATTGTCCGCTTTCGCCAGGGCATGGCGAGCGGCGTGCTGGACACCCGGTTGACCACCACCAACATGATCGCCCAGATCGATGCACTTTTGGCGCAAAAGACCGAAGACTCGCCGTTTTATTCGCCAGTGCTCGCTTTCCCTGCCAACATTCCGGACGGTGCGAAGCAGCAGCTCCGCAGTGCCTATGCGGCCACAATCACGCAGGAACTCTATCCCGCCTATAGCCGCCTCCGCAATTTTCTGCACGACGAATATCTGCCTGTCGCCCGCGACACCGTCGGACTATCGACGATGAAGGACGGCAGCGGGCTTTATCGCCGGCTGGTTGAGCGGCACACCACGCTCCCGCTCGATCCGGCCGAGGTGCACGATCTCGGTCTTGGCGAAGTGGCCCGGATCCAGCGCGAAATGGATGAAGTGCGCCAGGAGATGGGCTTCACCGGAAATCTTCGCGCATTCTTCGACCATATCCGCACCAGTCCGCGCTTTCATCCCAAGACCCGCGAAGAGCTGTCTAACGGCTTTGCAGCAGTGGCCCGCACGGTCGATGCCCAGGTGCCGCGCTACTTCGCGCGCACCCCCAAGACCAAGCTGTTGATCCAGCCCTATCCCACCTACCGCGAGAAATTCGAGGCTGGTGGCAGCTATAATCAGGGCGCAGCCGATGGCTCGCGCCCCGGCGTGTTCTATTACAACACCTATGACTTGCCGAGCCGGTTCCTGACCGGGATCGCCACGCTCTATCTGCATGAGGGCGCGCCGGGTCATCACTTCCAGATCAGCCTTGCGCAGGAGGATACCTCGCTGCCCGATTTCCAGCGGTTTGGCGGCAACAATGCCTATGTCGAAGGCTGGGCGCTCTATGCCGAAACGCTGGGCTATTCGATGGGTCTCTACAAGGATCCGATGCAGCACTGGGGGACACTGGACGACGAGATGCTGCGCGCCATGCGGCTGGTCGTCGATACCGGGCTCCACACCAAAGACTGGAGCCGCGAACAGGCGATCGACTATATGCTCGCCAATTCAGGCATGGGCCGCAGCGATGCGACTGCCGAGGTTGAACGCTATATTGCCATTCCAGGCCAGGCACTTAGCTACAAGATCGGCGCGCTGACTATCCAGCGGCTCCGGGCCAAGGCGGAAGCGGCGTTGGGGGCGAAGTTCGACATCCGCGCATTCCACGAACAGGTGCTGGGATCAGGCGCCCTGCCCTTGCCGATCCTGGAAGCAAAGATCGACCGCTGGATATTGGCGAGCCGGTAATTAGGCCCGGTCAGTGCGCGTCCTTCGACAAGCTCAGGATGAGCGGGTGTTGGGATTGGATCGAAAACAATATCCGCTCATGCTGAGCTTGTCGAAGCACACACGCTACGCCAGCGCCTCGGCGATCAGCGCGCGCGTATTGGCGATCCCGTAAAGGACGATGAAGCTGCCCATCCGGGGGCCTTGGGATGAACCAAGCAGCGTCTCATACAGCGCCTTGAACCAGTCGCGCAGGCCTTCGAAGCCGTAGTGCGGGTCCTTGCCGATCGCATAAACGATGTTCTGGATTTCCTCGGCCGTGGCAACATCGGACGTGGCGGCCAGTTCCTCGTCGAGCGCAGCCAGCGCGGCGGCTTCGCCCGCTTCGGGCTTGCGGCGTTGCAAGGTAGGCGCGACCAGATCGCGGTTATAGGCCAGCGCCTTGCCGACCAGCGCATCCAGCGCGGGATGCTTGGCCGGATCGGCATCGGCGACGTAATTGCCAAGGTATGACCATACCTGATCGCGGGACGCACCAGCGCCCAGCACGCCGACCAGATTGAGCAGCAGCCCGTAAGTCACGGGCAGGCGCTCGCCCGCCCCGCCGTGGTAGCCATTGGTGCGCAGCAAATGCCACACCGGATTGCCCAGCTGCTGCTCGACCGGCTGCTCCGTCAGCTTTTCGCGGAACTGCCAGTACTCATCGACCGCGCGCGGGATGATCCCGGTGTGGAGCGATTTGGCGCTTTTCGGTTCGCGGAAGATGTAGAAGCCCAGGCTGTCATCGCTGCCATAATCGAGCCACTGGTCGATCGTCAGCCCATTGCCCTTGGACTTGGAGATCTTCTCGCCCTTCTCGTCCAGGAACAGCTCGTAGATCAGCCCCTCGGGCTTCCGACCGCCGAGGATCTGAGCGATCTTGCCCGATTGCACGCCGCTGTCGGTCAAATCCTTGCCATACATCTCGTAATCGACGCCGAGCGAAACCCAGCGCATCGCCCAATCGACCTTCCATTGCAGCTTGGCCTGCCCGCCGAGGATGCTCTGTTCAACCGTGCGCCCCTCATCCTCGAAGCGGATCACTCCGGCCTCGGCATCGACCACCGTAACCGGCACCTGCAGCACTACGCCGCTGGTGGGCGAAATCGGCAGCACCGGGGAATAGGTCGCGGCGCGCTCAGCCCGCAGCGTCGGCAGCATCACGCCCATGATCGCATCGAAATGCGTGAGGACGTTCTTCAGCGCATCATCAAAGCCGCCGGAATTGTAGCTCTCGCTGGATGAGACGAATTCATAATCGAATCCGAACCGGTCGAGGAACACCCGCAGCATCGCATTGTTGTGCGCGGCAAAACTTTCAAACTTGCCGAACGGATCAGGGATCCGGCTGAGCGGCTTGCCGAGATTGGCGCGCAAAAGTTCGGCGTTGGGGACATTGTCCGGCACTTTGCGCAAGCCGTCCATATCATCCGAAAACGCCACCAGCCGGGTCGGCGCGCCGCCGGTCAGCGTCTCATAGGCGCGGCGGATAAAGGTGGTCCGCAGCACTTCCTGAAATGTGCCGATATGCGGCAGGCCAGATGGACCATAGCCGGTCTCGAACAGCATCGGCCTAGCCTGTCCATCTGGGCCATTTGGTTTGCCATCGGGATAGCGCCGGAGCAGCTTGCGGGCTTCTTCGAACGGCCAGGCCTTCGATGTCTGGGCGGCGGTATGATAATCGGCGTCGGTCATGGTGCTGGCGCTTTTGCGGAGAAGTAGGCCAAGTGCAAGCGCCAAGCGCGGGTGACGCAGGGCAAGCGACAGTCAGACTGACCGGGCGTCCTCGATCTTGCGCAGATTGCGTAGCTCCAGACCGGCTGTCAGCAGCGGGGTTGGCGTTCGCGCGAACTGGCCCGGAGTCATTGTAATGAAACGCCGGAATTCACGGATCAGCTGCGGCTGGTCGTAATAGCGCAGTGCAGCCAACTCCTGCTCGTCAGGATTGGAAATACCGCGCATCGCCGCCGCCATATCAAGGAACCGGCTTCGTCGCAGCACAACCTTGGGCGACAATCCGAAGGTCGATCGGGTGGTCCGTTCCAGCTGGCGTTCCGAAATGCCCAGGCGCGTTGCCACATCGCGGACCATCAATGTACTTTCATTGCGCGCGATCAGCTCAAACTGCTGCATCTCAGGGCTTGCAGGGATCCAGCCGCGCGCGGCAATCAGGTCGGTCATGATTGCCTCGGCAATCGCGATGATGGCTGCATCGCCATCGGCGTCGTCTTCTTTGATGGCTGACACCTCTTCCAGAATCGTCTGCGCCCTTCTCCCGATCATGTCGGACAGCGGCAACATTCGGTCGGTCACGGCGTCGGCTGGAATGTCGGTCAGGGCGCGCCACCCAGCCGGACAGACCGCCAGCCCGACCACGCGAAAGCCGCCCCGCACCCGCACTCTCAAAGGATTACTGTTAGGGCCGAAAAATGCGGCCTGCCCGACATTGGACCAGATCCCCTTGACCAGTTCGGCCGTCCAGTCACCGCGCAGCAGCAGACGTACGAAGGCGGTTTCGGATAACAGATGGTCGATCAGTTCAAACTGGTCGGGAGCATTGACCGAGAAAATGTAATGCCGGGCGATATAAGGCGCCAGCGCCGGCGAAGGCGGATAATTGCGCGATTGAAGAAATTGCCCCGCCGTTGCCATATTCCGCTCCCCTAACCTTTCCGCAAGATCAACCCCGCCCCCGGCTTGTGCGCCCTGATCTCCGCCTCGCTCAGCCCGTTGATCTCATGCGGAAATACCAGCCACTCATCCGTCTCGTGAACATAGAAATCGGGCTTCAACTGCGTCTGGTTGCGGCTCGGTTTGTAATAGACCGTGGCGATCTTGACCTCGCGGGGCATGTTGTGGCGGCAGCGTTCCGCCAGCTCGCGCAGAAAAGCTTCGATCGAGCGGCCACTATCGAACACATCGTCGATCACCAGCAGGCGGTCTTCGGGGTTCAGCGTATCGACCAGATAGCCGAGCGCGAAAACGCGGACGACCTTCTCTCGGGCGTCGATCCCGCTGTAGCTCGAGGTGCGGACCGCGATGTGATCGGTTTCAATCCCGTGGTATTCGAGCAGTTCCTGCACCGCGATCCCGATCGGTGCGCCGCCGCGCCAGATGCCGACGATATGCGTCGGGCGAAACGGGGAATCGATGATCTGACCCGCCAGCCGGTAGCTATCCTGAAGCAGATCATCGGCGGTGAGATAGCACTTGGCGATCCCGCTCATTGGGCCGCCTCGCGAATATCGGCGAGGTGACGGGCTTGCTCGGCTGGCGGCAGAAACGATCCGGTGAAGCTGTTCTGTGCCAGCTGGACAATCTGCTCCTTCGACAGATCCAGCGCGGCGGCCACCGCACGGTAATTGTCATTCACATAACCGCCGAAATAGGCCGGATCATCGGAATTGATCGTCGCCCGCAGCCCGGCCTCCAGCATCCGGGCGACCGGACTGTCCTCGATCCGGTGGATCACGCAAAGCTTCAGATTGGAGAGCGGGCAGACGGTCAGCGTCAGGCCCGCGTCCGCAATCCGGCGGACCAGTGCCGGATCTTCCAGCGCGCGGTTGCCGTGGTCGATCCGGTCGATCCCCAGCACATCGAGCGCCTCATAGACATACTCGGGCGGGCCTTCTTCACCGGCATGGGCAACCAAGTGCAGCCCCATCCCGCCCGCCCGGGCAAACACCCGCCCAAACTTGCCGGGCGGGTGACCAACCTCGCTGGAATCGAGGCCAACGCCCGCGATCAAACCGAGGAATGGCATTGCCTGATCCAAGGTATGCTCGGCATCCGCCTCGTCCAGATGGCGCAAAAAACACATGATCAGG
>JANOFJ010000118.1:0-2313 GCA_031413595.1 Novosphingobium sp.
CGAAGCGATTACCCTGTGCCGGATGGTTGACCGGATGGCAGACGCCGGGCTGGTTGAACGTCGGCGCGATCCCGCCGATCGCCGGGCCTGGCGGCTGCACCTGACCGACAAGAGCAAGGCGATGATCGTCGGCTTGCGCGAATGCGTCGACCGGCTGATTGAAGAAATGCTGGCGGGGATTACCGCCACCGAACGCGACACTTTCGCCCGCATTCTGACAGCTATCGGCACCAATCTGGGCGATCGACGTGAAAACAGGGTGCCCGTCAATGGCTGAGGCTGATCCGACCTTCCCCGAAGCTGCCGGAGCTGACACCATCATCGCGCCAGCGCCAAAGCGGGGTCGAGGGCGATTGGCCCTGATGCTGCTGGTCCCACTGCTGGTGATCATCGGTGGCGCGTTCTATTGGCAAAGCCTCCAAGGGCATGTTGCGACCGACAACGCCTATGTCCAGCAGGACAAGGTATCGGTCAGCGCCCAGGTTGGCGGCCGCATAATCGAAGTCCTGGCGCGCGAGAATTCGTCAGTTGAAGCCGATGACCTGTTGTTCCGGATTGATCCCGAACCTTTCCAGCTGCAGATTGCCCAGGCTGATGCATCGATCGCCGGTGCACAGGCCAATGTCGCCGCGCTGAGCAGTTCGAGCGCGCTTTCGGGCGCAGACGTTGCCGCCGCGCGCGAGGACATCGGCTTTGCCCAGGCCCGGCTGACACGCCAACAAGCGCTTTGGAATCGCGGCTTCACAACCAAGGCTGACTATGAAGCGGCGCAGCATCAAGTGGCGCAAGCGCAGGCTGAAATGCAAATTGCCCAAGCGAAAGGCCGTGAAGCAGCGGCCAAACTCTCAACCGGATCTCAGGTTCCGGGGGTCAACCCGCAGGTCGCCGCTGGCCGCGCCCAGCGCGCTGCCGCTGAACTCAATTTGCGGCGCAGCGAAGTCCGCGCGCCGATGGCCGGCCGGATCACCCAGGCCGACCGGCTGCTGGTGGGCCAGGAAGTCATCAGCGGCCTGCCGGTGGTGACCATCGTTGCCGCGCAAAGCAGCTATGTCGAAGCCAATTTCAAGGAAACCGATCTCGCCGATATGGCAGTCGGCCAACCAGCCGAACTGCGCTTCGATGCCTATCCCGGGATAAAGCTCAAAGGCCATGTCGCCTCGATCGGGGCGGGCACTGGCAGCGAATTTTCGATCCTCCCGGCGCAAAACGCCACCGGCAACTGGGTCAAGGTTACCCAGCGTGTCCCGGTTCGGATTGCAATTGATGAGCCCAGCCCGCGCCAGCTGATTGCTGGACTTTCGACCAAAGTGAAGGTCTTTACCGACGGCCGGAAGCACTAGCAAAGCCCGGCATGGCAAGCTCCGCTGCATTATCGCCCGCAGACGATGTCGCACTGCTTCCGGTGGCGAACAGCGTTCTGCTGACCATTGGGATCATGACCGCTTCGTTGCTGCAGATCCTTGATTCGACGATCGCCAATGTCGCAATCCCGCATATGCAGTCCTCGCTCGGATCGACACCGGAAGCGATCAATTGGGTACTGACAAGCTATATTGTCGCCACCGCGATCTGCATGCCAATCACCGGCTGGCTGGCGGACCGGATCGGCTCGCGGCGGCTGTTCATCTTCTCGGTCGCCGGTTTTGTAGCCTCCTCGATGCTCTGCGGAATGGCGCAGAACCTGACCCAGATGGTGATTTTCCGGGCCCTGCAAGGTGCGACAGGGGCATTCATCTCGCCGCTCAGCCAAACTGCCATGATCGACACCAACCGTCCTTCGCGGCAGCCGCAAATGATGGCGCTGTGGGGGATGGGGATCATGATCGGCCCGATCCTCGGGCCAATTCTGGGCGGCTGGCTGACCGAAAGCTGGAGCTGGCGCTGGGTGTTCTACGTCAATATCCCGCTTGGGGCGATATCCCTGGCGATCCTGATCAGCAGCCTGCCTTCCCGGCAGATCGAACGGCGCCGGTTCGACATTCTAGGCTTCTCTATGGTCGCAATTTCGCTTGCCGCGATCCAGTTGCTACTCGACCGGGGGAACCATATCGGCTGGTTCGATGCGGCTGAAAGTTGGATTTATGCCGGAATTGCCATTTCGGCGGCCTGGATCGGGCTTGTTCAACTTGCGACCACTGCGCAGCCTCTTTTCAACCGAGCCCTGTTTGCGGATCGCAATTACATTGTCAGCCTGCTTTTTATGTTGGTGGTGGGCATGGTCATGTTCGCCACCATGGCGCTGCTTCCGCCGATGTTGCAACGGATGTTCGGCTATTCGGTTTTGGACACCGGAATTGCGCTTATGCCGCGCGG
>JANOFJ010000119.1:0-1881 GCA_031413595.1 Novosphingobium sp.
CTGCCGCAGGCTGCGATCTCGAAGGTCGTGATCGAACGTCCGGCCAAGCTGTGCCGCGTTTCGATCTATGCTGCGCGCCCCGGTGTTATCATCGGCAAAAAGGGTGCGGACATCGAAAAGCTTCGCTCGCAGCTGGCCAAGATGACCAAGAGCGACGTCAAGCTGAACATCGTTGAAATCCGCAAGCCCGAAGTCGACGCGCGCCTGGTAGCACAAGGCATTGCCGATCAGCTGATCCGCCGCGTGGCGTTTCGGCGGGCGATGAAGCGTGCGGTGCAATCAGCGCTGCGGCTTGGCGCGGAAGGCATCAAGATCACTTGCGGTGGCCGTCTGGGCGGCGCCGAAATCGCTCGTGTTGAGTGGTACCGCGAAGGCCGCGTTCCGCTCCACACGCTGCGCGCCAATATCGATTACGCTCAAGTCGAAGCACTTACTGCCTATGGGATCATCGGCATCAAGTGCTGGATCTTCAAGGGCGAAATCCTCGGCCATGATCCGATGGCGCATGACCGGCTGATGTTGGAGGCTCAAACCTCCGGCGTCCGGCCTGCGCGCTAAGGTAGAGAAGAGACCATGCTGCAACCGAAAAAGCACAAGTTTCGCAAGGCCTTCAAGGGTCGAATCAAGGGCGATGCCAAGGGTGGCACCGATCTGAACTTCGGCTCCTATGGCCTCAAGGCTCTGGAACCCGAGCGGATCACCGCCCGCCAGATCGAAGCGGCTCGCCGTGCGATCACGCGTCACATCAAGCGTCAGGGACGTTTGTGGATCCGCATCTACACCGACGTTCCGGTGTCGAAGAAGCCAGCCGAAGTCCGTCAGGGTAAAGGCAAGGGATCGGTCGAATATTGGGCTGCACGGGTTAAGCCGGGCCGCATCCTGTTCGAGCTTGATGGCGTTCCCGGCCCGCTCGCCGCAGTCGCTTTCCAGCGTGCTGCAATGAAGCTGCCGATCAAGACCAAGGTCGTTGCCCGTCTGGGCGACACCACGCATTTGGGAGCCGTATGATGGCAAACAAAGCTTCGAACAAAATCGGTGATATGCGCGCCAAGAGCGATGATCAGCTGACAGCGGATCTCGGCGAGCTGAAGCGTGAGGCATTCAACCTCCGCTTCCAGGCTGCGACCAACCAGCTCGAGAAGCCGGCCCGCGTGCGCGTTGTCCGCCGCGACATCGCCCGGATCAAGACGATCCTGCGCGAAAAAGCCCAGGCCGGAAAGGCGTAAGGAGACCGACATGCCAAAACGTACCATGAGAGGCGTGGTTGTTTCCGCCAAGCAGGACAAGACCGCGATCGTGCGCATCGAGCGGACGTTCACGCACCCGATGCTGAAGAAGATCGTGCGCCGGTCGAACCGCTATCACGCTCACGACGAAGGCAATGTCGCCGTCGAGGGCCAGACCGTGACCATTCGCGAATGCGCGCCGAAGTCCAAGCTGAAGCGCTGGGAACTCGTCACCGATGAAGGGACCGAAGCATGATCCAGATGCAGACAAACCTGCGGGTCGCCGATAACTCGGGCGCGCGCCGCGTGATGTGCATCAAGGTGCTTGGCGGCGCAGCGCGCCGTTACGCCTCGGTGGGCGACGTGATCGTGGTCTCGATCAAGGACGCCATCCCGCGCGGTCGTGTTAAGAAGGGCGACGTCCACAAGGCGGTAATCGTGCGTACGCGCAAGGAGATCCGTCGGGCCGATGGCAGCGCTATCCGCTTCGACCGCAACGCCGCGGTGTTGATCAATCCGCAGGGCGAACCGATCGGCACGCGCATCTTTGGCCCGGTCACGCGCGAGCTGCGCGCCAAGCAGTTCATGAAGATCATTTCGCTGGCGCCCGAGGTGCTGTGATGGCCGAGAAGTTCAAGATCAAAAAGGGCGATCA
>JANOFJ010000120.1:0-14955 GCA_031413595.1 Novosphingobium sp.
GCCAACCTCGGCCAATATGCTCCCCGCGCGGCTGGTGTGGATCGTCAGCGACGAGGCCAAGACAAAGCTCGCCGCCTTCTGCCTGCCGGCCAATGCCGAAAAGATCCTCAAGGCGCCGGTCTCGGTAATCATCGGCATGGATCTCGATTTCCACTTGAAGCTGCCGGAGCTGTTCCCCCACGCCGATGCGAAGAGCTGGTTTGAGGGCAACGAGCCGCTCAAGGAAATCTCGGCGATGCGCAATTCGACATTGCAGGGCGGTTATTTCATCATGGCGGCGCGAGCATTGGGGCTGGATACCGGGCCGATGTCGGGCTTCAGCAATGAGGCGGTCGACGCCGCTTTCTTCGCCGAAACGCCGCGGGTCAAATCGAATTTCATCTCGACGCTGGGCTACGGCGATCCGGCCAGCATTTTTGCGCGCAGCCCGCGCCCCGATTTCGATACTTTCAATCGGATCGACTGACGCCTAACTGGCCGCATGATGCGGACCCTGGTGATCGATTGCGCGACCGAGGCCTGCTCGGTTGCCCTGCTGGAAGACGGGGCGGCTTTGGGCGGCGAGTTCCGCGTCCTGGGCCGCGGCCATGCCGAGCAGCTGGTCCCGATGATCGCCGCGCTGCCGGACAAAGGCAAGGCCCAGCGGATCGCGGTGGCCATGGGGCCGGGCAGTTTTACCGGCGTGCGCGTCGGCCTGGCCGCCGCCCGCGCGCTGGCTTTCGCCTGGGGGGCAGAGCTGATCGGCTATCCGACCCTCGATCTGATCGCCGCGATGGCGCGCAACCGGCGCGGGGATCATCCGGTCACAGCCGCGATGACCGGCGGACATGGCGAGTGGTTCGTGCAGACCTTTGCGGCCGACGGAACGCCGATGGGAGCCCTCGCTTCGCTCCCCCCGCAAGCGGCGGCGGAGCAATCAGCCGCGCTGGTCGCGGGCACCCAGGCCGAGGCGCTGGTGGGCCTGCGAGGTTCGGGTGAGGCGCTGGCTTTGCTGCCCGATGCGCGGGATTTTGCGCTGCTCCCGCCAGCAGCACTCCAATCCGATCCCAAGCCGCTTTATGGCCGCGCGCCCGATGCGAAACTGCCGCAGGTAGCGCTATGAGCGACGATCTCGACCGGATCATGGCGATTATGGCCTGCGCCTTTGATCCCGCCTTTGGCGAGGCCTGGTCACGGCGGCAGCTGGAGGATTCGCTGGTCCTGGGCAGCAGCCACTACGGACTGATCAATGAAGCGGGCAATGATCCCGCACCGGGCGAAGCAGCCGCCGGCTTCTTCCTGTCACGCCAGGGCGTGGAGGAAGAAGAATTGCTGCTGCTGGCAGTAGCGCCGCAGTATCGGCGCAGCGGTCTTGCCACCCGGTTGCTCGCCTCCTTCGCCGCCGTTGCCCGCTCGCGCGGTGCGCTTCGGCTGCTGCTGGAGATGCGCCAGGGCAACCCGGCCGAGTCGCTCTATCTGCACCACAGTTTCCGCCCGATCGGACGCCGTCCCAACTATTATCGGACGCCTGCGGGCGAGTGGCTCGATGCAATTACCTTTGCACGCGACCTCGAATAGTCCATTTGAACAAACTTTTACTGAGCCATTCGGTAATCTGGCAGAAACCGCCGGCATTTCGTCTAATTTTCCTTGTTTTTGATAAATCGCAGGATTAGGGGAACGCCACCTGAACGCAATAATTGCGTCTGGAACCTCCAATTTTGGGGTCGCAAGTAATAGAGAGGAAGAATCATGGACTTGACACTGAGCGACATGAACGAAACGTTGATTACACTTACTTCTGATATTGTCGCCGCGCACGTCAGCAACAACAGCGTTGCGGTGAGCGATCTTTCGGTGCTCATCACCAGCGTCTATGGCGCGCTGGCCGGGCTTGGCCAGACCGTTGCGACGGTCGAAGTGCTGCCCGAACCAGCGGTCTCGATCCGCTCGTCGGTGAAGCCCGATTTCATCACCTGCCTTGAAGACGGCAAGAAGCTGAAGATGCTCAAGCGCCATCTTATGACGCATTACAATTTGACGCCGGATCAGTACCGCGCGCGTTGGGGCCTGTCGGCTGACTATCCGATGGTCGCCCCCAACTATGCCGAAAAGCGCCGCGAACTGGCCAAGAAGATCGGCCTTGGCCGCAAGCCGGGCCAGAAGCGCGGCCGCAAACCCAAGGCGGCCTGAGCGCCGCCTCAGGGCAAACGTTCAGTTTGAGCGCAATTGGTTGTAGAATCGCCTCGCCAAGCTATGACTTGGCGAGGCTTTTCATTTATGTGGACATACAGTGCACCATCCGATCGACATTGAGGCGCTTTGCGCAGCACGCGGGCTTCGCATAACCGAGCAGCGCCGTGTCATCGCGCGGGTGCTTTCGCAAAGCGATGACCACCCCGACGTTGAGAAACTGCATGAACGCGCGGTCGCAATTGACGCCCGGATCTCGATTGCCACGGTCTATCGTACCGTGCGGCTATTCGAAGAGGCCGGGATCCTTGATCGCCACGATTTCGGCGATGGCCGCTCCCGTTATGAAGCCGCGCCCGAGGCTCACCACGATCATCTGATCGACGTTGAAACAGGCAAAGTCGTCGAATTCGTCGATCCGGAATTGGAGGCGCTCCAGCGCCAGATTGCCGAAAAGCTGGGCTACCGCCTGGTTGACCACCGGATGGAGCTTTACGGTGTGCGTTTGGGCCGTGAGGGCTGAGGCTCCGGTGATGGTCGCCGCGATTGCCCAGCCCCAGACCATTCCGCTGATCGGCTGGGCCCGGATAATCACCCGTATTCTGGCAATGGTGAGCCTGCTGATCGCCTGCGTGCCACTCTATTATGTCTGCCGGCTGCTCCGTCTCAAAAATCCTCTGCCGCGCATATTCCTGGGCGGGATTGCATGGATTGCCGGAGTGGAGCTGAAAGTTAGAGGTGAAAAGGTCCATCGCGGCGCCTTCCTGCTCGCCAACCACGTCAGCTGGATCGATATCCCGGCGATCGCCGCGACCACCGGCAGCGCCTTTGTCGGACACGATGGTCTAGCTGCGATGCCAGTTCTGCGCTGGCTTTGCGCAATGAACGACACCGTTTTCATCGCGCGCCACGATCCCGGCAGCATCGCCGAGCAAGTGGCCATGGTCCGCGAGGCGATCAATGACACCGGCGCGCTGACGATTTTTCCGGAGGGCACCACCAGTGACGGCACCGGGTTGCTGCCATTCAAAAGCTCGCTGCTCTCCGCGCTCGACCCGGTTCCGCCTGGGATCGCGATTCAGCCGGTGCTGCTCGATTATGGCCCGGAAGCAGCGGATATCGCCTGGGTGGGCGACGAGCACGGACTCGACAATTTTAAGCGTATCATGGCCCGCGGCCGGGGGTTGGTGCTGACGGTCCACTTCCTGCCCGTGCTCGAAGGAGCGGCGCTGGCCGGACGTAAGACGATGGCGGTGGCGGCAAGAGATGCCTTGATGCAACGGCTGACGGCGTAGCATCCACAGTCCATGATCCCCGCCATGCCTCCCCAGACCTACCGGGTCAGAAGCTTCGGCTGTCAGATGAATGTCTATGATGGCGAGCGGATGGCCGAGCTGCTTGATGCCCAGGGCCTGACACCTTCGCCCGAGGGCAGCGAGGCTGATCTGGTAGTGCTCAACACCTGCCATATCCGCGAGCGCGCGACGGAACGGGTATTCTCCGACATCGGCCGGATCCGCCGCGATGACGGAACGATCCCGCTGATCGCGGTGGCCGGTTGCGTCGCCCAGGCCGAAGGCGAGGAGATCATGCGCCGGGCCCCGCAGGTGCGGATGGTGGTCGGCCCGCAGGCCTATCACCGCCTGCCGCAGATGCTGGACGAGGCCATCGCCGGGCGCCGCTCAGTCGACACTGCGATGCCGGCCCAGACCAAGTTCGATGTCCTCCCGGCGCGCCGCAAGGTCGGTGCATCCGCGTTTCTGACCGTCCAGGAAGGCTGCGACAAGTTCTGTACCTATTGCGTGGTGCCCTATACGCGCGGTGCGGAAATTTCCCGTCCATTCAGTCACCTGCTTGAAGAAGCCAAGCAGCTCGTCGAAGCCGGGGCGCGCGAGATCACGCTTCTGGGCCAGAACGTCAACGCTTGGTCCAGCGAAGATCCCAGGGGCCACAAGTTGGGCCTGGATGCGCTAATTCACGCCTTGGCTGACATCCCGGAGCTGGCGCGAATCCGTTATACCACCAGCCACACCAATGACATGACCGAAGCGCTGATCGCAGCCCATGGCGAGGTTCCCAAGCTGATGCCCTATCTGCATCTGCCGGTCCAATCGGGCAGCGACCGGGTGCTAAAGGCGATGAACCGCAACCACACCGTGGCGAGTTATCTGCGGGTACTCGATCGGGTCCGCGCGGTGCGCCCCGACATTGCCCTTTCGGGCGATTTCATCGTCGGCTTCCCGGGTGAAACAAATGCGGAATTTGAACAGACACTTTCCCTCGTTAATACAGTTGGTTACGTTCAAGCCTTCAGTTTCAAATACAGTCCGCGCCCGGGGACTCCAGCGGCTACTATGGACGGGCAGATTGCCGCTGAGGTAATGGACGAACGGCTGCAGCGCCTGCAGGCCGCGCTCCAGCAAGGCGGCCTGGCCTTCAATCAGGGCTGCGTCGGGCGGGTTTGCGAAGTGCTGGTTGAGCGGGCCGGCAAGCTGCCCGGCCAGTGGCTCGGCAAGTCGCCCTGGCTGCAGACGGTGCATTTTGAGGGCAAAGCAGCAATTGGCGAACTTGTTTCGGTTGAACTTACCCAGGCCGGTCCGAACTCGCTCCATGCCAAACTGTTGCAGCCAGTCCTCGGCGAGGCGATTTCCACCAGGTAGTTTCCATCTGCAACTTGCGCGTAACATTGCGAAGCCTATCTTGTGGTACGGCCCTTCCGGGTCCTTAGTGAAAGGAGCGCATGTCCCGCAAACCTGCTCGCGTCCATGAACCGGCGCAAAATCGTTCCGACCTTCCGCGCCGTTCCGAGCCTAAACGGAGCCGTGCCGAGATCGAATTTGATGAGCCAGCCGTGCTGGGCGCGCTATTCGGTCAATTTGACGCCAATCTGGTGCAGATCGAAAACCGGCTCGGCGTCTATATTTCGGCGCGCGGCAACAGAATTCAGATCGAGGGCGGCGAGGACGAGGTGGCGCGCGCGCGCGAAGTGCTCAAAGGTATGCACCAGCGCCTGATCGCGGGGCAGGAATTGGACGCCGGCGCAGTCGAATCGCTGATCGCCATGTCGAATGAGCCGACCCTTGAAGGCATTATAACCGGCGGCGCCGATGCTCCGCCGATCATGATCCGGACCCGCAAGAAAACCATCGTCCCACGCTCGGCCATGCAGATCGAGTATATGCGCGCGCTGGCCAGCAAGGATATCATCTTCGCGCTGGGCCCGGCTGGCACCGGCAAGACCTATGTCGCAGTAGCTCAGGCGGTCAGCCAGCTGATCACCGGCAGCGTCCAGCGCCTGATCCTGTCGCGCCCGGCGGTGGAGGCGGGTGAACGGCTGGGGTTTCTGCCCGGCGACATGAAGGAGAAGGTCGATCCCTATCTTCGCCCGCTCTATGATGCGCTGTATGATTGCATGCCGCCGGAGCAAGTCGAGCGGCGCCTCGCCAGCGGCGAAATCGAAGTCGCGCCGATCGCCTTTATGCGCGGGCGCACGCTGGCCGATGCCTTTGTGATCCTCGATGAGGCGCAGAATACCACGCCCGCCCAGATGAAGATGTTCCTCACCCGGTTTGGCCAGAACAGCCGGATGGTCGTCTGCGGCGATCCGCGCCAGGTCGATATTCCCGGCGGCGATGCGATGAGCGGCCTCAAGGACGCGGTCGAGCGGCTCGAAGGCGTCGAGGGGATCAATGTGACGCGGTTCAGCTCCGCCGATGTGGTGCGCCATCCGATCGTTGGCCGGATTGTGGAGGCCTATGAGGGCAAGGATTCCTGAGTTGGATGCCCTCATGGAACTTGAATGCGCGGTCGAAGCCCCATGGCCGATTCCGCCCGAGTGGGAAGAACTTGCCACCCGCGCCGCTGCCGCCCTCGCCCAATTCGCGCCTGAGCTTGCCAACCCGCGCCTTTGCGCCAGTGTGTTGTTCACCGGCGATGCCGAAGTGCATGCCCTGAACAGCGATTGGCGGGGCAAGGACAAGCCGACCAATGTGCTGTCGTTCCCGATGCTGGAGCGCGCGGAATTGCTGGCTCTGAGGGCGACTGGGGAAGATGACGCCCCGCCCGAACTGCTTGGCGATATCGCTCTGGCATATGAAACCTGCGCGCGCGAAGCGGCCGAAAAGGGTATCTCCCTCGAAGACCACGCGGCCCATCTGATAATTCACGGCTTGCTTCACCTTGCCGGGCATGACCATGAGACAACGCAGCAGGACGCTGCCGCAATGGAGGCGCTTGAAATAAAGGCGCTTGCGTGGATGGGGCTAGCCGACCCATATGGCGACGCAGACGAACTTCACGAGGATTAGGCAATACCATGGCCGACAATGGCCGCTACAGCGACGCCGTTTCCGAAGAACCGGACAGTAGGCATTTCATCTGGCGCATGATTCGCCGCCTGTTCGAAGGCGAGGGCGATCAATCGCTGCGTGCCCAGATCGAAGAAGCGATCGACGAGCATGAGGAGGATTCCGAGCCTGCCGCCAAGGGTGATCTCTCCCCGATCGAGCGGCAGATGCTGCGCAACCTGCTCCATTTCAGCGAACATGATGCCGATGATGTCGCGATTCCGCGCGGTGAGATCATCGCCATCCCGGCTTCTGCCACCTGGCTAGAAGTAATCGCCGCTTTTGCCGAGCACGGCCACAGCCGCCTGCCGGTGCACGGCGAAACGCTCGACGAAATTGTCGGCATGGTGCTGATGAAGGATGTCTTTACCTATCTCGCCAGTGGCAAAGCCCCGCCCAAGGACTGGACCAGCCTGATGCGCCAGCCGCTGTTCGTGCCGCAAGCGCGCGGCGCACTGGACGTACTGGCCGATATGCGCGCCAGCCGCATCCACTTGGCGGTGGTGATCGACGAGTATTCGGGCACCGACGGGATCATCACCATCGAAGATCTGGTCGAAGAGATCGTGGGCGAGATCGAGGACGAGCACGATGATGCTCCGACCGCGCTGATCCTGCCGCTGGAAGACGGGATGTGGGATGCCGATGCCAGGGTCGAATTGGAGGAAGTTGGCGAGAAGGTCGATCCCCGCCTCGCAGAAGTCGAAGGATCGGTCGATACGCTCGGCGGGCTGACATTTCTGCTGGCCGAGCAAGTCCCGCCGGTCGGCGCGATCCTTGAGCATGGCAGTGGCTGGAAAATCGAAGTTACCGCCGGGAATGCGCGCCATGTCACGCGGCTACGGCTCCACCCGCCGATAATTGCCAAAGAATTGAGCGAATAGGGTGGCAATCCGCAGATTACCCCCGCTTCGCGCGATCGAAGCTTTCGTGCGCATCGTCCGGATGGGTTCGGCCCGGGCAGCGGCGGATGAGCTTGGCCTCTCGCCTTCCGCGCTCTCGCGCCGGATCGCCGCGCTGGAAGAGTTCATCGGCAAGCGACTGTTTACGCGCCAGCACCAGGCGATGAAGCTGACGGATGACGGCCAGGCCTTCTACGATGCGGTCAGCCCCCGGTTTGACGAGCTGGCCGCTGCGGTTGAGGGCCAGGTCGCGGATAGCCGGGTGTTGCGCCTGCATTTGGGGGTACTACCCTTGTTTGGATCACAGCGCCTGTTTCCGCGATTGCCCGAATTGCGCAAGCAGCATCCTCGCCTGCACATCGATATCGATACCAGTCCGCATCTGGAATCGCGGGTCGGCGATACGCTGGACGCCGCCTTCATCCTTGCGGCCAAGCCTGACGCTTCGTTCCACGCGGTGCGGCTTGACCACAACCGGGTCTATGCCTTCACCTCGAAAGCATTGGCCGAGGAGGTCGGCCCGGTGCCTGATCGGGTCAGGCTTTCGCGCCAGACCTTCCTCATTCACAACGAACTGCCCGATAGCTTCGTTGCGTGGAAGCGGGCCATGGGAATGCCCGATCTTGAGCCTGCCGCGATTGACCACTTCGATTCGGGTCAGCTCATCCTTGAGGCCGCGGCCAATGGCCTGGGCATCGCGATCATGCATGACGATCACTACGCCCGTGCCCATGACAACCGCCTTGCCCGGCTGTTCGATATCGAAGTGGAGAGCCCCTACAGCTACTGGTTTATCTGCCGCCCCCGCGCGCTGGAAGTGCGCGCGGTGCGGATTTTCCATGACTGGCTGGTGAAAGCAGGGCTGTAGCGCGCCGCGCGCATGAGGCATGATCGCGCCATGAACCGCCGATTCGCCTTGTTCGCCATCCCGTTGCTGTTCGCGCTGACGGCTGCCAGCCCCACGCCGCGCAAGAAATCACCACCCGGACCGCCTGCGCCGATCCCGTTGGCCGATACTGTCCGCGTCGCGCTGAATACCGAGCTTGGGACGATCGAGATCGAGCTGGACGGCAAGCACGCGCCAATCTCCAGCGCCAATTTCCTCGCCTATGTCGATCAGCGCCGATTGGACGGGATCACCTTTTACCGGGTGATGCGGCTGCCCTGGGGCACCCCGCCCAATGGCCTCATCCAAGCGGGCGCACAGGGCGATCCCAAACGCATACTCAAGCCCATCGCGCATGAGCCGACCAGCGCTACCGGAGTGCTGCACAAGGCCGGCGCGATTTCGATGGCGCGCTATGCGCCCGGCACGGCGACCGCCGATTTTTCGATCCTGCTGTCAGACCTTGCGGGGCTGGATGCCGATCCAAAGTCGGTGGATCCCGAGCTTCGGGCCGGTTATGCCGCCTTCGGCCGGGTCGTCGCCGGGATGGATGTGGTGCGGCGGATCTACGACGTCCCGCTCTCCTCCACACGCGGGCAAGGAGCGATGAAAGGCCAGATGATCGAGGCTCCGGTCAAGATCCTGACGGTCCGGCGGATGCCAACGCCCGCTCCCAAGACCCCGGCTCCACCGCCCCCGCCGTGACATGATCTGACCGCGCTCTCAAAAAAATCGTCAGGGTTGAATGAAAAACCCGATGGGCATCGTTTTCTCTTCAAGCGGCCGTTCAAAAGTGCGTCCGCCGGACACATGAGGAGACATTACATGAAAAATTTCGCAATTGGATCACTCACCGCCCTGGCTTGCGTCACCGCCGCTTTCAGCAGCGCTCAGGCCGCCGTCATGCTCTATGAAGAGCAGATTGCGCATGAAGAAGAAGCCCGCATCATCAGCTCGCCAATTGGCGGCATCGAAAGCAAGTTCTGGTTCAACTATCGTGCCAATCTGAACGAGGCGCGCAAGGAACTGGTCAGCGATCTGCGCCATGTCAGCGACATCGAAGATCGCCGCGATGCCTGGGAAGAATACAGCGTCGAGCTGTCCCACGAACGCAAGCAATACGTCAAGAAAATGGCAAAAATCGGCGTCCGTTCGGGCAACGTGACCGTCGGGAATTGAACCTGTTCGTCCAGTCCGTGGCCCGGTCCAGCCGGGCCACGGATATGGGATAGATCAGCCGACAGCCGCTTTGCGGATAACGCCCGGCTCGCGCGGCGGCTCACCCTTGGGCAGCGCATCGACGTGTTCCATGCCGCTCTCGACCTGGCCCCAGACGGTGTATTGCTTGTTGAGGAAGCTGGCATCGTCAAAGCAGATGAAGAACTGGCTGTTGGCCGAGTTTGGCGCGCTGGTGCGGGCCATTGAGCAAGTGCCGCGAACATGCGGTTCGGCGTTGAACTCGGCTTGCAGGTCGGGCTTGGACGATCCGCCCATGCCGGTCCCATCCGGGCAGCCGCCCTGGGCCATGAAGCCGGGAATGACGCGGTGGAACTTCACCCCATCGTAGAAGCCTTCGCCGACCAGCTCGGTAATCCGGGCGACGTGGCCGGGGGCAAGGTCGGGGCGCAGCTTGATTACTACGTCGCCGCTGTCGAGGGTAAGGGTAAGCTTGTCTGCCATTCGTAATCTCCTGAATTTCGCGGGCCGATATAGGGAGGTTTGGGACAAAGTCACGCCCGGGCGGCAAGTGCGGTTGCAATTGTGCTTCTCCGGCTTAGACCACCCTCGCATGAACCCTGAGGATCTTGACCACGCACTGCTGGAGGACAGCGCTTTCGCGGCCCCCGATGCGCGCGCAAGCGACTCGCTCGACGAGGAAAACCGGCTCAAGCCCGAATTTGTACGCCGGGTGCGCGATGCGCTCGATCAGGGCGAGACTGACCGGGTCTACGATCTGGTCGAGCCGCTGCACCCCGCCGACATAGCCGATTTGTTCGAACTGCTCGATGCGGATGAGCGCGCGCCGCTGGCCAAGGCGATCTCGGATCTGATGGGCGGCGAGGTGATCGCTGAACTCAACGATCATGTGCGCGAGTTGCTGGTCGAATCGCTGCCCGCAGAAACCGTCGCCGATATCGCCGAACAGCTCGACACCGATGATGCCGTAGCGATGCTCGAGGATCTGGACGAGGACGACCAGCAGGCCGTGCTCGCCGAGATGGAGCCGGAAGATCGCGCCGCGATCGAAAGCGCGCTGGCCTACCCGGAAGAATCCGCCGGCCGCCTGATGAGCCGCGATTTTGTCGCGGTGGGCGAACATATGACGGTCGGCAATCTGATCGACTATCTGCGCGAAAACAGCGAGCTTTCGAACGAGTTCTGGGAAGTCTTCATCGTCGATCCGGCGCATCGCCCGCTCGGTTCCTGCCAATTGAGCTGGGTGCTTCGGACCCCGCGCCACATTTCGCTGACCGATGTGATGAAGCGTGACCAGACCCTGATTCCGGTGCTGATGGATCAGGAAGAAGTCGCGCTGCGGTTCCAGAAATATGCGCTGATTTCTGCGGCCGTGGTCGATCAGGGCGGGCGGCTGGTCGGGCAGATAACCGTCGATGACGTGGTCCATATCATTCAGGAAGAAGCCGGCGAGGATGCCCTGTTGCTGTCGGGTGCGGGCGATGGCGACATTAACGAACCGATCCGTGATACCTATGTCAGCCGGGTCCGCTGGCTGATCGCCAACCTTGTCACCGCGCTGCTGGGCGCAACGATCATCGCCAGCTTTGGCGGGGCGATCGAGAAGCTGGTCGCTCTGGCTGCGCTCTCCCCGATGGTCGCCTCGATCGGCGGCAATGCCGGGACGCAGACCATGGCGGTCACCGTCCGCGCGCTGGCTACCAACCAGCTGACCCGCTCCAACACCCGCCGCATCTTGTGGCGCGAGATCCGCGTCGCGCTGCTTAACGGCAGCACCGTCGCCATGCTGATCGGGATCGCGACCGCGCTGTTCTTCCAGAACCCGCTGCTCGGGCTGGTGATCGGCACCGCGGTCATCATCAACATCATCACTGCTGGGCTGGCCGGGGTGATCGTGCCGGTGGTGTTCGATCGGCTCGATCAGGATCCGGCGGTGGCCTCGTCGGTATTCGTGACGATGATTACTGATTCGATGGGGTTCTTCGTGTTCCTCGGGCTGGCGGTGGCAAGCGGGCTCGTCGGGTAAACCATGCCGCTCCACCTCACCAAAGTCGCCTTCGGGGCCAAGTCGCTCGAAGACATGAAAAGCTGGTTCGCCACTCGCGGCAATGAGGCATTCCTGACCACCCGCTATCTGCCTAAGCGGCACGAGGAATTGATCGGTGGCTCGCTGTTCTGGATCTTCAAGGGCCAGCTGGTGATGCGCTCCCCGATCCTCCGGTTCGAACCAGCCGAGGGCGGCAAAACCCACATCGTCATCGCCAGCCGCCTGATCGACCTCTACCCGATCCCCCGCCGCGCCCACCAGGGCTGGCGCTACCTCGAAGACGCCGACGCCCCGCGCGATCTGGCCGAGGGCGAGGACGCAGGTGAGGCTATGCCGGGGAAGTTGGCGGGGGAATTGGCGAAGCTGGGCCTAGTCTAGACCCGCAGGAATTGCTTCAGCGACGGCCATTGGTCAGCCACTGCCTGCCGTCCGGCCGCGATGGCGGTCCTGATCTTTGCCGGATTGAATTCCAGCGTATCGGCAGCGGCGAAACCAGCTGCCGGGGCGATAATGCGGATCGGCGCAAAGCTGTAGCGGGCCAATTGGGTGTCCAGCGGCGCCAGAGCCTCATTGATCTGGCTCGGATTGAGTCCGATATCCATCAGCTTGTGCAGCTGTGCCTCACGTGCAGCGATCAAATCGTTGATCAGCATTGCATTCCCAACGTCGTTCGCGGCCACCTCGATGCCCTGAATCCCTGCCGCCCTGAGGCCAATGGCGATCAGATCACCATAGGTCTTACCCGGTTCGGGGACTGGCGCAGGCGGCGAGGCCAATATCACCAGCAGCGCATGTGGTCGCAAGTGCATCGCTGAGCTGAGCGGTGTCACATTTCGAACACCGCCATCGACCCATTGCTCGGTGATACCATTGGCATCTTTGCTTTTCAGCGGCTCGAAAAAAGGGGGCTGGGCGCAGGATGCGTAAACCCAATCGCCAATATTGGGGTTTTTCTCGTCGACATCGACATATTGGCCAGTGGCCAGACTGACCACCCCAACCCGCAATTTGCGGCGCCCGCGGCGCAGCTTTTCGGGATCAGCATAGGCTCGAATCTTTTTCCTTATCGGGCCGGAATCATAAATCGAGTCGGCGCCAAAAACTGCCCCGGCGGCTCCCAGCGGGCGTTTCTTGTAAACGTCACCATTGCCCTTGATCGATAGCCATTGGTCAAGGAGGCCAGGCATATCATTCATTGCGCCGCCCAATGCCTGGATCGCCCCCGTTGACACACCCGCAAAAATATCGATTTTCACATTGCGATTAGTGACGAGTTCATCCAGCACGCCGACTTGAAAGGCGCCCTTGGCACCGCCACCGGATAGAATGACCGCAAGCTCGTTGGGCAAAACTCGATCCTCCAGCTTAAGTGGCAGGGACAAAAGTTCTGCGCAATCCTATCATGAATTTGAAGGCGATGCAGGGAATAATCGGGTGGACTGCCAGGGCGGGTTTCCTGCCCTCAAATCCCTTTCGCTACTACCCGCCGCAGAGCATTTACGTAAACCTCAGGCTCCTGCGCGCCGGGAATCATAAATTTGCCGTTCACGACCATTGCCGGGACGCCGGTGATGTTCATGTCCCAGGCCTCGCGCTCTTCGCAGCGGACCAGTTCACCGAGGGCTACGTCCGACAGAGCAGCGCGGACCAATCCGGCATTGAGGCCGACGCTTTCTGCGATCTCGACCAGCACATCGGGATCGGAAACATTGCGCCGCGCCTGGAAATGCGCGTCGAACAGCGCGCGTTTAAGGCGGGTCTGGACCTCCGGGCCTTCGGTCGCCAGCGTCCACAGCAGCAGCTTGTGCGCCGCGAAGGTGTTCCACATCATCCCTGCGGGAGCTTCGCCCGGCCCGGTGTAGTCGAAACTATACCCCGCCCGCTCGGCAATCCCGCGCATTTGCTCACGGCCCGCAGCGGCTTGCTCGGTGGTGCGGCCATATTTGCGCTGGATATGCCCGGATTGTTCTTCACCCTCGGGCGGCATATCGGGGTTAAGTTCGAAGGCGTGCCAGCGCACTTCGGCCTCGACTTCGCCCACCAGCTGATCAAGCCCCTTTTGCAGCTGCTGATAGCCGATGATACACCACGGGCACATCACGTCCGACCAGATGTCGACGGTGACTTTTGCTGGCCCAGAATCGTCAGGCGTCATCGCTCGAGCCACCATTTGAGCAGATGATGCGCCACCGCGAACGGCGGCGGGGCGATGAAGGCTCCGTCCTCGCGCCCTTCGGTCAGCGCCGCCATGGCGTCCGCCACCTCGGCGCGGGTGAACCAGCGGGCTTCTTCCAGCTCGTTGGTATCGATCGTCAACGCTGGATCATCGGTATAGCTATGGCAGCCGATCATCAGGGATGAGGGAAACGGCCACGGCTGGCTGGCGACATAGGTGACATTGCGGGCGCGGACCCCGGCTTCCTCGAAAATCTCGCGCGCCACCGCCTCTTCCATCGATTCGCCTGGCTCGAGAAACCCGGCCAGCGCGGAAAACCGTTTGGGCGGAAAACGCGGCTGGCGGCCCAGCAACAGATTTCCGTCATGCTCGACCAGCATGATCGTTACCGGATCCACCCGGGGGTAATGCTCGCCGCCGCAAACGGCATCGGTGCAATTGCGCTGCCAGCCACCCTTGGCGAGCTTGGTAGCGCTGCCGCAGCGGGCGCAAAAGCGGTGGCGGGCGTGCCAATCGACCAGACTGCGCGCGCCGCCATAGGTCGCCAGTTCCTGAGGCTCGAGCGCAGACATCGCCGCCCACAGACGCGGATTGGCCGGGGCCACACTTCCGGTCAACGCTCGGGGAACCTCGGCAAAGCAGCCATGAGTTCCCTGAAGCCCAAGGAACACCAGCTCGGCCTCGGGATCGACGTCAGCCAGCGTCCCCCAGCCCAGCGCGCCTTCGGGGGTGATCACCGGATCGAGGCCATCAAGCTGGAGCAGCCGCGCACGCCAGTCCATCAGCCCCGCGAGCGCTTCCGGATCAGAGCGGATATGGTCGGCCCGGTCGAGCTCTGCTCCGGCGAATGCCAGCACCGCGCTCACCCGCGTTTGCGCATTGCTGTCAGATCGGCCTGAACGGAAAGGGGAAACTCGCTATGGATCGGATAGGCATCGGACGGCATGTATTGGGTGTAAAGCGAGCCGCGCATCCCGTAACGGAAGTTGACAAAGGCCACCGTGCCGGCCGCCCCGCCCCAGCCATAGGTGCCAAGATCGCCAGCCAGACCAACCCGCCCGCCTGCACCAAAGCCGGCACCGTCGATCATCGTGCCCTTGGTTGTGGCCCCTTCGCCGAGGAGGTTGCTTGCGCCAACCCGCACAGCCAGTTCGCTCATCACGCGCTTGCCGTCGATCTTGCCATAGCCGGCCAGCATCCGAAGGAACCGGTCATAATCACGCGGCGAG
>JANOFJ010000121.1:0-35072 GCA_031413595.1 Novosphingobium sp.
GTCATCGGTACCCACGCCCTCCTTGCCAAGGGGATTGATTTCAAGCGCCTAGGCCTGGTCATCGTCGATGAGGAACAGCGCTTCGGCGTCACCCACAAGGAGCGGCTGAAGGCGCTCAAGGCCGACGTCCACGTCCTCACCCTCACTGCCACGCCGATCCCGCGCACGCTGCAGATGGCAATGTCGGGCCTGCGCGAACTGTCGACCATCCAGACCCCGCCGGTCGACCGGCTCGCGGTGCGGACCTATGTGATGGAATGGGACGATATGGTGATGCGCGAGGCGTTGCTGCGCGAGCACCACCGCGGCGGGCAGAGCTTTATCGTCGTGCCGCGCATCGCCGATATGGCCGATGTCGAGGAATGGCTGAGGAACACCGTGCCCGAAGTGCGCTTTGTCAGCGCCCACGGCCAGATGAGCCCGACCGAAGTCGAAGAGCGGATGAGCAGCTTCTATGAAAAGAAGTATGAGGTGCTGCTCTCCACCACGATCGTCGAAAGCGGGCTCGATATTCCCTCCGCCAACACCATCATCATCCACCGCGCCGATCGCTTTGGTCTGGCGCAACTATACCAGCTGCGCGGCCGCGTCGGCCGGGCCAAGCTGCGCGCCTATGCCTACCTCACCACGCCTGCCGATCAGCAATTGTCGGAAGTCGCCGAAAAGCGCCTGAAAGTATTGGGCGATCTGGATTCGCTGGGGGCGGGCTTCCAGCTTGCCAGCCACGACCTCGACATTCGCGGCGCTGGCAATTTGCTGGGCGACGAGCAATCCGGCCATATCCGCGAGGTTGGCTTCGAACTTTATCAATCCATGCTGGAAGACGCGATATTGGCAGCCAAGGCCGGCGAGATGGGGCTGGCCAAGGAACGCCACTCGCTCAGCCCGCAGATCACCGTGGACGCCCCGATCATGATCCCCGAGAGCTATGTGCCGGACCTGACCGTGCGGATGGCACTTTATCGACGCCTCAACGATGCCGAGGATCAGGCCGATATCGAATCCCTATCAGCCGAAATGATCGACCGCTTCGGCCCGCTGCCGCAGCCGACCGCAAACCTGATCAAGCTGATCGAAATCAAGCGCCAGGCGATCCTTGCCAATATCTCGAAGATCGATGTCGGGCTTAAGGGCACGCTGGTCCACTTCCACAACGACAGTTTCCCCGATCCGCTGGGGCTCATCGCCTATGCCGAGCGCCTGCAAGGCACGATCAAATTGCGCCCGGATAGCAAGCTGGCGGTGACGCGCGCGTGGGGAGATGCCAATGCGCGGCTCAATGGGTTGTTCCAGCTGACCAAGGGCCTGAGTGTGATAGCGCGCAAAGCGGCAAAATAACATCGTCACCGGTCAGGTTGGGGGCGACAGGTTGCTGTTTGGAGCCAAAACGATGAAGCGCCCAGCCTAACTAACGATCCCGCGGCCGCTCCATCAGGTCGAGCCGCCGGCCGGTGACCAATGTCTGCTTGATGAACAGCCCAACCAGCAGCGCGGCGACTGCGCCGACGAACAGATCGAACCCAGAGTAAGGCGCAAACCAGCCCGGCCCCGCGCCTTGCCACATCATCGCCAGCGTCAGACCGATCAGCACGAAGCGCAGCTCGGTCGGACCGCCGAACAGGTAGGAGAGTTTGAGCTCGCCCAGCACCCGGGCCGAGAGGTAAGCATGGATCGAGAGCAGCAGGTATCCAGTCAAGGCCAGTAGCGCCACGTCGAGCCGGACATAGGGGCTGAGCCCCATCCCGCCAAGGATCAGGAAGATCACCAGTCCGTCGACGCTGTGATCGATGAAATAGCCGTATTTGGGCCGCTCGACCTTGCGCCAGCGGGCGAGACTGCCGTCCATTGAGTCACCGAACCATTGGATCGCGTAACCGGCTATCGTGAGCCACAGATAGTTCAACTGATAGCCGCTGAGCGCATAACCAATAAACACCATCAGCGCCCCGAACACGCCAAAACCGGTGAGTTTATCGGGAGTTACCCACGATGGCATCCGCGCGCAGAGCCAGTTGAGCAGTAGCCGTTCGCCGGCCGCAAGCATGTTTTGCTGAATCCGGTCGAGCTGACCGGGGGTATGGGTATTCTCAGGCTTCATGCACAGCCTATCGGCGCACCGCACCCAATAGGCAAGCATTGCACCGTCAAATGTGTCGGGAATGTGTCAATCCGCCGCCCGGGGACAAGCTATTGCTGTCCCCGGGATTGGAAGCAGTCGGGCCTTATGGCAGGCCGCCGGGATTGTTGACGCCGATGAAGTCGGTCGAGTCCAGCGAGGCGCCGTTTGACAGCATGACCATGAATTCCGCTGTCGCAACGTTGCCGTCGGTATCGGCATAGACCGTGGTAACCCCGCTCACCGTCTGGTACCAGACGCCGTGCGCGGTTGCGGTGGTCCCGCCATAGTCGAGCGTCTGCACTCCCGCCGTCGCGCCATCGGCGTCGAACTGCGAGAAATCGAATCCGTCGTCGGCGTGCGAGAAATCGGAGATGGTGTCGTTTGTGTCGCGCACCGAGAGGTAGTGGAAAGTGTCGGCACCGCCCCCGCCGCTGACAATGTCAGCACCGTATCCACCGATGATTGTGTCATTGTCATTGGAGCCCTGGATCGTGTCTGCTCCGCTGCCACCATAGATGGTATCGTTGTTGGCGTTGCCGTTGATGGTGTCGTTGCCAGAGCCGCCGTAGATCGTGTCATCGCCGTTGCCGCCACTGATTGTGTCGCCGGCAGCACCGCCATAGATGGTCTGGTTACCGTCACCGCCATTGATGGGAGCGATGCTATCGGTGCCAAGACTGTCGAAATCGTTGGGATCGGCCGATGTGTTGTAGGCGTTGGGCAGAATAATTGCGGTGATGTCAGTACGGCCGATGATCGTGATCTGCACGGTCATGATGGTTCCGTCTATCGTCATGACATCGAACCTGTCACCCGTCGCTCTGCCGTCGTTCAGGGCGTTGATCGTCGGGTTCGTATTGTCGAGCGTATAGGTCCAGCGGCCCTCGGCATCAATCGTGAACGTAGCATAACCGCGGAAAGTTGTGGTCGGGGTCGTGACCGCGACCCAGCTGTCATCCGGCCCGTCGGGATCGATTGCATGGAGGTCGCCGGAAATGCTGTTCGGCACGCCGTCCTCGTAAATGGTGGACTTGATATCGCCGCTGATCGCGGATGCATCGTTGGTTCCGGTGACGTTGACGGTGATGACCTGGGTCGCCGTGCCGTCGAGCGACTTCACTGTCAATGTGTCGGTCACTAGCTGGCCATGGACCAGTGCCTGCGTTGCCGCGCGGTTGTTGTCGAGCGTGTAAGTCCACTGGCCCGTCGCCGTATTGAACGTGAACTGTCCATAGACGCCATTGAGGGCCAGCGCGTCTGTCCCCTGGAAAACCGCCTGACCTGCATCGACGTCGCTTACGGTCAATGCGCCGCTCGCGTTCGGCACACCTGGAATGAAACCCGAAGGAGCACCACCTTCCGGATGGGCAAGGAAGCCTGCTTCGATGACGGCACCGGTTGCCGTCCCGGTGATTGTCGCGACATCGTTCGAGCCGGTGACCTGGACGACGATTGCCTGACTTGCCGAGCCGTCAGTCGACGTCACTGTCAGGCTGTCGCTGACATTCTGACCCTGATTCAGGGCCTGGGTAGCCGCACGGGTGTTGTCGAGCGTGTAGGTCCACTGGCCCGTCGCGGTGTTGAACGTAAACGTGCCGTAGGTACCTTGAAGGGTCGCAGGCGCAGGTGTCTGGAAGCCGGACTGCCCCGCATCGGGGTCAGTCACCGCCAGCGTACCGCTGGCGTTCGGAGTGCCCGGATCGGCGTTGGCAAGCCCGCCCGCCTCGATAACGTTGCCGGTCGCCGTGCCGGTGATCGTTGCGCCATCGTTGGAGCCGGTTAGCGTGATGTGCACCGTCGCCCAGCTGAGCGTGCCGCTGTTGCCCATCTTGATTGCATAGGTGAAGGAATCGGCGAGGACTTCACCGACCGAGAGCGAATTGATGTCGCGGGTGCCGCCGTGGCCGTCCGACAGACGATATTCGATTTTTCCGTTGAAGATCCGGATCCAGTTGCCGTTGGCGGTCGTCTGCCAAGCGCTGAAATTGGAGTTCGTCAGGAGGTCGGTAGTGGACAAATCATTGATCTGGTTGCCATATCCGTCATCAATCGAGAACAGGCTCTTCGCCCCGCCGGCCAAGTCATTCGACATGACATCAAGTGTCAGCGTATCGGTTGCCTGGTTGTAGAGCAGGCTGTTGTTCATCAGCGCGTCTTCGGTGAAGCTGAACCAATCATCCTTGGCTTGCGGCGTATTGCTGAACGACTGGGTCGTGCCGCCCGATTGAGGTAGTTGGTTTCCCATGATAAACTCCCAATGCCGAATGTCGAATTGCCAGTTTTTGGCTTTGTACAATCAGGAAGGTTCGCAGAATCAATCACGGTGAACAATTCTGGCAAACGGATTAAGCCTTATTGGTAATGAACAGGACTTTCGGACTCACCCCTGAGCGGAGAACCTTACAGGGGCTGGTCGTAGCTTGGCTCAGTCGCAAATGCAGCCGAGGGTTTCTGTGCCAGATCACCTGGTCGCTAAGCCCTTGAAGGGTCGAATTTTGTCGAACTGCCGCTCGCGATTACAGCCATTTTCCGGCATCAACCGGACCTGTCATCCGAGCATGCGAATCCGGATCCGACATGGCGCACCGCACAGAGCGGCCTTTATCCGTTTGGGTTAAGGAGCGTTAAAATGCGCAATGGTTCGCCGCGCAGGTGTCTTATCATTTAAATCCTGCCAGCAAGCGCCGCGAACTCCTCCGCGCTGAGCGGCTGGGCGCGCAGGAAGCCCTGATAGTAGGCGCAGCCCTCACCGGCAACCAGTTCGCGTTGGGCAGCGCTCTCAACCCCCTCGGCGATGACTTGCAGATCGAGCGCGCCGGCCATCGCAATGATCGCCCGCAGCACCGCCAGATCGCGCGGATCGCCAACCACACCGTCGATCATGCTGCGATCGAGCTTCAGGTAATCGAGCGGCAGCAGTTTGAGGTAGCGGAAGTTGCAAAACCCCGCGCCGAAATCGTCCAGCGCGATCCGCACCCCCTGCCCGGCCAGCGCCCGCAAAGTTTGCGCAGCCTGCTGGATATCGGACAGCAGGACCTGTTCGGTGACTTCGAGCGTCAACCGCCCGGCCGGAAAGCCGCTGGCCGAAACCAGCTCCGCCAATTCCCCAGCATAATCTGAAATCGCAAGATCATTGGGGGTCACATTGAGCGAAAGCCGCAAGTCGTCCGGCCATCCAGCCGCCCCGGCCAGCGCGGCCTGTGCAATATGTCGGGAAAGCTGGGCAACGTGATCGGTTCGCTCGGCGAT
This sequence comes from Novosphingobium sp., assembly GCA_031413595.1. Taxonomy (GTDB): domain Bacteria; phylum Pseudomonadota; class Alphaproteobacteria; order Sphingomonadales; family Sphingomonadaceae; genus Novosphingobium. The sequence goes on from JANOFJ010000121.1 coordinate 5,369, forward strand.
AGTGAACAGCGCGGCGGCACCAATCCGGCCCAGCGACGGGTGGTTCCAGCGGGCCAGGGCTTCCGCGCCGCTCAACCGGTCATCGGCGCAAGCAAATTGCGGCTGATAGAGAATTTCGATCTCGTCACGGTCAATCGCGCCAAGTAGATCGGCTTCGAGCTGAGCAGCACTTCGGCCCAGACGGGTTGCTTCACCATCGGCCCACAGCAAGCGCCTGCTCGGTTGAGCCATCAGACTGGACAGCGTCTGGGCCAGCCTGTCGAGCACCGAATCCGCGCTTTCGGCCGACAAGGCACGCAGCAGAGCGGCGCGCGGCGACAGACGCAACGTACCGCCCGATGCTGCTATCGGCCGCGCGATGGCCACAACCAGCTGTCCTGCCAGCAGTTGCCAGCGTTCACGGCTGCAGGCCTCGCTGGCGATCAACAGGAATTGCCCGCCGCCGCTGCGAGCAGCAAGCCAGGGGCCATCGAGTTCATTGGCAGCAAAATGCTTAAGCCGGGCGGCGATTTCGGCGAGCGCAGCATCTCCTGCAGCAGTGCCATAGGCGAGATTTACCGCGTCAAACCGCCGCAAACCGATCAGCAGAGCATGGGCGGGAATCTCGGCCGCGAGCCATTCACCAAGCCGGATTCGAGCCGCTTCGCGCCCGGGCAAGCCGGTCACTGCATCGCGCTTCGCGCCATTGTCGTCGGACTTATCCCCGGGAGGCACAGCACTCATTGTCGCAGCCATAACGCAAAACTCCTTCCAATTCATTGCCAAGCAGCGCGGCGCACCATATTGAGCGCGCTCAGAACTATGGCCAATCACACCCGCCTTGCCCTGCTCACCTCGCCGACCCCCCGTGCCGAAGAGGCCGCGGCCGCGCTGCGCGCCAGCCACGCGTTCTGCCCGCTCGAGGAAGCCGAGGTGGCAGTGGTGCTGGGCGGCGATGGTTTCATGCTCCAAACTCTGCACCAGATGCTGGATGCCGGCCGGGTGCTCCCGGCCTATGGCCTTAATCTGGGCACGGTCGGCTTTTTGATGAACAAGCAAAAGAGCGGCCGCGCAATTGCCGAGCGGGTCGCCCGGGCCAAGTCGATTGCTGTCGCGCCGCTGGCGATGACGGCGACGACCGGCAGTGGCAGGGAGCAGACGTTCTGGGCGATCAATGAGGTCTCGCTGCTGCGCGAAACACGGCAGACTGCCAAGCTGGAAGTCGCGGTTAATGGCAAGGTCCGCATTCCTGAGCTTTACTGCGATGGTGTATTGGTGGCGACGCCGGCGGGATCGACCGCCTATAATCTCTCCGCCAATGGTCCGATCCTCCCGCTTGGCTCGGCGATGCTTGCGTTGACCCCGATCAGTCCGTTCCGCCCGCGGCGTTGGCGCGGGGCGATCCTGCCCGAGCATTACGAGATCGAGTTTCGCGTGCTCGATCCCGAAAAGCGTCCAGTCGCCGCCGTCGCCGATCAGAAGGAATTGCGTGATATTCTGGCTGTCAAAATCGCCGTGACGCGGGAACAGCGGCTGACTTTGCTGTTCGATCCGGGCCAAAGTCTGGAAGAACGCATCTTCGCGGAACAGTTCCAGGTCTAAAAAAGCCGCGCCGCCACTTGCCAAATCACCCGGCGCTGATATAGGCGCACCCCTGCCCGGGAGACTGGGCATGCTCGGGAGACCGGGCCGCTCCCCGATAGCTCAGCGGTAGAGTAGGTGACTGTTAATCACTTGGTCGTAGGTTCGAATCCTACTCGGGGAGCCATTTTATTCCGCTCATGGCCAATCTCACGGTCACGGAGTACCCGCCGGATCAAATTGCCCATCCTGACGCCCGAAATCGGGCAGCTCGAGTTGCCGGTCAGTAACAGGGCCCGGAACTCGCAGTTGCTTGTCCCCGCGCAATGGTGGCAACCGAAGCAGCTCGTGAAGCTTGGCAAGTCCCGCCGAAGAAATTCGAAACGGCCCGATCGGTGGCTGGTTGGGGCCCGGGATGAAAACCGCAAGCCCGCCTTCTTCAAGCGGAATTGTCACGCCATTGGCTGACACATCGATCGCGCCCTGTACTGTCTGACCCTGGGCATTTCGCCCGGGCCCGCGCAATACGACCAGTGTCGCAGTTTCCTCATCGGCGTTAAAAGCCCCGGTTATTGCCGCTTCCCGCCGTGCAATCTCGATCGCATCCTGGCCGACAACGCCTTCCACAATCGTTCCTCGAATGCCGATCGAGGCGACCGGGGTGCGGATGGCCGACTGGCCGGGTCGGGCGTGGAGAGACGGGCTCGACATGAACCGGAATGCGCCCTTGGCAACTGTTGCCGCCACTGAGCTGGCCCGCTGGCTGGGATCATAGACAAACCGGTCGATCCGGACCCGCGCCTTCGCGCCGACCGAGAAGCTGGTCTGATCGAGCAGCAACAACTGCGTCATGCTGGCAGCGCCGGTGACAATGTCATTGCCCAGCGAAACGCGATCACGAACCACTGCAGGGTGCAGGACCGGCTTTGCAGCGGTGCTCAGCTTGACATCGTTACGCACCACAGCCGCAATACCGACCGTCTGCGCCATCGCCGAACCGGCTCCGGCGAAGTAGGTCCCGGCTGAGTAAAGTGCGATCGCGCCAAACATGGCGAGCGGACGGCTAAATGGCTTCAACACGATCACCTCCTGTTCCCGAATTTCCAGATGAGACCAAGCGAGCCTCCGAAGCTGCTGTAATCGGCCAGGAAGCTGCTCTGGCTAGAGTCCCGATAAGTATGACTGACCGCCGCCTCGATATTGAGCCCGGATCGACCCAGCGGCATCCCGATTGCAGCGCGCGAATAGACGCGCAGTTCGCGCCGCGAGGGAAAGAAATCCTCTTCGCCAAAAACCAGATAGCGCAAGGTCGAGGAGAGGCCTGCGTATGTGCCCCGGCCATCAAGCACATATTCGAGCCCGGCCAACGCGCGTCCGGCAACGTATTTGTCGATACCGAAATCGGCATCCTTGAGCTCCGCAGCTGCGCCGATGTACCAGGCAAGCCGTTCAGACTCCCGGACATCACGGTAAGCGGCCAGATCATAGTGCATACCGTTGATGAAACCGAACGGGTCTTCCTGCCAGACCGCCTCTGCTCGCACTGTGGTACGCGCGCCTCCGCTTGAAATGCTCGCCAGTTCGACCTCACCGCCGTATTCAGTGAAATTCTCGTTGCCGAAAATCCGTCCGTGGCGGATCACCCCGCCAAGCTTCAGTTCCTTGTTGGACCAGCCGGTTCCATAGCCAAGCGATAGGGAGCCGATCTGATAGTCCAGTCGTGGTCCCGACAGCTCTTCTTTAGCCTGCCCCCAGGCATCCATGTAGAAAAAGTCCGAGCCCTCGCCCCAGCGGCCGTTAAGACGGGCGTTGGCGACTACCCCAAACCCATCATCTGACGGCGAGAAGAATGTATTGAAGACCCGTAATGCCCCGAGCGTATCGCTGTCATAGGTTAACCCCACCCCGATTTCGCCGGACAGACCTGACTTGTGCAAGGCCTTTGGTGCGGCAATACCGCAGGCTTTCGCAACCTCGTCCCGGGCAGCCTGACTACCGCCCCGCCCGCTCAGCAAGGCCAGTTCCAGTTCGGCGGATGTACGATCATCAAGGCGGCAAAGAAGTGCTGCATATGCCAGGCGGGCTTCGTCCGCGTTTTCATCGGCGATCAGAACCCGCTCATATGTAGCAGCCGCACCCAGCAAATCACCGGCGGCGGCCTGCTCGCGAGCCAGCACTATCGCCGAATCGGCGCTTGTTGATCGCTCGACCAGCTGATCAAGCGTGGCCACATCGCTGTCTTGCGCAAACGCCGGGACCGACCATCCCAGACTGGCTGCTGCGCACGCCGATGCAAGCAAGCCGGCCTGCAAATGGGCCCGATTGGCGGCGTTGCACATGGTATTTCCCCATCCTGAACCTGTGGTCCGTTCACCCAAGCACCAAATCAATTACTGCAATGGTCACTTCATTTATAGAACTCTCGGCTTCAATGTGCGAGTTTAATTCGGCAACCGTGGATTCTACAAGAAAAACAGGGCTTTACTTGATGACACGAAAGCGCACGAGCAGCGTTGACTGGAAGAGCACAGTTTTGCCTGGTGCCCTGGCGCTATTGGCGGTGCTGGTCCTGCAACTCGCCGACGTGACTGCCCTGACGCGGGTTGGTCAACTGGTGTTCGATTCCTATGTTCGGGCCGAGCCACGCCAGTATCGGCCGGTGCCGGTCAAAGTGGTCGATATTGATGAAGCCTCGATCCGCCAGTTTGGCCAATGGCCCTGGCCGCGCACCGAGATTGCCCGTCTGATCCAGCAACTTGGCAGTGCGGGGGCTTCGGTGGTCGCGCTCGACATTGTCTTTTCCGAGCCTGACCGGACGTCGCCGCAGCAGATCGCTGAACGGCTGAAGCGGATGAACGGCGATCCACAAATCGAGGCCGCTTTGCGGCGCCTGCCCGACAATGACGCCCAATTGGCTCAAACGCTGCGCGAAGTTCCCGTGGTGACAGGCTTTTTTCTCAGCCAAGATCCCAAACAGGCTGAGGCCGCACCCAAGGCCGGCTTTGCCATTTCGGGCGATTCTCCGCTCCGCGTCGTGCCCGAATATCGCAATGCAATCTTGCCAATCCCCGAACTCGAACAAGCTGCGACCGGCAATGGCTCGCTAACCCTTTCAGGGGACAGCGACGGGATCATCCGCGCCGCGCCCCTGGTGGTCAGACAGGGTGAGCAGATCCTCCCGTCGCTATCACTGGAAGCCTTGCGAGTGGCGCAGGGCGCCGGTTCGATTACGATCAAGACCAGCACCGGCAGCGGCAATATGGGCAGCGCGGCCGGCAGCGAAATCACCTCGATCAAAGTCGGTCAATTCGAAGTTCCAACAACCCGCAATGGCGGGCTTTGGATGTATTATGCCGCTCCGCAGCCTGATCGGATCGTGCCGGCCTGGAAAATACTCTCGGGCGCGCTTTCCGAGGAAGAAATGGCAGCGCAGTTCGGCGGGCACATCGTTTTCATCGGGGCCGGAGCGATCGGTCTGCGCGATCTGGTTTCAACCCCGATCCGAGAGCGAGAACTGGGCGTGATGGTTCATGCAGAAGCTGCCGAACAAATGATCCTTGGTCAGTTTCTCACCCGTCCCGACTGGGCACCTGGGCTGGAGCGCGCGCTGGTGATCCTGTTCGGCGTCTCGTTGCTGTGGCTCTTGCCAAGACTCGGTGCCATCAGGGGCGCGGTTCAGGGAACCTTGCTCGCGGGTGCCACGCTGGCCGGGAGCTGGTATGCCTTTCACGGCTTCCATTTCCTGCTAGATCCGACTTACCCGATGCTGGCGATTATCGTAGTCTACATCACCGAGACGGGCCTGACGTACTACCGGGAAGAACGGCGGCGGACCTATATTCACCGCGCTTTTGACCGGTATCTTTCGCCCGAACTGGTCAGCCGCATCGCTGCCGATCCCCGCCAGCTCGAACTCGGAGGCGAGGAACGGCAGATGTCCGTTCTGTTTTGCGATATTCGCGGCTTTACGCGTATTTCTGAACAGTTTGCGCCCAAAGAAATCGTTCGGTTCCTGATCAATTTCCTGACCCCGATGAGCGACATCCTGCTTGCCCGGAAAGCGACCATCGACAAATATATTGGTGATGCGATCGTGGCATTCTGGAATGCGCCGCTCGATGATCCCCAGCAGTATGAGAATGCCGCGCGATCCGCATTGGCGATGATCGAACAACTCAAGCAGCTCAATGCCGAGATGCCTTCGAAACCAGAGGAGCCGTGGCCGGATCAGGTAAAAATCGGGATCGGCCTGAATGCCGGGCCGTGCTGCGTCGGCAATATGGGCTCGGCGCAGCGCCTGTCCTATTCGCTGATCGGCGACACGGTGAATTTGGCCTCGCGGATCGAAGGGCTGACCAAATATTACGGCATCCAGATCGCCATTGGCAGCGCTATGCGGGCAGAAATACCTGATTTCGCAACCGTTGTGGTCGACCTGGTTCGAGTCGTCGGCAGGGATCGGCCCGAGGAAGTGTCGGCTCTGCTTGGTGACCAGAATGTGGCAAGGGATCTGGCGTTCGGGCATTTTGCCGAGGCGCATGGTTCGATGATCACCGCTTTCCGCAATAAGGATTGGGAAACGGCTACCAGGCGACTTGACGAAACTACCGAAAACGCGCGAAACTTCGGCCTCGACAAGGTTCACGAGCTCTATCGGGAGCGGATTGCGGCGCTGATTGCCGCGCCTCCACCGGCTGACTGGGACGGCGTGTTCGTCGCAACCGATAAATAGAGCCCGGAAATGATGGGGATGCCAAGGGATCTGATGCTGAAGTTGGCCCCGCTGATGACCAAAGTTGGAACGTGGCAAAGGCCTTGCCTACGCATCGCAAGCCTGTTTGCGTTAGTGCTGCTGGTCGATGGGTTCTATTCGCCAGCGGCAGTCATGGCTGGTTCGGGCGGCCGCTATGAGGGCGTCGCGACCTGTGCAGGATCGACCTGCCACGGCCGCGCCGAGGGCAATGGCAAAGTCGTTCGGCAGGACGAACTACTCCACTGGCAAGAACCGTCCAGCCCCGGCGGTGCACATAGCCGGGCCTATGCCATTCTCAATGGACGCCGCTCCGCACAGATTGCCGCATCGCTCGGCCTTGGCAGCGCCGCCAGCGCGCCAGCATGCCTTGGCTGCCATGCAACCAATGTTACGACCGGGCAGCGCGGCGGACGATTCCAGCTGACGGACGGAGTTGGCTGCGAATCCTGTCACGGCGCTTCGGGTGGCTGGCTGGCCAGCCACTATGCGGTGGGAGCAAGCCACGCCTCGAATGTCGCGCAGGGGATGATCCCGCTGGATAATCCGCAAGCGCGCGCATCTGTTTGCCTCGATTGCCATTTCGGCAGCAGTTCGCCGGGACAGTTCGTTTCGCACCAGATGATGGCTGCGGGGCATCCGCGCATTGCGTTCGAGCTCGATCTGTTTTCCGCGCTCCAGCAGCACCACGACGAGGATAGCGATTACATTTCCCGCAAGGGCCGGACAGACAGCGTGCGGCTATGGGCAGTGGGCCAGGCGGAGGCAGTCCAACGCTCGCTCAGCCTGTTCGCCAAAGCGGGTCTTGGAAGCCAAGGACTATTTCCCGAGTTCTATTTCTATGATTGCCACAGTTGCCATCGCGCCATCGATGACAAGGCAGAGCGGGTGCTGAGTTTTGAAACCAACCCCGGGCGCCCGATCCCGTTTGCCACCCCGCCCTATAATGACGAGAATATCATTATGCTCTCCGCCGTGGCCCGGGCGCTGGCGCCGCTTCAGGCGGCGGGGTTTGAAAGCGCAAGCCGGAATTTTCATGGAGCAATGGGCATTGGCCGCGCCGAGACCGTCAGGGCAGCGGGCAGGCTCAACACCGCGGCTGGCGCATTGTCGAACGCGATGGCGCAGCGAAGCTATGGCGGAGACACCGCCTTTACGGTGATCGCGACGATAGCCGGCAAGGCGATTTCGCCGCGCTTCACAGATTATGCCGGGTCGGCGCAAGCAGTCATGGCGGTTGACACCTTGCTCAACGCACTGGTTCGCGAGGGCAGGATCACTGTTGGCGCAGCGGCGGGGATCAGGACCAATATCAATCGCGCCTATGCCGCCGTTCGCGCATCCAGCAGTTATAATCCGGCCACCTTCCGGAGCGCCCTGGGCGAAGCTGCCCGCAGCATCGAGGTGCTGCGCTGATGCGGCTTGCAGGAACCTTTCTTTCCGCGCTCGCGCTGCTCATGCTGGCCGCGTGCGGCGGAGGTGGAGGCGGAGGTGCAGGTGGTGGCAGCAGCAGCTCATCGGGCGGCGGCAGCACATCGGGCGGCGGGGGCGGAGGCGGCTCTCCGCCATTTTATATCGCCCCAGCACTTTCCAGCCTGAGCGTTGCTGATGTCCAGAAGATTGTGGCGCAGGCCGCATTGCAAGCCTCTACAGACAGTTCGCCGGCGACAATCGCGGTCGTCGATCGGGTCGGCAATGTGCTGGCGCTGTTCAGGATGACCGGCGCTCCGTCTCTCGCCCGCATACCCGCCGCACCTAATGGCGCGAATATCGACATACAGGGGGTGGGCGTGCCGGCAGAGGCCGCTGCAGTGGCCAAGGCAATCACCGGGGCTTATCTCTCCAGCGGAGGCAACGCGTTTTCATCCCGCACTGCCAGCATGATCGTGCAGCAACATTTTCCGCCTGCACCGTCGACGGTCGGGCTGGAAAGCGGGCCGCTGTTCGGCGTGCAGTTCAGCCAACTGCCCTGCTCCGATTTAGCTGCCCGGTTTGGACCGGACGCGCTGATCGGCCCCAAGCGGTCGCCCCTCGGTCTTGCGGCTGATCCAGGCGGCTTCCCGCTCTACAAGAACGGCGTGCTGGTCGGCGGGGTGGGCGTCCTTGCAGATGGCAATTACGGATTCGATCCCAATGTGCTCGACATCGACAGCGATGCGGATGAGCGGATCGCACTGGCCGGAACGGTCGGCTTCGAAGCTCCTCCTTCGATCCGCGCCAATATGATTTATGTCGATGGAACGCAGCTGCGCTATTCGGACGCCGATTACATCAGCCTGACCCAGCTCTCCGGTGCGAGCTATGCCACGACCGACCCTGCGCTGGGAACGCTCGTGCCGCTGATCGGCTATTATGCCCCGGCTATTAACGCTGGAACCGCCTATGGCAGCGAGGCCTCGGGTGTCCGCGATGCAACCACCGCCGAGTTTGCCAATCCCGATGCCTTCGTGCTGAGCGACGGTGCGGGCAGCGGCCGCTATCCGATCCGCGCCGGGACTGACGCGGGCGATATTGCCGCGCCGCTCACCGCCGCAGAAGCGCGGACGATCCTCAGCGAAGCCTTCGCGGTAATGAGCCAGGCGCGCGCGCAAATCCGCCAGCCGCTGGATAGCAGGGCGCAGGTCTCGATCTCGCTGGTCGATACCCGCGGGCAACTTCTGGGGCTGGTTCGATCCCCGGATGCGCCGCTGTTCGGCGTTGATGTCAGCCTGCAAAAGGCACGGTCGGCGGCGTTCTTTTCGCATCCGCAGGCCGGGGCAAACCTGCTGGCCGATCCGAGCGCCGATGTGCGCAGTTTCGTTGGGGCTACGCGGTCGTTCCTCAATGATCCGAACGCCCTCAATGGCAATTTCGCGATTACCAGCCGCGCGGTCGGCAATCTCGCCCGGCCATACTTCCCCGATGGACAGGTGAACCAGCCTAACGGTCCGTTGTCGCGCCCGATTGCCCAGTTCAACCCGTTCTCGACCGGGCTTCAATCGGCGCTTGTGCTCACCAATCTGGTGCAGCACCTCAACTTCGCGAGTGGGGCATCTGGCACTGACACCCAGCGGCGATGCACCTTCCAGCCCGATGTCGCGGCGGGACAAAACCGGCTGCAGAACGGCATCCAGATCTTTCCCGGATCGGTGCCGATCTATCGCGGCAATTTGCCGGTGGGCGCGATTGGCGTATCGGGAGACGGGATCGATCAGGATGACATGATCAGCTTGCTTGGGCTTAACAACGCCAGCAAATTGTTGTCCGGGCCGGTCAATGCGCCGCTTGGCATCCGGTCAGACACGATCCAGGTGCCAGTCGGAGGTTCATCGGTCCGTCTGCGCTACATCAGCTGCCCGTTCGCGCCCTTTATCGGCACGTCCGATCAGAACGTCTGTCAGGGTCTGTAGCAGCCATGACACCGCTGCTGCTTCCCGTCGTTCTAATGCAATCTGCGGCGGCCGCCGAAGCTCCGCCGCCAGCGCCACCTGATGAAGAAACCGCGCCGCCCGATGTCGACAGCGGCATCATCGATGGTCGCCGCAAGCCGGGCTATAACCCAGACCTTCCCGACCCGGTGAGCCAGGATAACCCCGGCGCCGTGCGCGCGCCTCCGCCCGAGGCCTTTCCCACCGATCAGTTCCCGATCCCCGATCGCTGGCGGCTGATCGAAACGCTGGGCGTGGTCAAGGAGCGGTGGTGGGATCCCTATCACCAGAACACCTATAAGGGCGACCGGCCGATCAATCGCGCCAAGGTGGCCTGGTTGCCTATCAAGGGGGATGACTGGTTCATCAACGCCAGCCTGACCAGCGATACATTGCTGGAGCCGCGCACCTTCCCGATCCCGGTTGGGGTGCAAACCACCGCCCGGCCCCAAAGCCTTGACGTGTTCGGCAAGAACGCCAGCTATGTCTTCTCGCAGACGTTCCTGGCCAGCGCATCGCTGATTAAGGGCAGCACTGCTTTCAAGCCGCCGGAAATCGAATACCGGCTGACGCTGGCGCTCAATATCAACCACGTCCGCGTGCCGGAGAAGCGCGTGCTGTTCGTCGAGCCGAGCAAGGGCAGCAAGCGCACCGACAACTTCCTGGGGGTGCAGGAAGCTTTCGTCGATTACCATCTGCGTAATGTCTCGGAGCGCTATGACTTCGATTCCATCCGCGTCGGGATCCAGCCGTTCCAGAACGACTTCCGGGGCTTTCTGTTCAACGACGATCAACTCGGCATTCGCCTGTTCGGTGATCGCGACAACAACCGTCTTCAGTATAATCTGGCGGCCTTCTGGCGGCTCGAAAAGGATACCAACAGCGGCCTCAACAATCTGACCGAGCGGCCGCGCGATGATTTCGTACTCATCGCCAATCTCTACCGTCAGGATTTCCTCATTCCGGGCCTCACCAGCCAGATCAGCGCAGTCTATAATCGCAACCGCGAGGGCGACGAGATCAAGGTCGATGACAACGGTTTCCCGGTGCGACCGGCGCTGCTCGGGACATTGCGCGGGCGCGATTATGATGTGGTCTATCTGGGTTACAGCGCGGACGGGCGGATCGGAAGGGTCAACCTCACCGCGTCCACCTATGCCGCGCTGGGCAAGGACAGGAACAGCTTCTTCACCGGCCGGCCTGCAAATGTTCGCGCCTACTTCGGGGCGGCAGAACTCAGCTATGACAAGGACTGGATGCGCTTTCGCCTGTCCGGCCTTTATGCCAGCGGCGACAAAAACCCCTATGATGATACCGAAGGCGGGTTTGACGCAATCAACGAAAACCCGATCTTCGCAGGCGCCGACACCAGCTACTGGATCCGCCAGACCATCCCCTTTGCCGGCGGCGGCCGCGCGGTATCGATCAATGGCCGCAACGGCATTTTGAATTCGCTGCGCTCGTCCAAGGAACAGGGGCAATCCAACTTCAACAATCCCGGGACGATCCTGCTTGGGGTGGGCGGCGATTTCGATTTGCTGCCCCAGCTGCGTGTCTCGGCCAATGCCAACCACCTGTGGTTCCAGAACACCACGGTGCTGCAGACGCTGCGCAATGAAGGAAGTATCGATCGCAGCATCGGCTGGGACCTGTCGGCCGCTGCGACTTTCCGGCCCAAGGCAACCCAGAACATCGTGCTGCGGCTTACGGCAGCGACGCTGGTCAGCGGCAGCGGCTTTCGCGATCTGTTCGATAATGTGAACGGCCACCGCAATTACTATTCGATCCTCGCCAACGCGATCGTGAGCTATTGATGCGCGTCGCTCGTTTCCTCCCGGCGATGCTCGGCCTGCTGGTGATGTTGCCTGCCAGCCAGATCCGCGCCAGCGAAGAGGAAAAGCCCGTACCGCGCAGTTATGTTAGCGCGCCTGCTGCTCCTGCCAAACAGAGCGTGGCTGAGGTCGATGCCAAGTCCTCGGGTTGTTTCAGCTGTCATCTGAAATCCGATGCGCCGTCGATGCATGTCAGTCCGGCTGTCCGGCTTGGCTGCACCGACTGCCATGGCGGCGATGCGGCTGTGCGGGGCAATCCCTCGATCGGCCGCGACGCGCCAGCGTATGTCGCCGCGCGAGAACGGGCGCATGTGTTGCCGCGCTATCCCAAGGCTTGGAACTATCCCTCCTCGGCTAATCCCGAGCGCGGCTACACGCTGTTGAATCGTGAAGCCCCAGAGTTTGTCCGCTTCGTAAATCCCGGCGATTACCGTGTCGCGCGTGAGGCCTGCGGGGCGTGCCATTTGCCGGTGATCGAAGCCGCGGAGCGCTCGCTGATGGCCTCAGGCGCGATGCTGTGGGGCGGCGCAGCCTATAACAACGGCATCGTGCCCTACAAAAATTACATATTTGGCGAGGCTTACACCCGTGATGGCTTGCCAGCCAAAGTCGTCTCGCCGGGCGCCACTCCGGGGAAACTGACGGACCGCCAGAAAGCGCGCGGCGCGCTGGCCGAGCTCTATCCCCTGCCGCGCTGGCAGGTGATCCCGCCGGGCGATATTTTCCGCGTGTTTGAGCGGGGCGGGCGCACGATCGGCACCCAGTTTCCCGAGATCGGCCTGCCCAACCCCAGCGGCAACAGCCAGCGCATGGAAGAGCCCGGACGGCCCGACCTCAAGCAATCCAATCGCGGCCCCGGCACTGGCCTCAGAGTGGCGATACCGGTGCTCAATATCCACAAGACCAGGCTCAACGATCCCTACATGTGGTTCATGGGCACTAACGATCAACCGGGCGATTATCGCCATTCGGGCTGCACTGGTTGCCACGTGATCTATGCCAATGACCGCGAACCGCGCCACAGCCTGATATACGCGCCGTTCGGCCGCGACGGGCAGACGATCACCCAGGATCCGACAATCGCCGACAAGATGGTACCTGCACACGGGGCGCTGGTGGGCGATCATCATGATGCCAAGCCCGCCGCTGCCGGGGCCGAAATGGTCAAGGAGAGCGGGCATCCTCTCCAGCATGCCTTTACCCGGGCAATCCCAACCGCCCAGTGCATGAATTGTCACATGCACCAGCCCAATATCTTTCTGAACAGCTACCTTGGGTACACCATGTGGGATTATGAATCCGACGCGCCCAAGATGTGGCCCGAGCAGCAGTAGTACCCGACCGCTAAGGAAACCCATGAGGTACTGGAGCGCAATCCCGAAGGCGCGGCGCCAAAGGGCAAATGGGCCGAGCTCGATTTTCTGCGCAATGTTTACGATCTCAACAGCGAGCTCAAGGACACGCAATTCGCCGATTACCACGGCCATGGCTGGAATTTCCGGGCAGTTCTGAAGCGCGACCGCGAAGGCAATCTGCTCGATGCTGCGGGCAAGACCGTAGCACCGGACGATCCGGAGAAATGGCGCAAGGCAGGAGAGGGTAAATTCGTGCAACCCGGCGTCAATCCGGGCAAGACTGTGCATCTGATGGACATCCATGCTGAAAAGGGACTGCAATGCGCCGATTGCCACTTCTCGCAGGACAGCCACGGCAACGGGCTAATTTACGGCGAGGTCGCCAATGCGGTTGAGATCGGGTGCAAGGATTGCCACGGCACTGCCGATGCCTTTCCCAATCTGCTGACCTCTGGGCCAGCGGCCCCGCCGAAGGGTAACAACCTTGCCCTGCTCCGTAATCCCGATGGCCAACGGCGGTTCGAGTGGACTTTCGACAATGCCGGGCGGCGCACATTGATCCAGCGGTCGATTGTCGATCCGGAACTGTGGTGGAAGGTCCGGTTGGTGAAGGACAGTGTCGATCCCGCCTCACCCAATTTCAACGCCAAGTCGGCGCGCGCCAAGATGATGAGCAAATCGGGGGCTGACGACGGCAGTTTCAGCTTCGGCCCCGGGGTTCCCAAGAAAGACCGCGCGCATGATGACAGCAAGCTGGCCTGCTTCACCTGTCACCTCAGCTGGACCACCAGCTGCGGCGGGTGTCATTTGCCGATAGAGGCCAACTGGAAAACCACCACGCACCATTATGAGGGTGAGGAGACGCGCAATTTTGCGACCTACAACCCGCAAGTCGCGCGCGACGAGATGTTCCAGCTGGGCCGCCACCAGACCACCAAGGGCAATCAGATTGCCCCGGTCCGCTCAACTTCAGCGCTGGTGCTGTCCTCGACCAACATCAACCGCGAGCGGATCTATATCCAGCAGCCGCCAATCAGCGCGATCGGCTTTTCCAGTCAGGCGTTTGCGCCGCATTTCCCGCATACCGTGAGGACGACCGAGACCAAGACCTGCACCGATTGCCACCTGTCAGACAAGGACGACAATAACGCCATCATGGCGCAATTGCTGCTGCTCGGCACCAATTACGTCAATTTCGTCGGCTTCAACGCCTGGACCGGGCTTGAAGGCGGGATCGAAGCGGTGCGGGTGACCGAATGGGACGAGCCACAAGCGGTGATCGGCTCCTACCTCCACAAATATGCCTATCCCGACTTCTACAAGCTCCACGTCGACCAGAACGGCCGCGAGCTTAAGAACTGGGTGCGCGGCAAGACCTTTGACGGCAAACTTTCAGGTGAGACCCAGCCGCTCGAAGAATTCCGCAACGCAGTGCATGGCACCAACGGCAAGGTCGGCTGCCTGCAACTGCGCGGCGAGTATATGTTCGTGGCCGAGGGTAAGGGCGGGTTCCGGGTCTATGACGTGGCCTCGATCGCCAATAAGGGCGTCTCGCAGCCGATCATCTCCGCGCCGTTCTCTCCGCTTGGCCACGATACCCATGTCGATACCAGCAACGCCACCTGCATGGCGCTGGCCACCAACCAGCCGATCAATCCGCTGCGCAATACCGAACGAATGCGCGCGGCGAACCATGAGCAACCATTCCTGCCGATCTACAGCTATGCTGCGATTACCGACAGCGTCGAGGGGCTTGTGCTGGTCCATATCGAGACATTGGCGGATGGCGAATTCCGCAACAATCAGCTGAAACGAGCTGTCACCTGGAACCCGGACGGGGCGCTGAACGGCGCGCGACACATCGTGCTGGCGGGTGAAGTAGCCTACATCACTGCAGACGCCGGGCTGGTTGTGGTGGACCTCAAGGATCCGCTCAAACCGCAGCTTGCCTCAGTCCAGCCGCTGACCGATGCCAGAGCCAGCGCCGTTCAATTTCGCTATCTGTGGGTGACGGACAGCGAGGGTTTGAAGCTGTTCGACATCACCGATCTGCGTAAACCCGTCGCCGTGCCGTCGGGCACAGTGCCGCTGACCAATGCCCGGAAGATCTATCTGGCGCGGACCTATGCCTATGTCGCGGCCAAGGCGGACGGGCTGGTGATCCTCAATATTACCCGCCCCGCCGCGCCGCAGCTCTATGGAAAATTCACGATGGACGGGCAATTGAACGATGCCGAGGATGTGATTGTCGCCTCCACCAATGCCTCACTTTTCGCTTACGTGGCGGATGGGCGGAACGGCATGAAAGTGCTGCAACTGACTTCGCCCGACAGCCAGCCCAATTTTTATGGCTTCTCACCTGCGCCAAAGCCGGAGCTCATCGCCTGGACCAAGACCCCAAGCCCCGCCCTGTCGCTTTCCAAGGGCATCGACCGGGATCGGGGCGTGGATGAAACAGGCGGTCAGATGGCGGTGTTTGGAAGGCTTGGCTCGCGGCCGTTCAACCGGACGGAGATGGAAACACTGTTCCTGAACCGCCGCGGCTTTCCCTTCAAGGTCAGCGACGATGTAGACATGAAGGCTTGGAAACCGGCGCGGTAGCTATCCTCGCTCGGCAAAGGCAGCGCGGATCATCGGCTGCAGCGCAGCATCGAAGCTGGCCAGGGGTTCAAGATTGCCCATACTCTCGAAGTGCGAGACCAGCCCCCGCCCATTCCAGTAGTGCAGCCCATAGCCGGGCGCCTCGTCGGTTATCAGGACGCGGCCATCAGGGCTTTCGGGATCGACCGAAGTTAGGTTGAGCGCGACTGCCGGGGCGCTTGACGGGCAGACGATCAGGGGAACGCCGTTCCAACCTGTCAAAATCGGGCGGTGGAGATGTCCGCACAGGATCGCCCGTATCTGATCGTGGCCCTCGATCGCCCCGGCAAAGCGGGCAAACCACGGGTCGCCTGGCGAACTGTCCATCCAGTCGATCCCAGAGATGATCGGCGGATGATGCATCACGATGATAGTTGGCGTATCGGGATGTGCGGCAAGCTGTGAACGCAGCCAATCCACGCGAGCCTCGCAAAAGGCCCCGCCGTGCCGGCCCGGCTCAAGGGTATCGAGCATCAGGATACGCGGGCCCGATCCATCGATCGCGTAATGGAAAAAGCCGCTGTCCGGCTGGACTTGCCCGAACGCTGCAGCAAAGCCTGCCCGATCATCGTGATTGCCGACGATCGGCCAGACCGGGAACGGCAGGTCCGCTAACGCCTCGGTGAGAATAGAAAAGCTGGCTGCATCGCCGTGCTCGGTCAGGTCGCCGGTCAGAAGCAGCAAATCGGGCCGGTTCGGGCCATGCTTGAGGCGGTCGAGAATCGCTCGGAACCGCCGCAGGTTCGGCTCGTCCGGGTGGTCCCGGTCAAAGCCGATGTGGATGTCGGTTATTTGCGCGATCAGCACCGATCAATCCTCCTGTTTGCGGGCACCCGCCAATAGCTTGCGCTCGTCGCGATCCTGCCGCGGCGCCAGCGGCGATGGGTGGTATGCATGACACATCGCACAGCCGGACGGAACATCGGCCTTGCGGCTTTCCTCACCCAGATGGCAAGTCCGGCACTGCTTGACGTCGGGCAGCAGCAGATCGGCCGACGAGGCCGAACCTTCCGCCGCGTGACAAGTGGAGCACTTCTCCTGCGCGTGCGGCTTATGATCGAACCAGCCGCCTGCCATGAACCGCGAAACCTGCGTCACCGGGACCACACCCGGCTTCCCGCCTTCTGGCTTTGCCGTATGACATTCTCCGCAGACCCCGCCGCGTGACAGTGCGCGCTGAACCGAACTCAGGCCGACATTGGGGACCGCGAAATTGGCGTAGTATGTCCCGCCCGACGCAAAGTTGCCGGGGCGGCGGCGCGAAGTGACGATGGGCTCCACACCGTTATCGGAGGCGCTCAGATCGGCTACCATCTGGTCAATATCGCCGTGCCGCAGCGTGCGGAATGTGGTGCCCACCTTGTCAAAGGCCAGACTATGACAGCTCTCGCAATCGCGCTCCATATTGACTGGCTGGAAGCGCACCCCGTCTTCGGTTGGCCGGTGGCAATTGCTGCAAGTCAGGCTTTTTCCATAGTCCGCCTGTTTGCCCAGATTCATCGCCATCCTCGCCGTCCCGCCGCGCGGATCAAGGTGTAACTTATGCGCGAATATCAGGCCATTGTCTTCGCGCGGACGGGTATCGAGCGAGACGGCAGTAAGCTTGCGGGTCTGGGCATCGGTCACGATCCGCGGGGTAAATTGCGGGTGCAGAGTGCCAAAATCGCTGGCGTTGCCAAGCTTGGTATCGGCCAGTCGCTCGTTCAAAGCACCGTGACAATCGGCGCAGAACTTCTGCCGGGCCGGCTCCATCTGCGCAGGCCCCTCATGCTCGGTGTGGCAGTCGGTACAGGCCCCCGGCCCCGGCTTGCCAAAGCCATGCGCGACGGCTTGCAGCACCCGTTCGCCCAGCGGCGGGGTAGCCCGTGCGCCTGCCAGCCGATTGGGCACCGCGTGATCATGGGTGGTTTTGTGGCATGTCAGGCAGCTGCTATCACGCACCGACTCAAACGGTTTGACGTGGCAAGAGCGGCACGAATCCTCGAGACCATGATGGCTGGCGCTAAGCGGGCCGGGGCTCCAGCTGCTGTCGCTGATGGTGCGGATCCGAGGATCGGAACTGCGATTGAGGTTGCCGGTGATTGGGATTGCCAGAAACAGGCCCAGGATCAAGGCCGCGAGCAACCACGACAGAGTCCGCTTGGAGGGCATGACACCAGCCAGGGTGAAACTGCGCTTGGGATCAAACCCCGCGCCCTCGCCCGTTGCCGCCTCGATCCGCTGCTGGGTCAGGAGCACTGCCCCGTCCGCTTCGCGCGATACGCTCAGCCGGTAGCTGCCAAATCCGAGTTCGGCTCCGGAGGCTGGGTCAATCGAGGCGTAGCTTGTGCTCGAACCATCCAGAGTGAAGCCCAGCGTACCGACTGCTTGCACCGCAACTCGCCCATCCGGCTCAAGCGTTAGCCGGGCATGGCGCGCATCCAGCGCCAGATCGGCTATATGAATATCGTTTTCAGCCGCGCGCCCCAGTGTCAGCTCAGCAGTCGCAATGTCCCGGTCACGAGTGATCTGGCGCCCGTCAGCGGTGAATTCGATCTGTCTGATCCGGAATGCCATGCTTGCCGCGCTACCAGTAGTAAAAGACGCTGATGATATGCGCGGTCAGCGCCGCGAGCAGCGCGATGGTGGCGGGCACATGGACAAACAGCCACACCTCCAGCAGCGCTTTGAGCCGCAGATGCCGCCGCATCCGGTCAAGCTGCGCCTTGCGGCGCCGCAGCAAGGCCTCGACCCGGGCGATGGCGGGATCGGTGGGGGCCGGGCCAGCGGTGTCAAAAGCGGTGATCGCTTGCTCGGTTGCGCCGTGATATCTTCCCGACAGTCGGCGCCAAAGCCCTTGGCGGAACGGGTCTTCAGTCAGTGCCGCCAGAACCAGATCGGACCAAGCTTGCACCAAGGGCTGCGCCGCGTCGTGGAGCTGGCGATCAACCGCCGCGATCCCGTCAGTCATCTGCGCCTGGGTCATCTCTTCACGGTTGGCGCTGAGTGCTGTGGGCAAGGTTGAATAGACCACGATGCCAAAAACGCCCGAAGCGATCACCAGCAGCATCAGCACATAAGCCAGGGTGTGGACGTTCCAGCCGAGCTGAAAGCCCGTGTGCAGCGTCCCGATCACGATCAGCGCAAGGCCCAAATAGACATGCGCCGAAGTCCACGCCTTGAGCGACCAGCCGCCCGGCGTCATCGCCCGTTTGCGGACCCCCAGCAGCGCCAGCCAGACGATCAGCCCGGCACCAATCGTACCGAGCGCATAACCATACCAGCTACCCCCATTGGGGCGCGGCCGGATGTCGGCGGCGATGTAGCCGATGATCGCCACCAGACAGGTCACCAGCGAGATCTTGAGCCAGCGGAACCCGGCCAGCCGCAAAAAACCCTCGTGGTCGATACTCACCCGGCGTTCAACCTGCGCAGCTTTTCGCGAGGTGCCTGCCATCAGCCCTCCGCCTCCAGCCGGGAAACCGAAAGGAAGCCCTCGGGCGAAACCCGGATCGCGGCACCCGTAGGGCAAGCGCGCACGCAAGCAGGTCCGCCTTCGATCCCCGAGCACATATCGCATTTGATCGCCTTTTTGGGCTGCTCAACTCCTCCCGCCAGGTGCTTCTTGCGCCACTTCTTGCTCGGCTCGCCAGGGCCCGGGCCGCTGCCAAACAACAGCCAGTTGAGCAGCGAGGGCTTGGGCGGCGGCACGCTGTCCATCCGGATCACGCCATAGGGACAATTGCGCTCACAATTACCGCAGCCGATGCAGGTATCGTCGATCACCACCTCGCCATCCGGGCCGCGCTTGATCGCATTGGGCGGACAATCGGCCATGCAATGCGGATGCTCGCAGTGACGGCAGCTGGTCGGCACATGGAGGTGGGCGTAAGTCCGCCCCGCCTCGCGGTTGAGGCGCGAGAGGCCGTCATGGCTATCGGCGCAGGCCTTTTCACAATTGTCACAGCCAACGCAAAGCGTCTCGTCGATCAGCAGCACATCGGTTGCCTCGCCGATGCCATTGTCGATCAGGAACTGCGCAGTTTGCGAATACATATCGACCACGCCGGAGAAATTATCCTTCCGACCTTCGATAAAGGCATTGATATCGCGACGCGCCGCCATGTCGGCTTGCGCCTTGCGCAGGAGCTCGGGCTTGCGGGCAAGTAGCTGGGCAAAGGCATCGCCGGGCAGCCGGATCAATTCGGAACGGATCGCGGCCTTGACCGTGGCGGTGCGCCGCCCGCCGTCAATCAGCGCCATTTCCCCGACGTATGACCCGGCGGGCAAATAGGAGAGGAACACCGGCTTTCCGCCGACCAGCTTCTCGACGATCATCGAGCCGCGGCGGATGATGTAGATATCGTTGCCCTCGTCCCCTTCGGCCAGCACGACTTCGCCGGCGCGTGCGGTCAGCACTTCGGCCCCGGCAACGAGCTCGCTGATATCGGCCCTCGAGAGGCCCGAACCGAACATTTGCAATACCTGCCGCTCAATTGAGATCCGCGCCACCGCCCGCGCTGCGCCCGGCGCGGTTGCCATCAGCTTGAGCGCGCCATTGCGCGAGAGTTCGATCACCATAGTCGATTCCGCGGCGCGGATCGTAGCCCCGCGGCGACGACCCGAAATGAGGCCGACCTCGCCGAAGATCGAACCCTGCTCGATCGGCACCGTCTGGCTGGAATCATCCTTGTTGACCTCGACCGCTACCGAACCTTCTGCGATCGCGAACAACGACGATCCCGGCGCATTGCGCTTAAAGATCACCTCTCCAGGACCAAAGCTCCGGACCTCGCTGTCGAGCATTAATTCGCGCAATTGCAGCGGCGAGAGCTCGTTGAAGATGCTGACGTTCTTGCCCAGTAGCGCGAGCCATTCATCGACCGTGCGCTTGGCGCCGAGCGATGCGAATTTGGCCGCCAGGATCGGCTCATCGGCAGGCTTCAACGCTTTGTTGCCATTGATAAACTCGATCACGTCATAGCCCTGGTTCAGGCAATGCTTGATCAGCGGATATCCCGCGAGCGCACCGATCACATGGATTCCGGGTTTGGTCGATTCGAATGTCGGTGAGAGGACCGGAAACGCCTCGCGGTCAGGGCTGGTAAATTCGATCCCGCAGGCCTCGACAAATGCGCGCGGTGCGGCCGAGCCCATCCGCGCGATGACCCGGTCGCAGCGAATGGTTTCCTTTCCATCGCGCGTATCGAGCACCAGTTCGCCGGTGCGCACTTCGGCCACTGACGTCTCGTTCCGGATAGTGATCCTGCCCGCAGATGCTGCCTCGGTCAGCAATTTGACGTTAGCCTCTTTGGTCCGGGCAAAATCAGCCGCGCGGTTGAGTATTGTCACGGCGTTGCGCTGTGCCGGATCGGCAGCAAGGCCCAGCGCATTCTCGATCCCGGCATCGCCTGCACCGATCACGGTAATCTGTTCGTCAACATACTCGCCGGGATCGTTCAGCTGATACTGGATATGCGGCAGATCGCCGCCCGGGCAGCGCATCAGATTGGGATTGCCCTGAGTGCCGATCGCCAGCACAACCGTCTCGGCCTCGACCGTATCCCCGTCCTTGAATGCAAGCGTGAAACTGCCCTGTTCGCCGGTTATGGCGGTTACGTCTGAATCTCGGCGAACGTTGATTTTCCGTTCCGCCGCCTGGCTGTCCCAAGTACCCAGTATGCCTTCGCGCTTCCCTGCATCAAACGCGAGGTCAGAGCGCAGCACCAGCATGGCAGGCGTCGCCATCACATGCTTGCCCTTCTGGTATTTGTAAATCGTGTCGCAAAGATGCTCGGCTTTTTCGAGCAGGACGTGCGATATTCCAAGCTCTGCGGCCCGTGCAGCGGCGCTGAGTCCAGCCGGGCCGGAACCGACAATCGCAATGCGGACCCGGGCGCTCATGCCAGTTTCCCCCGTTCAGCCATACTCGCCGATTGCATTGCCCGGGAAATTTGCGCAGTCCGTCGGATAAGTCATCTCCCCGGGCCGCCCTTTGCCCGGTGACAAACTATGGACCCGAATTGCGCCATGACACAAGCCAGCAGCAGAAGTTTGCCAGCAGGAAAAATAGCGCTGGCACTTGCTGGTTTCGCGCTCGCCTTCGCGATTGGCTATTCGGTCTCGCAAAATCGCTCGAATTCAGCGGCACCCGCAGCGGTGAGCGCCACGCAAGCCGCTATCCCGCAGTCCTTGGAAGCGCTTGAGCAAAAGGCCAATGCCAGCCCCACTGACGCTGCAGCATGGCAAACGCTGGGTCTGGGCTATTTTGAACAGGAACTGTTCGATGATGCGGTGCGGGCCTACTCCAAGGCGGCCGAAATCGATCCAGCCAAAGCAATGTTGTGGTCTGCGCTGGGCGAAGCAAGGCTGATGGCCAACCGGACCGACCCGATGCCGGCCGAGGCCGTTGCCAATTTCCAGCGCGCCATGTCGCTTGATCCCAAGGACCCGCGCGCGCGCTATTTTCTGGCAGTCAAGAGAGACATCGCCGGCGACCATGCCGGAGCCATTGCCGATTGGCTGGCGTTGCTTGCCGAAACACCCGCCGACGCCCCGTGGCGCGCCGATCTGGTCCGGACAATCGAGCAGGTTGGCAAGATTAACCGGATTGAAGTTACGGCCAAGCTGGCTGCGGCGGAAAACAAGACCCCTGCCCTGCCGGTCGCCGCGCGCGCCATTCCCGGGCCATCGGCGGCGGATCTCAGTGCGGCAGCCTCAATCCCCCCGCGCGAGCAAAACCGGATGGCCGAGGAAATGGTGGCCCGACTGGAACAGCGGCTGGCGAGCAAGCCAGACAACATCGACGGCTGGATCATGCTGATGCGCAGCCGCATGACGCTTGGCCAGCCGGACAAGGCCACTGCCGCCTTGAAGTCAGCGCTTGCGGCTAATCCGGCTCAGGCTGGACTGTTGCGGCAGCAGGCCGAAATTCTGGGGGTTCGTTAGAAAATTCCGCCCCAGCTTTCGGTCAGGAATACCACAAAGGTCAGCACCAGCCCGATTTGGAAGCTGCGGTAGGCATAGCCCAGAAAACGGTACTTCTTGCGCTGCAGGACCTGTCCGTTCTGATAGACATCGCGCAGCATGGTTCGGAAAACCTGCTCGTCGCTGCGCAGTTCGGCTAGCACCCTATCCGTGAACTCCTCTTCGCTGAGCTTCGAAAATACTCCGAAAAACAAGAAGTTGGGGTTTTTCGGCCCGAGTGCCTTGCCGCCGACCGAAGGGACCACTGCGGCCACCGCAAGCATCGCCGAGATGAACGCGAACAGGGCCAGAACCATCAGCGAGGCCGGAAACCGGCCGCGGGCAGCCTGGCCGACGGTGATGGTGAAAACCACAAAGGTCGCACCCATCAGGATGCTCGCCTTCTGGTCGGCCATCTGACTGAGCGAGAGGTTTGCCTGGGTGACTGTCCGCACCAGATGGATCGCATGGACCGAGAAGACGGAGGGCTCGGCAGGAACTTCGCCAGGTTCAATATCGGGCGCGGGCACCTGCATTACACGACGCCAAAGGCCAGCATCGCGTCGGCCACCTTCTTGAAGCCGGCAACATTCGCCCCTTTGACATAATCGATATAACCTCCGCCCTGATTTCCATAGCTGCTGCAGCTTGCATGGATACCGTCCATGATATCCTTGAGCATCTGCTGCAATTCCTCCTCGCGCCAGGCGCGGCGACCGGAATTCTGGCTCATCTCCAGCCCTGAAACCGCCACCCCGCCTGCGTTCGCGGCTTTGCCCGGGGCGAACAATATCTTGGCCGCCTTGAATACATGCACACCTTCAAGGTCAGTCGGCATATTGGCGCCTTCGGCCACCGCTTTGCAGCCATTGGCGACCAGCGCCTTGGCATCTGGCCCGAGTAATTCATTTTGCGTCGCACAGGGCAATGCCACATCGCAAGGCACGTTCCACGGGGTTTTTCCGGCATGAAAACTCGATCCCTTGAATTCCTCGCAATACTCCTCGATCCGGCCGCGCCGGTGGGTCTTGTGAGCCTTGACCCAGTCGATCTTGTCCTGCGTAATCCCCTCAGAATCATGGATGAAACCGCCCGAATCCGACAGGGTGAGCACTTTGCCGCCCAGCTGGACGATCTTCTCTGCCGCATGCGTCGCGACATTTCCCGAGCCTGAGATTACGGCCGTCTTGCCTTTCAGGTCCTCACCCTTGGTGGCGAGCATATTGGCGAGGAAATAGACCGCGCCATAGCCCGTCGCTTCGGTTCGGATCAGCGAGCCGCCATATTCTAGCCCTTTGCCGGTCAGCACTCCGGTAAACTGATTGGTGATGCGCTTGTACTGGCCGAACATATAACCGATCTCGCGCCCGCCCACCCCGATGTCGCCAGCCGGAACATCAACATCGGCCCCGATGTGGCGGTACAGTTCGGTCATGAAGCTTTGGCAGAAGCGCATGATTTCGCGCACGCTCTTGCCCTTGGGATTGAAGTTGGAACCGCCCTTCCCGCCGCCCATCGGCAGGCCGGTCAGCGCGTTCTTGAAGGTCTGTTCGAAGGCGAGGAATTTGAGAACGCTCTCGTTGACACTGGGGTGGAAGCGGATCCCGCCCTTGTAGGGCCCGATTGCATTGTTGTTTTGCACCCGCCAGCCGCGCTGGACCCGGATATTACCGGCATCGTCCTCCCAGCAGACGCGAAACGATACGATCCGGTCAGGCTCTGCGATCCGGCGAAGGATTTGTTGGGAGTGATACTCTTCCTTGTCGGCGATAAAATCGAAGATATCCTCGGCCACTTCCTGCACCGCCTGACAGAATTCCGGCTGGTGCGGATTGCGCCGGTTGACCCCATCCATGAAGCCTTGAAAGTCAACGTGATCCGATGCCGCCATAGTGCCCTCCCAAGCTTACCCGGTCGAGGATATGCCGGTCCTGCCCGGTTGTATATACGCAGGGCGATCAGGGGAAAAATCCCGTTGGCAATGACTCAGTCCAGCAACAGCCTCGATCCGGCCCAGATCGTCAGCGCGGCGGTAAGCCAGCGGATCATCCGTTCGGGAAGCCAGCGCAAAGCCATCAGGCTCCCCAGTTGCCCGCCCAATATGACAGCGACGAGCAGCGGCAACCCGCCCGAAAGCGCCTCGGCGAAGCGGTCTGGACCGGCCTTCGCCAGTTGCCCCAGCAGCCCGGCCAGCGAATTGATCAGGATGAACAGGCTGGTCGTCGCGGCTATCTCCCGCGCGCCGTTCCAGCGTGTCAGGTGGAGCAACGGGGCGAGGAATATGCCGCCACCGATACCGACCAAACCGGCCAGATAGCCCAGCGGCGCAGCGATGAGCGGCATGAACCGGGCAAGACGGGTTGGCTTGCCCTCGGTCTTCGAAGCGTGCGGAAGCAACAAGGCCAATCCGGCGAGTACCAGACTGGCACCCAGCAGGATCAGGAAATGCGCTTCCTTGATTGGCGTCAGTCCGCCCAGAAATGCCAGCGGTGCGGCAATCAGCGAAACGGCCAGCGCCCCGCGCCACGGCGTGATTCCCGCCCGGGCAAACCGGATTGAAGCGCCGGTGACAACGACGATATTGCAGGCGAGTGAGAGGATCGGCAGCAGCCGATAATCAAACCCGACCAGCGACAGGAGAGCGCTGTAAGTCGATCCCCCGCCAAAGCCGACCGAGGCATAGAGCAGCGCGGTGGCGAAAAAGCCGAGCGGCAGCCAGACGGTCACTGCGCCCCGCTCAAGCTAGCCGACCCAATTCAACCGCCCCGAAATTAACCGGCAGCCCCATGACAATGCTTGTACTTCTGGCCCGAGCCACACGGACACAGCGCATTGCGCGACAAGCCCAGCTCAGCATAGGGATCGCCAGCCAGCGCGAGGTCCGAACCCAGCGCTCCCATCATTGCAGCCGAACCCGGCGTCCGCGCGCCTGCATCGTTCTCACCCGTGAAGGGATCGATGTGGCTGGTGAGGAAGTCGGGCAGTTCCGGCAGCTGCATCGGTTCTGCAGGGGGCATGGTTAGCTGGCTGTTGGAAAGAATTCGGGTCACGTCCTCACGGATGATTTCCAGCATCTTTTCAAACAGGCCGAACGCTTCCTGCTTATACTCGTTAAGCGGCGTCTTCTGGGCATAGGCCCGCAGGAAAACCACCTGCCGCAGCGCATCAAGCGTCGCCAGATGCTCCTTCCAGAAATGGTCGATCCGCTCAAGCAGGACGCTTTTTTCCACCTGGCGCCAGATCTCGGCATCAGCGCCGATCTTGGCTTCCATATGGGCATCGGCAAGCTGGCTGATCCGTTCCTCGATCACGTCCGGCTCGATGCCGTCTTCGGATAGCCAGCTTTCGATTGGCACTTCGATGCCGGCCACTTCAGTGACCCGCGCGGACAAGCCTGCAAGGTTCCACTGCTCGGGATAGGAACCCGGTGGGCAGGCATCGCTGACCAGCGCATTGATTGTATCGCGGCGCATATCAATCACCACATCGTCCACCGCATCGGCGTCCATGATGTCCGCGCGCTGTTCGTAGATCACCTTGCGCTGATCGTTCATGACGTTGTCATATTCGACGACCTGCTTGCGGGTATCGTAGTTGCGTGCCTCGACCTTCTTCTGGGCTGTCTCGATTGCCTTCGAGAGCCATTTGGATCCGATTGCCTCGCCGTCCGCCAAGTTGGAATTCATCATCCGCGAGAACAGCGTATCGGGCCCGAAGATCCGCAACAGATCGTCTTCCAGACAGAGGTAGAAGCGCGACAGGCCGGGATCGCCCTGACGGCCGGAGCGGCCCCGCAACTGGTTATCGATCCGGCGGCTTTCATGGCGTTCGGTGCCAAGCACGAATAGCCCGCCAGCCGCGAGCACCAACTGGCGTTCCGCCTCGATTTCGGAACTGAAGCGCGCGATTTCTGCATCGCGGGCCGCCCCCTCGGGCGTGTCCTTGAGCTCATCCTCGATCCTGAATTCAAGGTTGCCGCCCAGCTTGATGTCGGTTCCGCGCCCGGCCATGTTGGTGGCAATCGTGACCGCGCCAAGTCGTCCGGCCTGCGCCACGATATGGGCTTCCATCTCGTGGAACCGGGCATTCAGCACGGCGTGCTTGACCCCTTCCTGGTTGAGGAATTCTGACAGCATTTCGGACTTTTCGATCGAAACAGTGCCTACCAGCACCGGCTGACCGATCGCGTGCTTTTCGGCGATGGTCTTGGCGATGGCCTGGAATTTGTCCTGGGTGTTCTTGTAGAACTCGTCCTCTTCGTCGATCCGCAAAACCGCGACATTGGTCGGGATGGTGACGACGTTCACCTTGTAGATGTCAAAGAATTCCGCCGCTTCGGTGGCGGCGGTCCCGGTCATGCCCGACAGCTTGGGATACATCCGGAAATAGTTCTGGAACGTGATCGAGGCCATTGTCTGGTTTTCGGGCTCGATCTTCACGCCTTCCTTGGCTTCGACCGCCTGATGCAGCCCGTTCGACCAGCGCCGGCCCTCCATCATCCGTCCGGTGAACTCATCGATGATGATGATCTTGTCTTCCTTGACGATGTAATCGATGTCGCGCTTGAACATCACGTTGGCCTTCAGGGCCTGGTCAAGGTGGTGGACGACCTGGGTGTTCTCCACGTCATACAGGTTGGAGCCAACCAGCAATCCAGCATTCTCGAGCACCCGTTCGACATTTTCAACGCCGTCTTCGGTCAATATGATGCTCTTGGTTTTCTCGTCAGCTTCATAGTCCGAGGGCGGAATCAACTTCACGATCGCATCGACCTGAACGTAGAGCTCGGACTTGTCGTCGGTCGGGCCGGAAATGATCAAAGGGGTCCGCGCCTCGTCGATCAGGATCGAGTCAACTTCGTCAACGATCGCGTAATTGAAGGGCCGCTGCACCATCTGGCCGCGCTCATGCTTCATATTGTCGCGCAGATAATCGAAGCCGAGTTCGTTGTTGGTGGCATAGGTGATGTCGGCGTCATAGGCCTCGCGCCGTTCATACTCGGGCATATTAGGCACAACGACCCCAACCGACAGGCCAAGGAATTTATAGATCTGGCCCATCCATTCCGCATCGCGCCTGGCCAAGTAGTCATTAACGGTGACGACGTGGACGCCCTTGCCCTCGATCGCGTTGAGATAGACCGCCAATGTCGCGACAAGCGTCTTGCCTTCACCGGTTCGCATTTCGGCGATCTCGCCGCGATGAAGCACAATCCCGCCTATCATCTGGACATCGAAATGGCGCATGCCGAGCACGCGCTTGCCCGCCTCGCGCACCGTTGCGAAAACTTCGGGGAGAATATCTTCGAGCGTTTTGCCTGCTTCAATGAAAGCCCGGAACTTGTCGGTTTGCGCAGCCAGTTCAGCATCGGTCAGCGCTTCGATCTGGCCTTCGAAAGCGCTGATCTGGCGGACGATCTTGTCGAGTGATTTGACGTAACGTTCATTGGACGAGCCGAACACGGCCTTGGCGATTGCGCCGATCATGCATAATTCCAGGATGTTGTGATTTCGAAAATGGGCATTGCCCCGCGCCAGACCCGTTCAAGGCGGCGCAGCTTGGCTGAATCAGATATGAGCCGGCGCTATTCGAACGCGCGGTCAGCACCGAACAAGACTGCGGGGATGTAAACCTGCAAACGAGGCGGACGAGCCCGTGACGATCCACGTTCACCGCGCTCTTGCCTGGTTGCCGGGGCAACGATCACAGCCGACTGGCAAGGGGAAGAGCGTGTGCCGCCCCGGCCCGCCTCAGTGGCGCCGATTTCCGCTTCGCTGACCACGCATAACCGCGCCTGCGCAGGCGATACCTGCGTAACGAGGCCGGCCAGAATGGCGAGCAGAGCAAGAAGAATACGGTTCATCCGGCCCCATATATAGGCAGCACGCCCCGCACCGTCCAGCCTTGCCGGACAATTTGATACCATCGCCTCCGAACGGTGCTCCCAGCTGGCGCCATGAAAGAGAAACGCCGCACCAACCCTCAGGTTAGCGCGGCGTTCAATATCTCAGACCCTGTAGCCATTAACGGCCATCGCGGTCAGCAGGCGGGCAGTCTTAGTTGACTGCATCCTTGAGGCCCTTGCCGGCCTTGAACTTCGGCTGGGTCGAAGCCTTGATCGTCATCGGTTCGCCAGTGCGCGGGTTGCGGCCGGTCGAAGCCTTGCGCTTGGCAACCGAGAAGGTGCCGAAGCCGACGAGGCGGACTTCGTCACCCTTCTTCAGCGCGCCCGAGATCGCATCGAACACCGCCTCGACGGCACGGCTCGCGTCGCCCTTGCCCAGCCCCGAGGTGTCGGCGACCTGGCCGATCAATTCCTGTTTGTTCATGGCCCTCAAAAACCCCCGTTTTATTGACACCGGTGTAAGTGCTGGGCCGCGCGCGACCGAACGGCCAATAAGGCGGGGTCCGTTCCCCGAGTCAAAGAGATTCGGCAGCGAAACGACGAAGCGGACGCGCTTTAATGGTGAACCGCGTCCCCGATCGGCGGCACGCCCGCGGGCGGCTGCGCGGCGAGCTCGTCGGCGTCGGTCCAGTCGATCGGGGTCAGCGGCCCCGTCAGTGCCAGGCGCAGTACCTCGTCGGCATGGCTCACCGGAATGATTTCCAGCCCCTCGCGGATGTTCGCGGGGATTTCGGCCAAATCCTTCTCGTTCTCCGCCGGGATCAGCACAGTCTTGATCCCCCCGCGTAGCGCCGCGAGCAGCTTCTCCTTGAGCCCGCCGATCGGGAGCACCCGCCCTCGAAGAGTGACTTCGCCGGTCATCGCGATATCGCGGCGTACCGGGATGCCGGTCATCGTCGAGACGATCGACGTCACCAGCCCGATCCCCGCCGACGGACCGTCCTTGGGCACCGCGCCCTCGGGCAGATGGACGTGGATGTCCTTGCGCGCGAACAGGCTCGGCTTGATGCCATAGGTCGGGGCTCGCGCCTTGACGAAGCTCATCGCCGCCTCGACCGATTCCTTCATCACGTCACCGAGCTTGCCCGTGGTCCGGATCTGGCCCTTGCCCTGCACGGTAACGCTCTCGATCGTGAGCAGTTCGCCACCAACTTCGGTCCAGGCGAGCCCTGTGACCGCGCCGATCGAATGCTCTTCCTCGCTGACGCCGTAGCGGAACTTCCGCACGCCGGCGTAGTCTGCGAGGTTGTCCGCCGTAATCGTGACCGCCGTCTCCTTGTTTTCGAGAATGTTGCGGAGCACCTTACGTG
>JANOFJ010000122.1:0-4075 GCA_031413595.1 Novosphingobium sp.
GACGGCGCCGAACAGGTCCGGCGCTCTCCCTTGCCGCATGTTCGCGGCGGAAGCTCCCGCAGCCGAGGCGGCGACGCCCAGCACCAAGAGCCTAGCCGCCACCCGATCCGCATTCGGACTGCTCATGTGTTAATCCTCGGCGCAAGCCACCACCCTCGCTGGAATCTTCGGCGTTGTTCGCCCGACAACGAGACAAATTGCGCTCGCACAAAATGTGAGGCGTCCCGCGATCAAACCGCTCCCGGTCAGTTTGCCGCAATGCTGCGCGATTACCCTGGGATTTCGATGCTCGTGATGATCGAATGCCCCGGCACCGATGATGACCGGGCCAACCTGCGGCTGGGCCGGATGATCCATGCCCGCGGGATCGCCACCCATGTCCCGGCAGGCGGCTCGGTCCGCTCGGGCGGGGTTGAGCTGTTCCTGGCCGGAGCACGGCGCATCGCCGATCCGGGCGCTGAATTCGCGGTCCACGCCTGGGCCGACGAGGATGGCCGGCAGCCTGGCGACTATGCCGCCGACGCACCTGAAAACCGCGCCTATCTCGATTACTACCGCGAAATGGGGATGAGTTCCTCGCAAGCGGCCAATTTCTATGCGATGACCAATTCGGTTCCCAATGCCGACGCCAAATGGATGGGGGCCGAGGATATGGCCCGCTGGGTGAAGCTCGATTGATGGGACGTCGTCCCCGGCTTGACCGGGGACCGCTGGCCTCATCGGCGCGAGGGCGGATCGACGAGGCCAGCGGTCCCGGATCAAGTCCGGGACGACGAGTGAGGGCCAGTTTGCCTTGACTCTGGCGCGCGGCTTCAGTAACGGCCCGCTCTTGCAGAACGGCAGCCCCTAACGGCCGCCTTTTTTATTCGAATTTGAGGTTTTTCGCGATGAAGCGCACCTTCCAGCCCAGCAATCTCGTGCGTGCCCGTCGCCACGGTTTCCGTACCCGTTCGGCAACGCCCGGTGGCCGCAAGATTCTGGCCGCGCGCCGTGCCCGCGGCCGCAAGAAGCTGTCGGCCTGAGCGACAGCACTCCCCCGCGCCTTGCGATCCTCACGCGGCGTTCTGATTTTCTAGCTGCCAACCGGGGCTTGCGCATTGCGCGCCCCGGCTTTGTGCTGCTCGCGCGCCCCAACCAGGGCGAACAGATGCGCTTCGGGATCACCGTCACCAAGCGAATCGGCAACGCGGTTGTCCGCAATCGGATGAAGCGGCGCTTCCGCGAATTGTTGCGTGATCTCCTTCCCCAGCACGGCCTCGCCGCAACCGATCATGTGCTGATCGGGCGCGAAGGCGGGGTTGAGCGGGATTTCGCGCTGCTCCGCACTGAATTGCTCGCCGCGCTGGAACGCGCCGCTGCGGGCAAGGGCGATCCGCCCCGCAAGCATCCGGGAAAAAGGCGATGAAACGCCTGATCATCTGGATCGCGCGCGGCTGGCAGCTTGGCCCTTCGCGCATCCTTCCGCCCTCTTGCCGCTTTGCCCCGTCGTGCTCGCAATATGCGATTGAGGCGGTGGAAAAACACGGTGCGATTAAGGGTGGCTGGTTGGCAGCGAAGCGTCTATTGCGCTGCCACCCGTGGGGGGGTCACGGCTATGATCCGGTGCCTTGAAGGGCCCCGCCAACCCCCCATCTTTGACTAAACGAATACAGGAACCCCTTCGTGGACAGCCATAACCAGCGCAATATCATCCTTGCCGTCCTGCTTACCGGACTGGTGCTGTTCGGCTGGGATGCGGGGATCCGTTACTTCTATCCGAATGCCGACAGGCCCGTTGCCACTACCACCGCGCCGACAGCCAGCGCGCCGGGCCAAGCAGCCCAGCCGACCCGCGATGGCGGGCTGACCAGCGCCGCCGATCTCGCGCTGGAGGCCAAGGATCTCAAGACCGCGCTGACCACCGGCGGACGGGTGGCGATTGCCGCGCCGGGCCTGTCGGGCTCGATCAATCTGACCGGCGGCGTGCTGGATGATCTCACCACCAATCGCCACACCGCGACCGAGAAGAAGAGCGACGGCCAAGCCCGGATCTTCTCGCCCGCCGGAACCCCGGCACAGCAATTTGCGCAATTCGGCTGGGTTGCGACCGAAGGCTCTGGCGGCATCGCCCTGCCCAATGCCAACACGGTGTGGTCTGCTCCTGCGGCCGCGAAGCTGACCCCGCAAACGCCGGTGTCGCTGAGCTGGACCAACCCGACCGGCCAGATTTTTGCGATCCGCTATGCGATCGACGAGGACTATCTGCTTACCGCAACCCAGACGGTTGCCAATCCCGGCGCCGCGCCAGTGGTGGTGCGCCCCTTCGCGCTGATCAACCGCACCGACAAGACCGCGAGCATGGATACGTGGAACGTCCACGCCGGACCGTTCGGTGCGTTTGACGGCGCGGTGAACTTTGGCATCGATTACGACGATGTCAGCGAAGCCGGCGAACTCAGGAATGAAGGCCAGGCCAATTGGATCGGGTTTACCGATATCTACTGGATGACCACGCTGATCCCCGACAAGTCATCGACCAGCAGCGATTTCCGGAGCCTGGGTAAAGGCATTTACCGGGCCGATCTGGTCTATGAACCCGCCGCCATCGCGCCGGGCCAGCAGCTGACACGCACCACGCGGTTGTTTGCCGGGGCGAAAGAAAGCACCGTGCTCGATCGCTACGAGGACAGCGGCATCGCCAACTTCAGCCTCGCGATTGACTGGGGCTGGTTCCGCTGGTTTGAAAAGCCGATCTTCATGCTGCTGAAGGCACTGTTCGACGCGGTGGGCAATTTTGGCGTCGCGATTATCCTGCTGACGCTGATCGTGCGCGGGGTGATGTTCCCGATTGCCCAGCGCCAGTTTGCCAGCATGGCCCAGATGCGCGCGATCCAGCCCAAAATGAAGGCGCTGCAGGAACGCTACAAGGACGACAAGCCCAAGCTCCAACAGGAAACGATGGCGCTATACAAGACCGAGGGCGTCAATCCGCTGGCGGGCTGCCTGCCGATCTTTCTGCAGATTCCGGTGTTCTTCGCGCTCTACAAGGTGCTGATGCTGGCGATCGAAATGCGTCACCAGCCCTTCATCCTATGGATCAAGGATCTGTCTGCGCAGGATCCGCTGCATATCCTCAACCTGTTCGGATTGCTGCCGTTCACCCCGCCCTCGTTCCTCGCGATCGGGCTGCTGGCGGTTCTGCTGGGGATCACGATGTATCTGCAGTTCAAGCTCAACCCGGCACCGATGGACCCTGTCCAGCAACAGGTGTTTGCGATCATGCCGTGGATGATGATGTTCGTGATGGCGCCGTTTGCGGCGGGGCTGCTGATCTACTGGATCACCTCGAACATCCTGACCATCGCCCAGCAGTGGTATCTCTACAGCCGCCACCCGCAATTGAAGGCGCAGGCCGAAAAAGACGGCCTCGATGCCAAGCGCGCGGCGGCCCGGGACAAGGCATGACCCAAGATGAAGCTGCGATTGCGGCGCTGACCGAACACGCGCGGATCTTGTTTGCGGGGCGGATCGAGTTCCTCAAAAGCGCGCCTGCGCTCAAGTTCCTGCCCGATCCTGAAGTGCCTGAGATCGCCTTTGCCGGACGGTCGAATGTCGGCAAAAGCTCGCTGCTGAACGCCGTGACCGGGCGCAAATCGATCGCCCGCGCCTCGGTCACGCCCGGGCGGACGCAGGAGCTTAACTTCTTCGAAGTGGGTGAGCCGACCCAGCTGCGGCTGGTCGATATGCCGGGCTACGGCTTTGCCAAGGCGCCGATCAAGGTCGCCGAGAACTGGCGCCGGCTGGTCCGCGATTTCCTGCGCGGACGGGTCGTGCTGAAACGCGTCCTGCTGCTGATCGACGCCCGCCATGGGATGAAGCCGGTCGACGCCGAGATGATGAAGATGATGGATGAAGCCGCAGTCGGCTACCGCGTGGTGCTGACCAAGGCTGACAAGATCAAGGCCGAAGAGCTGGCCGAGGTTCTGGCCCGTACCCAGGCCGATGCCCGTAAACACATTGCCGCGCATCCCGATGTTCTGGCGACTTCGGCGGAAACCAAGCTCGGCATCGCCGAACTGCGTGCCGCTGTGCTGGC
>JANOFJ010000123.1:0-16792 GCA_031413595.1 Novosphingobium sp.
TCTCCGGCCAGGGTAACAGCGTCGTGCGTGGGCTGGCCATCCGGGCCTTTCCGGGCAATGGCGTGACGATCAACTCCGGCACCAACCACCAGGTTGTGGGTGCCGCAGCCAGATCCTCGGCACCCCAGGTCAGGCCGGCGAGACGCGGTAATGGGATCGAAAGATAGGCGCCGATTGTCAACGCCGCTGCCGCAGTCTCGCTCACCAGCGGCATGATCCGGGTTGAGCCGGGCTTGATCTGGTGGCGCTGCTCCAGTTCATAGAGTTCGGCGGCAAGCTGCTGGACTGTTTCTGGACCCGCCGATTTGGGCAGAACGATGCCGTCGGGTGCGCCGGGCAGCACCGCGATCAGGTCTTCGCGCCACATCATCGTATCGAGCGCATTGATCCGGACCCAGCGGCCTTGCCGGCTGCCGGGGCCGCGCTGTTCTGTGACCTGCTGGCGGTGCGCAACGAGCCAATCGCGGGTATTTTCGCGCGCAAAAACCTTGTTGGACAAGCCAACCGAATCCTCGAGATCGACGATAATCACGTCAGCTCCGGTCGCAGCGGCCTTGCCCAGCTTCTTGTCGCTGTCGCCGGGAACGAACAACCAGGAACGCTCAGCCATCGGTGCGGGTTTCCTTATGCCAACTGGAGTGCCGGATAATCGATGTAGCCTTTCGGACCGGGCCAGTACCAGCTTTTCGGCGCATCGACATTGGGGGCCCATTCCGCGCCCACGCGGATTCGCTCGGCAAGATCCGGGTTGGAGATATAGGGCCGTCCGAAGCTGATCGCATCGCATGTCCCCCCAGCCACGGCGGCAGCGCCGCTTTCGGCAGTATGATCGCTGTTGAGGACCAGTGGGCCAGAATAAAGCGAGCGGATCAGCGGGCTTTGCCCCGGCACATCGGTGCGGCCGAAGCTGCCTTCGGGGCCCGGTTCGCGCAGTTCGACGAAGCCGATACCCAGCTCTTCCAGGACACGCGCGGCGTGTCCGAAAATGCTCGCCGGATCGGTGTCGTCGCAGCCCTGCGTTTGGCCATTTGGAGAGAGGCGGATCGAGACCCGGCCCGCTCCCCACACCGCGATCAATTGTTCCAGCACTTCGCGCATGAAACGGGTGCGGTTCTGGACCGATCCGCCATATTCATCCTCGCGCAGATTGGTGTTGCTGCGCAGAAACTGGTCGACCAGATAGCCATTGGCGCCGTGCAGCTGCACTCCGTCAAAGCCTGCTGCCTTGGCGTTTTCCGCTGCCCGGCGATAATCCGCGACCACGCCTGCGATCTCTTCGACGCTCAGCGCGTGGGCCTGCTCGTTTGGCTTGCGGCCGGTGGGTGTGTGAGCGTGGTCCGGCGCGGTCGTTGCCGAAGCCGAGACGCCGGACTTGCCGCCCAGGAAATCGGGGTGGACCAGCCGCCCCATGTGCCACAGCTGCAAGATGATCCGGCCGCCCTCCCGATGCACCGCTTCGGTCACCAGCTTCCAGCCTGCGACCTGCGCGTCATTCCAGATGCCCGGAGCAGACGGCCATCCAAGCCCTTGAACACTAATCCCGGTGGCTTCCGAGATGATCAGTCCGGCACCGGCGCGCTGACGGTAATATTCGGCCATCATCGCGTTGGGAACGAAACCCGGATCGGCGCGCCCGCGGGTCAGCGGAGCCATCAGGATGCGATTGGGCGCGTCAATCGCGCCAAGCTTGATCGGCTGAAACAGTTCGTCGTGCACGCGGGTCTCACTCTTCAATTTCGTTTTGCAATCTAGTTCCTGCGGCTAAGGCATGGCGATGGGGAATGCAACAGGGGCAAAGTCTGACTGGAACGGTTGGCACTTCACGGCGCTGATTGGCGGCAATGTGGCGCTGGCGATCGGTTCGTGGCCGGTGCGCCTTGCGGATACGGGGCCAGTGTCCGCCGGCTTCTGGCGCTTGATCCTGGCAGTGCCGCTGCTGCTGCTGTTGGCGCGCGCCAACCGCCAGCCGTTGACCGGCTTTTCGACCCGGACCTGGGCCATCATGGTCGGCGCGGGCGTGTTCTTCGCGCTCGACATTGCCGCCTGGCACATCGGCATCGGCCAGACGCGCCTTGGCAATGCCACGCTGTTCGGCAATTCGGGCAGCCTGATCCTGATGGCCTGGGGAGTGTTCGCGATGAAGCGCTGGCCCCGCCGCGCCGAGGCATTGGCGCTGGCCGCTGCGCTGGGCGGATCGGCGATCCTGCTGGGCCGGAGCCTCGAGATCGACGACAAGGCGCTGACCGGTGATCTGTTCTGCCTGCTCGCAGGCTTCCTTTATGCCTTTTACATCCTGCTGCTGCAGGGCGCGCGGGCAAATCTGGGCAGCTGGACCCTGCTCGCTTGGTCGAGCCTGGCCGGCACGCCGATCATGCTGGGAATCGCGCTGCTGCTGGGCGAGCCGTTCTGGCCGCAGAACTGGACCCCGATCATCCTGCTCGCACTGGGCAGCCAGGTGATCGGTCAGGGGCTGCTGGTTTATGCGCTCAAGCATTTCACCCCGCTGGTGGTCGGTCTGGCGCTGCTGACCCAGCCGGTGGTCTCGGTCGTGGTCGGCTGGTTTGGCTTTGGCGAGACCCTTGGCTGGCTCGACGGGATTGGTATGGCGCTGGTCGCGGCCGGGCTGGTGCTGGCGCGGCGTAATGAACCGCAAGGCTGATCGCGATATTGCGCAACAGTATTACCAAGTGACTGCATTTTGGTGGAAAACTTGCTCTGGGTTGCAGCTTTTCCTTGATGGTTTGCAGGACTTTCCTAGCCTGTCGCCATTCCGTCCGTCGGCGAATCATCGACTAGGGCGAAGCTTCCAGGGAGCATGAAATGGCCACTAGTGACAACAGCAGGATTGCGCGGGAAATTGCGGGGAATACCGCAGATAACGATATTTTTGAAACGCTGGGCCGGAACCGGGTCAACGATCCGCTTTCGATCAACCGTGACGAGCCGATGGCCTTCAACCTCGATGATTTTGTCGGTGGGACTTTCCGGACCAAGCCGATAATCGGACTGGATGCGGTAATCGACCAGATCGATTCTGGCCGCTCCGATTCCGTCAATGCAGGCGTGATCACCTATGGCTTCCTCGAACTGACGCATCTGACCGGGGTTTATAACAACCCCAATTTCGGCTTCACCGCTGGTCTTGGCGTATCCCCGTTCAGCGCCGATCAGCGCGATGCGGCACGCCTCGCAATTGGCATGTGGGATGAACTGATCGCGCCGACTTTCGTGGAAAGCAACGGTCGCGGCGCGGATATCCAGTTCGCCAACAGCTATGATCCGGCGCAGGCCTATGCCTATTATCCCGGCCCCCAGGGTTACCAGTTCCAGAGCGATGTGTTCGTCGCTGATCCGGCAGGCAACTGGACCAACAACTGGTTCGATTACGGCGGCTATGGCAACACCACGCTGGTGCATGAACTGGGCCACACCCTCGGCCTCTCGCATCCAGGCGCTTACAATTTCACGCCGGGGGTTAGCCAGACCTATGCGGGGCTTGCCGAATATGCGCAGGACAGCAATCAATATACGATCATGTCCTATTGGGCCCCTGGCGAAACCGGTGCGCGGGCGATCAACTGGAGTGCGTTCATCAACAATTTCGCGCAGACCCCGATGCTGCACGACATCCTGACCATCCAGGCCAAGTACGGCGCCGATCTGACCACGCGGGCCGGCGACACAGTCTATGGCTTCAATTCAACCGCCGGCAACGCGGTGTTTGATTTCAGCCTCAACCCCTACCCGCTGCTGGCGATTTACGATGCCGGCGGTAACGATACGCTGGATATGTCGGGCTTCACAGCGGGCGTGTTCATCAACCTCAATGACGGAAGCTTCAGTTCGGTCGGGCAGGGCGCGCCAACGCTGGCCGCGCTCAATGCCGAACGGGCCGAGCTGGCTGCGCTGCAAGGCGGCGGTTTCGCTCCCGTGACGCAGGCCTCGCTGACCGGAACCTTCAATAACTTCCAGAATGCCAATGCCAATTCGATTGCGGCCGATACCGGAGTCACTGGGGTTCGGACCAGCGAATACCAAAACATTGCCATCGCCTATGGCACCATCATCGAGAACGCTGTGGGTACCGCTCAGCGCGATCTGCTGTGGGGCAATGAAGTGTCCAACAACCTCTCCGGTGGCGGCGGCGACGATGTCCTCAACGGCTTTGCCGGCGCTGACGTCCTGAACGGGGGCGCAGGTGCTGATCGGTTCGATTTCACGAACATCGAAATGGGCGATCGGATCGTCGATTTCGTCAGCGGAACTGACAAGGTTGATCTGCGCGGCACCGGCGTGGATTTCAGCTGGATCGGCGGCGCTGCCTTCTCGAACACAGCGGGCGAACTGCGCTTTGCCGGCGGCTTTCTGCAGGGCGATGTCAACGGCGATGGACGGGCCGACCTCTCGATCAGCCTGGGCAGCGCCCTGATGATCCAGAGCGATGTGCTGATGGTATAAAGCTTACCCTCGGGGGGAGAGCGAGGGGCGGTGCCGCAAGGCGCCGCCCCTTTGTGTTGTGGGTTTGGGTGACAAAGGTGACACCGTGTCACCCAAGTGTCCGGTTGTAATTATGCAATGAATTCAGGTGGTTGGAAGGGTGAAGGTGACAGGTGTCACCCAAGTGTCCGGGCAATATTTATCTGTAAATTCAAACGGTTAGAAGGGCAGGGTGACAGATTGTGCGGCTTTGACCGGCGCAAGCGGTTTTGGGGGATGGTCTACGATGTCAAAGAGCTGGACCGAATATCGCAGTTCGGGGCAGTGTAGGAAAATGCTTTGCTCGGGACCAAACCAGACCCCATCCGTTGAACTAGGCTTGTCTTCGGCTCAGGGGAGGGGTTGGGGTGGGGCCTCTCCGCTGGGTCATGCCATGAGGCAAAACCCCACCCCGCTGCGACTAGGCGGCAAAGCCACCAAGTCTCACTGCCCCTCCCCTGAAGAGGAGGGGGGTAGGAGGCGGCCCGCATCACACCGTCATGCTGAACGCGTTTCAGCACCCATCGCGGCTTAGGAAAGGGCCGCTCCCCGGGGGGCAATTCTAGCTACGCTTGGGGCAGTAACCCGCCTAACTTCAGCTCATCAAACATATCAGGAAGTGAGGTGAATCTTGCAAAGAACCATTTCAGGGCTTCCCCTTCCTTTTCAGGATCCCCCTCACCATAATGACCCTTTGTGTCGATTGAATGTTTCATTGTGACCTTAAGCGCATGAAATACCGCCCACTTTTTCCAGATTTCATCCAAGCCCTCACGCACAGCCAGCTGAAACAGAAATCTGGACTCTCCCACTGCCACCTGAAACTCCCGCTGTGTGTCTTGGCATGGATCATCCGCGTGCTGAATGATTTCGCGTAAAAATTGCTCAGCTCGCTCGAAAACCTTGAAGCGCCTGTCAAACAGGTCCGAACGGAGTGCTGCTTCCTGAACTTTTGTTTGACGCTTTTGGATGTCCACCTGCCTTAATCCGACCCAGCAGGCTGCACCGACCGCCGCTAGACCCGTCACCAAGGTGGCGAATGACTGCCAATCGAAGGCGCACCAATCAATCAACCCGTTGCACATCACGCCCGCCCCAAATCACCCTTACCCACAGTCCCGCCTGCCATCTCAAGCATCTTGTCGAGGCTCTTCTTCGCCGCCAGCCGCAGCCCCTCTTCAATCTCGATCCGCGGCTGCAAATCCCGCAGCGCTACGTACAGCTTCTCCAGCGTATTCAGCGCCATATAGGGGCAGATGTTGCAGTTGCAGTTGCCGTCGGCGCCGGGCGCGCCGATGAACTGCTTTTCCGGGATGGCGAGCTGCATCTGGTGGATGATATGCGGTTCGGTCGCCACGATCAGCGTGTCGCCGGGGAAGGTCTTGGCAAACTGGAGGATGCCGCTGGTCGAGCCGACGTAATCGGCGTGATCGACGATCTGCGGCGGACATTCGGGGTGCGCCGCCACGGGCGCGCCGGGGTGCTGGGCCATCAGCTTGAGCAGTTCGGTTTCGCTGAAAGCCTCATGGACGATGCACACGCCGGGCCACAGCAGCATGTCGCGATCGAACTTGCGGTTGAGATAGCCGCCCAGGTGCCGGTCCGGGCCGAAGATGATCTTCTGGCTTTTGGGGATCTGGTTCAGGATCGTCTCGGCGCTGGACGAGGTGACGATCACATCGGACAGCGCCTTCACCTCGGTCGAGCAGTTGATATAGGTCAGCGCGATGTGATCGGGATGCGCCTCGCGGAAGGCCTTGAACTTCTGCGGCGGGCAGCTGTCCTCCAGGCTGCAGCCGGCGTCCATATCGGGCAGGATCACGATTTTCTGGGGGCTGAGGATCTTGGCAGTGTCGGCCATGAACTTTACCCCGCAAAAGGCGATCACATCGGCATCGGTGGCGGCGGCCTTTTTCGACAGCTCGAGCGAATCGCCGACAAAATCGGCGAGATCCTGAATCTCTGGCTTCTGGTAATAATGCGCCAGGATCACCGCGTTACGGTCTTTGCGCAGCCGTTCAATCTCGGCGCGGATGTCGATCCCGGAAAGATTGGTCGGTTGGGCAGTCATGGTGCTTCCTTAGCTGGCAAGGAAGCTGAAATGGGGCGTAGGGCCGCCTGGATCAAGGCAAATATGCAGCCATCGGGCGCTCTGCTCCCGGGGTGCCCGCGACCACCCTTTCGGTTGCTGCAATTCCCTGCGGCGTATAGGCGATGGCCTGCGAAACCAGATGCAGCGCCACAATCGCGCCGCCGCCCCACAGCCAGGCCGGATGGACTGCGCCGTCGCGGCGTTTGTCCGCGATCATGCCGATCACCGGGAATGCCAGGCCAATCAGGCTCGAGACCCACCAGGCCCATGGGATCAGCAGCGGCATCGGCAGTAACCGGCCAAAACCCGGGCCGGTCAGGATCGACATGGCCACCAGCATCAAGCGGCTGTGCCAAGAGGTGTCGCGACGCTTGCGATAAGCTGCCGCAATCAGCCCGGCAAAGCACGCCAGTCCCAGAAAATTACCCCACAGAAACTCGTTCTGCGCAAAGAAGAACGGACCGCCGGTGCGGCGCAGTGAGGTGAGCATGATTGCCACGCCCATCACCAGCATCAGCGGCACCAGCACAGCGGCGATCCGGCCCAGACGGCGATGCACCGCGATAGTGCCGCGCGCCGCCAGCCGCGTCTGGGTCAGGAACAGCGCTACCCAGCCGAAAAACACAGCCGCATGGATATGATAGACTGGCGGCACGGCAAAAGTGGACCGGCCCATGGCCAGATTGAGCGAAAAGCCGGCGATGATCACCACCGCCATGGCTAGCGCCAGTGCGAAGGCCATCCTTGCCTCACGGGGAGGCTGTCCGGTATCCGGAGCGAAATCCTCAAATGTAGTCGCCATTAGTTTCCCCCCTATGGCAAATTAGCGACCCACCAGATTGGGCTTTTACAGGTCTTCCAGCGCTATGAAAAGACCGTTTAGCGCGGGGGAGCAGGCTCGCCATCGAAGCGGACCGTCACCGTAACATCGCCAAACCCGGCCACCTGCAGCGGGATCGCCAGATTCTGCCGGATCGCGTCCTTGGCGGCGCTGCGGGCAAGGTCCATCAGCGCTGGATTGGCGGCCTGATCGATTGCTTGCCGCTCGGCCAGCAGGGTGTTGTCGCGGGTCAGCTTGTCCTGTGCCGGCGCCGTGATCCACACCCCCTCGCGCAGATACTGCGCGCGGGCCTCGTCCAGATTGGGGCGGCTGACGGTGAGCGGGGGGAGGATCACATCGAGCTGCTCGGCCGCGGCATCCCATTTCAGCCGGTCGCGCTTCATCTGAGCCAGATCGAGCGTATAATCGACCCGCGCCGGGATCACCGCAATCTGGCGCGACTTGAGCATTCCGAACAGGCGCTCGTCGTCGCTGGCGACAACCGGGGCCAGCTGGGCGCTGAAAACGGTGAGCTTGTTCTGCTTTTCAAAGGCGGCAAGGCTGGTGGCGAGTGGATCGCCGTAATCAGCGGGGCCAAAGGCGCGCCACAAGGCCCACAGCGCCAGCGCAGTGGCGGCGATGGTGATGGCCCACGGCAAGCGCGCGGGAGCGGGCGCTGTGGCTACGCGGCTATCGTCCATATATCCTCGCGGGGTATGACGCGGCCCTGCCGCTCAAGATCGATGAGATGCGCCAGCACCGATCGTCCGGCCGCACCGGTCAGCCGCGGATCAAGTCCCTTGTACATCGCGGCGACCATCTGCGGGATCGCTTGCGGCGCTTCGCCCAGCAGGCGCAGGATCTGCGCTTCGCGCTGGCGGCGGTGGCCCAGCATCCCGCGGACCAGCTGGCGGGGCTTGTCCACCGCCGGGCCGTGAGCGGGATAAAGCACCCGGTCCGAGCGGTCGTGGAGCTTTTGCAGACTTTGCATATAGGCGGCCATATCGCCATCGGGCGGCGAGACGACGCTGGTCGACCAGGCCATGACATGATCGCCGGTGAACAGCGCGCCGCTTTCGAGCAGGCTGTAGCACAGATGGTTGCTGGTGTGGCCGGGGGTGGCGACAGCCTCGATGGTCCAGCCATCGCCGGACAGCCGTTCGCCATCAACCAGGATCCGGTCAGGCGTATAAGTCGGATCGAAGGCAGCGTCAGCGCGCGGGCCATCGTCTTCCAGCACCAGCGGGGCGCAGCCGATGATCGGCGCGCCGGTCGCGGCTTTCAGCGGCGCGGCGGCGGGGGAATGATCGCGGTGCGTGTGAGTGCACATGATCGCAATGAGCTTTGCGCTGCCGATCGCCGCCAGAATTGCCTCGATATGACCCGCGCCATTGGTGTCAGCGTGTCCCGCAACGCCGGTTCCGGCCGGGCCCGGATCGATAACCGCCACCTCCGAGCCCGCGCCGATCACGTAAGTCTGCGTGCCGGTGTAGGTATAGGGCGAGGCGTTGGCAGCAAGCACCCGGCGCACCAAGGGCTCGCATTGTTCGGTCAGTCCGGTCGGCCAGGGTTTGGCGGGAATATCCATGGGACTGCATATGGCCTTTCACCACCCCCTCGCCAAGTCCCGGCATGCTCGTTAGGTTCGCCGGCAAAATGGAGGGGCCTTGAATGACTAAAATCGGCGATCTGATTCTGGTGCTCGACGCCGGCACCACTTCAACCCGGGCAATGCTGTTCGGGCCCGAAGGACGATTGCGCGGGGTCGCCCAGCACGAGTTGACCCAATATTATCCGCAGGCCGGATGGGTCGAGCATGATGCGGGTGAGATCTGGGACAAGACGCTGGCTTGCGCCCAGCAGGTCGTCACCCAGGCCGGCGGAGCAGACTGGATCGCGGCGATCGGCATTACCAACCAACGCGAAACCGTGGTGGCGTGGGACAAACCCAGCGGCAAGCCGCTGCATCGCGCGTTGGTGTGGCAGGATCGCCGCACCGCCGATGTCTGCGATGCCTTGCGCGCCGCTGGGCAGGAACCGGTGGTTCAGTCGGCCACCGGGCTGCTGCTCGATCCTTATTTCTCCGCCACCAAGATGCGCTGGCTGATCGACAATTCCCCCGCAGTGAAATCCGCTGCCGAGGGTGGCCGACTGGCGCTGGGCACGGTGGAAAGCTGGCTGGTTTACAAATTGACCGGCGGCGCGCTGTTGACCGATGCCAGCAATGCCAGCCGCACCAGCCTGTTGCCGCTGGCGGGATCAAGCTGGGACGAGGGCCTGTGCGATCTGTTTGGTGTGCCGCGCGGTGCCTTGCCCGAAGTAGTCGATAACGCCGGAAACTATGGCAAGACCTTGCCTGAATTGCTTGGCGGAGCGATCCCGATCACTGGCCTAGCCGGCGATCAGCAGTCTGCCACGATCGGTCAGGGCTGCCTCAATCCGGGGGAGACCAAGGCGACCTATGGCACCGGGGCGTTCGTGCTGGCCAACATGGGCGGCGAAGTTCCGCGGTCGGGCCACCGGCTGCTCGGCACGGTGCTGTACCAGCTGGGAGGAACGCGCAGCTATGCGCTGGAGGGCTCGGTATTCGTCGCGGGCAGTCTGATAAAATGGCTGCGCGACAGTCTGGGGATCATCGCCGATGCTTCCGAAACGGCCGCCCTCGCCGCTTCGGTGCCAGACAGCGGCGGGGTTGTGGTGGTACCGGCATTATCCGGGCTTGGCGCACCGCACTGGCGGCCAGAGGCGCGGGCGTCGATCACGGGCATGAGCTTTGCCACCACCCGCGCGCATGTTGCCCGGGCCGCGCTTGAAGCGATGGCCCAGCAGACGCATGATCTGGCCACAGCCTTCGCTGCCGATGGGGCGGGATGGAAAATGCTCAAGATCGACGGCGGGATGAGCGCCAATGACTGGATGGCGCAGGATCTGGCCGACATGCTGGAGATCCCGGTTGAACGGCCCGATTTTGTAGAGACTACGGCGCTGGGTGCTGCCATGCTCGCCGGTGTCGGGGTGGGGCACTACGTTTCGCTTGAGGCCGCAGCGCAGGAGATGCGCGGCGCGGTCCGGCGCTTTGT
Source organism: Novosphingobium sp. (assembly GCA_031413595.1). Lineage (GTDB taxonomy): Bacteria > Pseudomonadota > Alphaproteobacteria > Sphingomonadales > Sphingomonadaceae > Novosphingobium. The sequence continues at coordinate 10,469 of JANOFJ010000123.1, forward strand.
TCCCAATCTTGATGAAGAGGCCCGCGCTGCCCGGCTGCGGGCGTGGCACAAGGCGCTGGCAGCGGTCTAGCCTGCGGCTGCGACCTGCCCGAGCCGCTCGCGCAAGGCGGAAATCGCGCTGGGGGCAGAGTCTGTCCGTTCGCGCCAGCGGCTGTCGAGCCGGTGCAAACGGGCGTGAAACCGCTCGGTCGCAGCAACCAGCTCGCGGATTTCGGCTTTGACCAGAATCATGCGCTGGGGTTCAGCCGGCGGGAAATCGGCCAGCTTGCCATGTCGGCGCAGCTGAAATTCTGAAAGCTCGCCAGCAAAAAAGGCCCGGTGATTGAGCAACCAGGCCAGGGCATGCATCATTCGGGTGGTCGTCCGCAGCGCTTCGCACGACATGGCGACCCGTGCCTCGTCTTCAGGCAGGCTGACGGCGTTCACTCGCCCGGATAGATCAAACGCCGCGCGCACCTCGTCCGACAAGACCAGAGCCTCGCAATAGAGTCCCTCGATAATGCGGGGACTGATGGCGACCGGATTGTTCATTGCCGCCACAATAGGCCCCCCGAATCACGGCTGCCAACCGGGCAAGGGCAGGATTCCCCGACCAAATTGAGACTGTCCCGCCAAGGGACGCATTGCGGGGCCAAGGCCGCAGCACGAGTGGTACTGCAAGCTGCCGGGTTTCAGGCGATAATATCGGGAATGAGGTAATCTTCGAGCAGAGCGATCTGATCCTTGAGCCGCAATTTGCGTTTTTTGAGCCGGGCGATCTGGAGCTGGTCAGTGCTGCCCGCACCGGTCAATGCGTCGATCGCTGCATCTAGATCACGATGTTCCACCCGCAGCATATCGAGTCGCTTGCGCATTTCCTCTTCGCTCACTCGGGCATCCTCAAAATCTGTTGCCAGCCTGCGCCCCTTGGACGGGCCCCTGCACGGTTGGTCGCAAGCTGCTCGTATATGCTTCGCAAGATAAACTTAATATGCTTTCATGACAATCGCACTGACCCCGGCGAAGAGAACCGAGTCGGTGTTCGGGTTAGCGCCGGTTCCGGCATTCAACAGCCGGATCGGCGTATATATTGGACGAATGCAAAGGAGTATCGCCAATGGAAACGACGCATGCAAGTGCCCTCCAGTTGAAGCACGCTGGCCTTGATCAGAAGCTTCAGCAGGAAATGACCCGACCCATGCCCGACCTGGCGACGATCCAGCAGCTCAAAAAGAAGAAACTTCGAATCAAGGAGGAGCTGGCGCACTACTAGCCAGCCTCTCTGCTTACGGACCTGCGCGGCCCTAAGGGTCGGAGCAGGTCCGCAAAGCTCCAGTCCGCTTTAGCGACGGCTAGATACACCCACCACCGCGAAAATCTCGCGCTGGGGCTGCCTGATCCGTTCCCAAGCCGGGTGCTTTGGGTTACGTCCACCCTTATGACCAGCGTTGCCGCTTCTGCCGCCCGTACGATCCTGACCCGCCTGCATGAGGTGATGGCTTCGCGTAACCACGCTCAGGCGAAACTCAACACCGTGGTCGAGGTGATCGGGGTGAGCCTGAACAGCGAAGTCTGCTCGATCTACCTGCTGCGAGAGGGGATGCTCGAACTCTTCGCAACCCGGGGGCTGGAGCAAAGCGCGGTGCATATTACCCGCATGGCAATCGGCGAAGGACTGGTCGGCACGATCGCCGGCAATATCGAAACGCTGAACCTGGCCGAGGCAACCGCTCACCCTGATTTTTCGTATCGCCCGGAAACCGGCGAGGACAAGTTCCACTCCTTTGCCGGCGTGCCGATCGTCCGGCGTGAGCGTTGCGTGGGTGTGCTGTGCGTCCAGCATGTCGATCCGCGCCGCTATGAAGAGGTCGAGATCGAGGCGCTGCAGACCGTGGCGATGGTCCTGTCCGAACTGATTGCCAACGCCGAATTGGTCGACGAGGTCGAGGCGTTCAGCCTCAGCGCGGCGCAGACCGGACCGCAGCGGCTGACCGGGCTGACGCTAGTCAAGGGGCTGGCCTCTGGTGTGGCAGTATTCCACCAGCCGCGCGTGACGATTGAACATGTGGTCGCCGATGACATCTAGGCCGAGCGCCAGCGGGTTTATCTGGCCTTCTACAAGATGCGCGAAGGCATCGACCGGATGGCAAGCCAGGCCGAATTCGGCGTCGGCAGCGAGACCGAAGAGGTGCTCGCGACTTACAAGAAGTTCGCTTACGACGAAGGCTGGAGCCGCCGGATCAACGAAGCGATCGACAGCGGATTGACTGCCGAGGCTGCGATCGAGCGGGTCCAGCAGCGCACCCGGATGCGGATGCGGCAGATCGATGATCCGCTGCTGGCCGACCGGATGCATGATCTGGAGGATCTGGCCAACCGGCTGCTGCGGATCGTCTCGGGCCAGCTTGGCACCGCAGCCTCGCAAGGCCTGCGCAGCGATGCGATCCTGATCGCCCGCAACTTGGGACCGGCGGAGTTGCTGGAATATGACAAGCGGCGTCTGAAGGGGGTGATCCTGGAAGAAGGCTCGCTCACCGCGCATGTGGTGATCGTTGCCCGGGCGATGGGCATACCGGTGCTGGGCCGGGTGCGGGGCTTGCGCGGGCTGGTGCGCGATGGCGATATGCTGCTGCTCGACGGCGATCAGGGCAATGCCACGGTGCGGCCGCTGCCCGCGCTGGTCGAGGCGTTCGAGACCCGGTTTGCCAAGAGCCGCGAGCGGCAGGCGACCTATGCCTCGCTGCGCGAGGTGGAGCCGTTCACTCGCGACGGCACCCGGATCACCGTGATGATGAATGCCGGGCTGCGCGATGATATGCCCGGCCTGAACCTGACCGGGGCGGATGGGATCGGGCTGTTCCGCACCGAATTCCAGTTCCTGGTTTCAGCGACCCTGCCTTCGCGTGAACGCCAGACCCGGCTCTACCGCGATGTGCTCGATGCAGCGGGTGACAAGCCGGTGGTGTTCCGCACGGTCGATATCGGCGGCGACAAGATTCTGCCCTATCTGCGCCACAACGACGGCGAGCAGGAGGAAAACCCGGCGATGGGCTGGCGCGCGCTGCGCGTGGCGCTGGACCGCGAAGGACTGATGAAGGTCCAGGCCCGGGCATTGCTCGAAGCTGCGGCCGGGCGTACGCTCAACGTGATGTTTCCGATGGTGTCCGAACCGTGGGAGTTCGATGCTGCCCGCGAGGTGTTTGAAAAGCAGCGCGCTTTCCTCAAGAGCCAGAAGAAGATGCTGCCCGAAGCGATCCGCTATGGGGCGATGCTGGAAGTGCCGGCGCTGGCGGAACAGCTCGATCTGCTCGCCCCAAAGCTGTCGTTCCTCTCGATCGGCACCAATGATCTCACCCAGTTCCTGTTTGCCGCCGATCGGGCCAATCCCCGGCTGGCAGAGCGCTATGACTGGCTCAGTCCCTCGATCCTGCGGTTCCTCAAGCGGGTCCTGGGATCGCTGGTCGGGCACAAGGTCGATATCACGGTGTGCGGCGAAATGGGCGGGCGGCGGCTTGAGGCGCTGGCGTTGATCGGTCTGGGGATCCGCCGCCTCTCGATAACCCCTGCCTCGGTCGGACCGATCAAGGAGCTGGTCCGCAAGATCGACATTACCGAGATCACCGCCGCAATGAATGGCTGGCTGGCCTCGCCGCCACCCGATTTGCGCGCGGCCTTGACCGAATGGGCGCAGCAGCGCGGGATCGATTGCGATTGATCTGCGGCGGGCCGATGCATTTTGTCACAATTCCAGTGCACTCTACCGTCGGGCGGTCTGGAACCTGCGGATTTGCGTTGACTTTGGAGGCTGGTCACCGTTGCTCAAACCCGACGGGCTAGCACCATAATTATAACCCACAGGAATGGGATGACAGACGAACAAATGACTGAGGCGGAATTGCCGCTCGAGAGTGTTGGGGCGCGTCTTGCCCGGGCACGTGAAGCTGCGGGTATCAGCCGCGCTCAATTAACCGAAATTACCAAGATCCCTGAACGACATCTGGTCCTGATCGAAGCAGGCGATTTCGCTGCGCTCCCGGCGCGGACTTACGCGGTCGGTTTCTCGCGCAGCTACGCCCGCGCAGTCGGGCTGGATGAGGCCGCGATCGTGGCTGATGTCCGCGGCGAGCTGGCTGCACTCGAACCCGAAACCCGCCGGACCCTGCCGGCCTTTGAGCCGGGCGATCCGGCCCGGGCACCCAGTTCGCGGTTTGTCTGGATTGCCGTGCTGGCTGTGCTGGGGGTGATCGTTGCCGGCATTGCCTTGTGGCCGGGCTATTACCAGCCGGGCGGCACGCTGCCTTCGCTGATCAAGGAAGAGCCGCCCGCCGCTGCCGATCCCGCTGTTTTGCCCACCACTTCGGCGGCCGCCATTGCTCCGGCAGCGGCGCCCACGGGCGGGGCTGTGGTGTTTACCGCGCTGGAGCCTGACCTATGGGTCAAATTCTATGATTCGGCCGGCACGCAGCTGATGCAGAAACAGATGGCACTGGGCGAAACCTATACGATTCCTGCCGATGCCCAAGGGGTCCAGCTTTGGACGGGCAGGCCGCAGGCACTGGGGATCACTGTCGGCGGCCAGCCCGTGCCCAAGCTTTCAGAGATCCAGCAGACCATGAAGGATGTTCAGGTCAGCGCGGCTGCCTTGCTGGCGCGCCCCGCACCCGGGGTGATTGCCAGCCCGGCAGCTCCGTCCGCAACTCCAGCTGCGGATAGGTAGCGGCCAGCGCTCGACAGCGCGCGCTTGCTAGGGCAGATCATTCCCGCTGGTTCATCGCCGGTTTGGCGTCTTGACGTCATAGGCGGACCAAACACGACAGAACAAACGGGTGAAACAATGATGATCGAACGCACGAAGCGACCTTTTCTGGTGGCGCTGGTTCTCGCGTTGGCGGCGCCGGCGGCAGTGCCTGCCTTAGCACAGAGCGCCGCTGTCCAGAACGCAGCGAACGCCAATGCCGAGGCGCGGCTGCGCAAGGTTGAGGCTGAAATCCGCGCCTTGCAGACCAAAGTCTTTCCCGGCGGTGACGGTAAATTCTTCCCGGCACAGGTCCAGCCCGGCCAGCCGGCGAACAATTCCATCGGCGCCCCTGCGACCACCCCGATAACCGACATGCTGGGCCGGGTCGATGCGCTTGAAGCCCAGCTTGCCCGCCTGACTGCGCAGAGCGAGGAGAACGCCAACAAGCTCGCCAAGCTGGAAGAACGGCTTAATGCGCTGGCGCCGGTCGCCGCTGCGGCATCGGTGACGCCTGCCGCGATTGAGGCGAGCACCACGTCGGACAATCTGGCCGCAATGACTGGCGGAGCCTCTGCGTCCAAGCCGGCAGGCATGACGACGGTGGCAACGACGCCGGCCACTCGTCCTGCCGCTGCCCTGGCTGCCAAGCCGGCCGCTGCGGCCAAGGCCGGTGCCGCCAAACCCGCCGCTGCCAAGCCCGCCGCCGCCTCGGCCCAGCGCGTCGCAGCAGTCCGGGCGATCGTAAAGCCAGCGACCAATGATGCTGCCGATGATGAATACAGCTATGGCTACCGGCTGTGGGAAGCCAAATTCTATCCCGAGGCGCAGCAACAGCTGAAGATGTACCTCGACAAGAATCCGCGTCACTCGCGGGTCAGCTATGCCCGCAATCTGCTCGGCCGCGCCTTCCTTGATGATGGCAAACCGGATGAAGCCGCACGGTGGTTCCTCGCCAACTATCAGGCCAGCAAGACCGGCGATCGTGCGCCCGACAGCCTGCTGTTCCTGGCCGAGACAATGCGGCTGCGCAAGGATACCAACCGGGCCTGTGTTGCGCTGGCGCAATTCGTCGACGATTACCCGCGCGAGTCAGCGGGCCGGCTCAAGGCGCAATATGATACGATCCGCGCCGGGGTGAAGTGCAATTGACGGGCTGCAATCATCCACTGGGTTCCAGCCTGATTCCCAACTGACCGCACGCTTCGCTGCCGATCTGGCAGCGCTTGCCCGTGAATATACGCCGCTCGGTCTGGCGGTATCCGGAGGTCCGGACAGCCTTGCGCTGCTGCTGCTCGCTCAGGCGGCTCTGCCGGGCAGGATCGAGGCAGCAACCGTCGATCATGGCCTTCGGGCCGAGGCTGCGGCCGAGGCGGAATTTGTCGCGGGGGTCTGCGCCGCGCTGGGCGTCCCGCATGTGGCGCTTGGCGTAAAGCTAGCGCCCGGAAACCTGCAGGCCGAAGCCCGTGCCGCCCGTTATGCCGCGCTCGCCGGCTGGGCTGCCAAGCGGGGGCTGGCCGGAATCGCGACCGCGCATCACGCCGATGATCAGGCCGAAACGCTGTTGCTGCGGCTTAATCGCGCCAGCGGTGTGGCAGGCCTAGCCGGGG
>JANOFJ010000124.1:0-27189 GCA_031413595.1 Novosphingobium sp.
GTTCTGTATGATCCCGATACCAACTACAACCGGGTGAAGAACGCCATCTGGGACTGGAGCCGGGATCCCGATCCCAAGCCCGTTTCGACGCGGACCGTTGACACGGTGGCCCAAGACGGTTCAATCCCTCCCGGGTGAATCAGTCCCGTTGCGGGACTTTATCGATTGCGCATGGCTCAAAGCGTTTGAACCATGCTTGGAACAGGGTGTCTGGCGATGCGGCAAACAAGCGAGCCTTCGGTTGAGGAAATTCTCGAATCGATCAAGAAGGTGATCGCGCGCGACAATCGCGTCGGCGCCGCCGAAGAGCGCCGGACGCACGAGGTGCGCACCCTTACCCCGGCAGAATCCACTGCGGATGAAGACCGCGATGCTGATGATACCGGCGGAGTGCTCGATCTGTCCGAAGCGGCTGAATTCGTAGATGATGAGGGCGAAATTGAAATCGCAGCCGAAGCCCCGCTGCTGGCCGAAGATACCCGCAGTTCGATGCGTGATTCGCTCGCCGCGCTGGCGATGCTGGCCGAGCCCGGGGTCCCGCCCCAGATCGTGCGATCCGGCGAAACCTCGCTGGAAGGGCTGACCCGCGAATTGCTCCGCCCGGCTCTGGCCGCATGGCTCGACAAGAATCTGCCGCCGCTGGTCGAACGGCTGGTTGCCACGGAGATAGCCCGGATCGTCGGCAAGAAGCTCTAGCCAGTCGGTGACAAAAAGCGATGAAATTGCCCAGGCGTCTGCCGCGCTGGGCCAATTGGGCGGCTTTGCCACCCGCCACCACATCTTCCTCTGCACCGATCCGGAAAAGCCCAAATGCTGCGACCGCGCGGGCGGGATCGCCGCGTGGGATTTCCTCAAACGGCGGCTGGGGGAGCTGGGACTGGGCGGCCATTCGGGGATCTTGCGGAGCAAGGTCGGCTGCTTGCGCGTCTGCGGCGCAGGACCGATCGCGGTCGTCTATCCCGAAGGTGTATGGTACCACAGCTGCACCCCGCAAGTGCTGGAGCGGATCATCCAGGAACATCTGATCGGCGGAATTCCCGTGGCGGAATTCCGGCTTCAGATCTAACCCTTGGGCTCATCTTCCAGCGGATCGATCACCGTTTGATCGTGCCCGCTGAAGCTGGACAGGAACACCAATCCCATCAGAGCCGACATCAGCAGCATCGCAAAGCCGATCCCCAGGGCAGTGGCGATATAGAGGTGCACCGAGACCAGCCCATTGCTGCGATAGAGCAGCGTAAAGGCCAGCATCACCATGCCGAACGTCACGACGAACATGAAGCGCATTAAGCGCCGATAGCGCTCCCAGGCGATCAGCGCCTTTTCCGGATCGTCGAATTTGATACGCCGCAACATGATGGGGCCATGCGCTCGCTGGAGATGGGTTGCAATGGTAATTCAGCCGGACTCGCCAATGCACCGGCTTCGTGTCATCATCGCTCCAGATATGCGACCCGGGAGAGCGGCCATGACTATTGCACGCCTGATCGAAGGACGAAGCCCAGAAATCATCAGCTGTGAGGCCAGCACCACTGTCAAAGCGGCAGTAGCCCTGCTGGCCGAACGCCGGATCGGCGCGCTGCCGGTGCTTGAGGGCGGGCGCGTTGTCGGGATATTTTCCGAGCGTGATGCGCTTTACCAGCTCGCCCAGGTCGGCGCGGCGATGCTGGATAGCATTGTCGGCGATGTGATGACCGCGCCGCCAATCACTGTTGAACCCCAGACCGGCGTGATGGACGCGCTGGGATTGATGACCCGGCGCCGGATTCGCCATCTGCCAGTTGTCAGCGGCGGAGCACTGATCGGCTTCGTTTCGATCGGCGACCTGGTCAAATTTCGGATCGATCTGATCGAATCCGAAGCCGAGGCCATGCGCAGCTATATCCAGTCGGCCTGAGCCTGCGCTTGCCGATGGGCCCCGCGCGTCCTACATTCAGGCTATGAACGCCCCCACCCTTACTCTCAGTCCCAGCGCCGCCGCGCGCGTCGCGATGATCGCAGCAAAGCAGGGCAAGCCCGCGATGCTGCGACTTTCGGTCGAAGGCGGAGGCTGCTCAGGCTTTCAATACAAGTTCGATCTGGCCGATAGCCCCGAAAGCGATGATCTGATCGCCGAGACTGACGGGGTGAAGCTGGTGGTCGATCCGATGAGCCTTGAGCTGGTTGCGGGCTGCGTGGTCGATTTTGTCGAATCGCTGGGCGGCACGGCGTTCAAGGTCGAGAACCCCAACGCTTCGGCGGGTTGCGGCTGCGGATCGAGTTTCGCAGTTTAATGAAGATCGCCTCGTTCAATATCAACGGGATCAAGGCGCGGCTGCCGCGATTGCTCGAATGGTTGGAAGAGACAAGGCCAAGCGTCGCCTGCCTGCAGGAAATCAAGACCCAGGACGAAGGATTTCCGGCCGCTGAGTTCGAACGGCTTGGCTATCAGGCGATCTGGCACGGCCAGAAGGGATTTAACGGCGTCGCGATCCTGGCCGACGGGGTAAAGCCAGTCGAGATTCAGCGCGGATTGGCCGGCGAACCCGAGGATGAGCATTCGCGCTATCTTGAAGCCGATGTTTCGGGAGTTCGCATCGCCTGCATTTATCTGCCCAACGGCAACCCCCAACCCGGCCCGAAGTTCGATTACAAACTACGCTGGATGGAGCGGCTGCGCGCGCGGATGGCGGCTATTGCAGCCGAGGAGGTCCCAGCAGTGGTGCTGGGTGATTACAACGTCATCCCCCGTGACACCGACGTCTGGTCTCCCGCTGCAATGGCCGATGATGCGCTGATGCAGCCGGAATCGCGCGACGCTTTTGCGCGGCTGCTCGCCGATGGCTGGACCGACGCGCTTGAACTCCACAATCCGCGCGGCGGGGTGTGGACCTATTGGGACTATCAGGCCGGGGCCTGGCAACGCGATCACGGGTTCCGGATCGACCACGCCCTCCTCTCACCTGAACTGGCCGACCGGCTGGTCTCCTGCGGCGTCGACAAAGCCCATCGCGGACGCGAGACGCCCAGCGATCATGCGCCGATCTGGATTGATGTCCGGGATTGACCGGCCGGCTTAGTCAACCGACTGGGCCAACCTCAAGTCGGCCCAGCACAAACCATCAACGATAGAAAACGTGATTGTCGATCCGCCCGACCCGGGTCAGCCGCCAGCCGGGCGAAACCCGTGCGGCATGGAAGTAAAGCGCACCTTCGACCGGGCTCTGCCAGCTGCCCGAATGGGCGATCTGGGCAATGGCCACGGCGTTCTTCCACTGGCGCGAGCTTTTGACGATGCCCGGCATGGCGTTGCCGCGCACAAACGAAAACTGGGAGCGCTGGAATACAACGCCGCAGTAGCTGTTGGGGAAGCGGCCCGACTTCGAGCGGGCGACAACCACGCGGCCCACGGCCAGCTGACCGGGCAAGGTTTCGCTCTTCGCTTCGAAATAGACCGCACCGGCAAGGCAATTAAGCTCGCGCGAGAGGTCGCCGGGCTGCGGCTGGGCCGAAACCAGCGCAATCAGCGAACGGGCGCTGCGAACTGGCGGCTCGGCTTCGATCAGCTTTTCGTCATCAAGAGGGGCAACTGGTGCTGCATCAACAACCCCGGGAAGGGGTTGGACCACCGGCTCGGAAACCATCGGCCGGGAAATCATCGGAAGATTCGATTCCGCCTGAATAACCGTAGGAGTCTGAATGACCACGGGAGTCTTGCTTTCCGCGATCGCTCCGGAACCTTCGGCTCCGGCAAGGATTGTAATCAAAGTGGCGGCCACTGCAATCGCACTGGCCTTGTTCAATTTATGGCTCATTATTCAATCAAATTAGGCGGTGAACGCGCCCGCGCAGGATGGTCGGCAGACGCCGCAGCGCCTGATACTCCGCCTGATTTCCTGCCGGCTGTCCCCCGTCTGCGTGCTTGCGAGGATGGCCGGTTGCCCTCCGCGCCGCCTGCGCACAAATCTCTATCCCAAAGCCCCTAGTTTGTGCAGTGCAGCAAAGTCAACCCGGAGACTGGTCTAATCCGATGAGCCGTTCGCCATTCGCGATATCCAGTTCGATAACCCACAGATCGTCGTCCTGGGCTGTGCGGCGGTCCAGATATTCGTCTATTTCTCTTGAGCTATCAGTGGCTTGGTCTTTTATCCGGTGCCATTTTCGGGTGCCATCAAGCTCTGGCATCCGTTCAAAAATCCGCGGATTTACGCCCCTTTCGCGCAATACCACAAGGATCGTCCCGCCTTCGCGTTCACCCTTGGTCAGCACACTGCCAAAGCCGCCGCCGGCCTGAGTCTGGCGCAGCAGCGCCGAAACTTCGAGGTGAGCGGGGAGCCTGCCGTCCATAGCTCAACTGCGCGCGATGGTCTGGCGGCCGATCACCGCCAGAACCTCGAAGTCAGGCGGCATCGCGATCAATGACGTTGGCGAGCAGCGCGTACAGCGCCTCGGCCCCAGGTGCTTCGGACAAGGCCGTGTGCATTTGCTCGTCGCGCATCATGCGGGAGATTGCGGCAAGAGCATGGAGATGCGCCGCGCCGGCCTGCTCGGGCGAAAGCAGCCCAAACACCAGATCCACCGCCATGCCATCGGCGGCATCGAATTCTACCGGCGCATCAAGGCGGACGAACACGGCGACCGGGCGGCTCAGATCGGGGATCCGGGCGTGGGGAATCGCCACGCCGCGGCCAAATCCGGTACTGCCGAGCCTTTCACGCTCTTCGATTCGGTCGAGCACCATTGCCTTATCGAGGCCATAAACCGCGCCAAAGCGGGCGGCGATCTGCTCGAGAATGGCCTGTTTGCTGTCAGCCTTAATCGTGCTGACGGCTTCTGGAAGAAGTGTGAAAAGGGCTGTCATAACTTGGCAAAAGGTCCGAAAATTTTAACGCGCGAACGAACGAGTTTAAAGTGGGCCGGGGAAACCCGCACCAAATCGCTTCTTCACGCTGAAATACCGGGAGCGCATGATTTGCGCCTCAGGACGGTTCAACCCAGCCGATCGACCCGTCGCCGCGGCGGTAAACCATATTATGCTTGCCGGTGCCAGCGTTTTTGAACAGCAGCGCGTTGGTGTTTCTGAGGTCGAGCATCATCACCGCATCCGAAACGCTGGCCTCGGGCACATCGACCCGGGTTTCGGCGATAATCACTGGTGCATCGGGCGCTACGTCTTCTTCGACCGGCGCTTCGACGAACACGGTATAGGCGGCGTCTTCCTGCCGCTGGGCGTGGGCCGACTGCTCATGGCGATCCTTCAGGCGGCGTTTGTAGCGGCGCAGCTGCTTGTCGATCTTCTCGGCCGACTGATCGAGTGCGACATGGGCATCCTGGGCAATCGCTGATCCTTTAAGGATCAGGCCCTGGGTGACATGGGTGACAATATCGCAGCGAAAGGCGCCGGCCGGAGCCTTGCCAAAGGTTACCGCCGAGCTCAGCGCGCGGCTGAAATATTTATCGACGATCGCGGTCATCCGGTCCTGAGCATGGACCCTCAAGGCTTCGCCGGTTTCGATCTGGTGGCCAGAAATGCGAATTTCCATGGTAGACCTTCTCCTTGTGATTATTGCGTTCGCCCGATCAGCCGGTATTTTCAGCAGCGCCTCGCCTCTTCAACTCCGCCATAGGGGTGACTTGATCGTTTCAAGAAATGTCTGATGCGCAGCCAACTCAGCCTCGCTTGCACGATGGGCGCGGGCCGGACGGAAAGTCCGATCGCGCACCATCGGCGCAACAGTGGCGACCAGCGAATCGACCGCATCTGCTGCCAGCTCGAGCCCGATCTGCCGTCCACCGGTAAGTTCAACATAGACCTGCGCCAAAAGTTCCGCATCGAGCAACGCGCCGTGGCGGGTGCGGTGACTGCGATCGATTCCATACCGGGTGCAGAGCGCATCGAGCGAGAGTTTTGCGCCGGGATGGCGGACCCGGGCCAGCGCAACGGTATCGACCATCCGGCTGCGTGATACTGGCTCCAGTCCGCATATCTCCAGCTCATTGTTGAGGAAGCCGAAATCGAACCCGGCATTATGCGCAACCAGCCGCGAGTCTTCGATGAATTCGAGCAGTTCGCCCGCGCGTTCGAGGAAGCGGGGCTTGTCCGACAGAAATCCGACCGACAAGCCGTGAACCGCCTCGGCAGCGGCAGGCATATCGCGATCGGGATTAAAATAGCTGTGAAAAATGCGGCCCGTTGAAACCCGGTTGACCATCTCGATACAACCGATCTCGACCATCCGATCACCCGTCCTTGGATCAAGGCCGGTAGTTTCGGTATCGAAGATAATCTCACGCATTAGGGTTTATATCGACCCGCCAAAGCCGGGTGGCAAGGGGGCGGAGCGGATTATTCGCGCAGCGTCAGCCGATGGGACAATTCCTGCACAGCATGGCGGGTTTCGGCCAGCGACGTGCCGGTATCGATCACATAATCGGCGCGCGCGCGCTTTTCCGCATCGGGCATTTGCAGGGCGAGGATCTTCTCGAACTTTTCAGCGCTCATGCCGGGCCGCGCCAGCACCCGGGCGCGCTGCGCATCGGCCGAAGCGGACACAACCAGCGCCGCGTCGACCTGGCTCGCCCCGCCCTTTTCGAACAGCAGCGGAATATCGAACACCACCAATGGCGCGGCGGCATGACGCTTAAGAAACGCAGCGCGCATCGCCGCAACAGCGGGGTGAACGATCGCCTCAAGCCGAGCGAGCGCTTCGGGCTTTCCGAACACTTCGGCGCCCAGGCGGGCCCGGTCGACCCCGGCGGGTCCGGTGGTTCCGCGAAACGCAGCCTCAATCGCGGCCAGCAATTCCCCGCCTGGCCCCTGCAAATGGTGGACTGCCGCATCGGCGTCGAACACCGGGACGCCCAACCCCTGGAACATCGCCGCCACCGCCGATTTGCCCATTCCGATCGAGCCGGTCAGTCCCAGAATGAACGGCCGAGAAGAAGTTTTGCTCATCGGGTCAGCCACTCCCGCAATTCGGCGTCATATTCACGCGGCGCAGGCCGACCGAAAAAGTACTCGAATGCCGCTGCCGCTTGCCCAATCAACATGGCCAGGCCGTCGATCACCTCAATGCCGGCGCTGCGCGCTGCTTCGAGCAGCGGTGTTTCGAGCGGATCGGTGACAATATCATAGACCACGCTGCCGGGTGGTACATGGCTGAAATCGAAAATCAGCGGCGGTTGACCAGTCATCCCAAGCGGGCTGGCGTTGACGATCAGATCGAGGCAGCCCTGGCGGTCATCAAACGCAAAGTCGGTGGTGTCCCCGAAGTGAGCCAGATCCACCGCATGGTGATCATCACCCGAAGCCAGCTCGTCCAGCAGCGCCTGCGCCTTGGCTGGATCGCGCGCCGCCAGCACCAGAACGAAGCCCCGCCGCGATAACGCAGCGACTATCGCCCGGGCCGCGCCACCCGCGCCGATGATCCGGGCCATCCGGAACAGATGCTTGCTATCAAGCAGCGGCTGGAGGGGCTCAAGAAACCCGGGCGCATCGGTGTTGAAGCCGGTCAGCGAGCCATCTTCCTGACGCACCACCGTGTTGACCGCGCCGATTGTGCTGGCCAGCGGCTCAAGCCGGTCGAGCAGCGGGATGATCGCCTGCTTGTGCGGCATGGTCACATTGCAGCCGCGCCAGTTGGCGTCAGTCCGGCGACTGGCGAGATAATCCGCGAGGCCCGCGCTGGTCACATGCACCGCGCGGTATTCGTGAGGCAAACCCAGCTTGTTCAGCCAGAAGCCATGAATCCGGGGCGATTTGGATTGCGCAATCGGATCGCCGATCACTTCTGCATATGCGCCGCTCATCCCCGCAGCCCGCCGTATGTTCGCAGCGCTGCCAGAACCGGCAGCAACGGCATGCCCAGCACGGTGAAGTGGCTGCCCGCGATAGATTCGAAAAGCTGCACGCCCATCGCCTCGATCCGGAACACCCCGACACAGCCCGCTACCGCCGGCCATTCCGCATCGAGATAGCTGGCGATGAATGGCTCGCTGAGCGGGCGCACCCGCAGCACTGCGCGATCCCCGTGACGCCATAGCACCGCGCCGCTTTGCGCCAATGCCGCGGCGCTGTGCAGATGCATCTCGCGGCCCGAGAAGCGGCGCAGATGCTCGGCCGCCTCCTCGCGGCTGCGCGGCTTATCGAACCGCCGCCCCTCGACCGAAACCAGCGAATCGCTCCCCAGCACCAGCGCCTTGCCGTCCCCGGCCGATACCGCCAGCGCCTTGGCCTCAGCCAGCGCCAGCGCGATGTTTTCAGGCACTTCACCCGCCAGCGAGGCTTCGAGCGCGCGTTCATCCAGGGCAGCCGGAACAGCGCTGAATTCCACCCCCGCCGCCTGCAGCATCGCCTTGCGTGAGGAACTCTGCGAAGCGAGCAGCAGCATCACTCTTTTCCGCTTTCACGCGCGGCTTCGCGTTCATTGTAGAGATTGATGATTGCCGCTGCGGTTTCCTCGATCGAGCGGCGGGTGACATCGATCACCGGCCAGCCATTATCGGCAAACATCCGCCGCGCATATTGCACCTCGCGCGTCACCCGCTCGGTATCGACATAATCGGTCTCGGGCGCCTGCCCCAATGAGAGCAGCCGGTTGCGGCGGACCTGGACCAGCCGTTCAGGCGAATTGGTCAGGCCCACGACCAGCGGGTGTTTGAGCCCGAACAGCGCCGGCGGCGGCGGGCTTTCGATTACAATCGGGATATTCGCGGTCCTGTAACCGCGATTGGCGAGATAGATACTGGTCGGGGTTTTTGACGAGCGCGAGACCCCGGCGAGCACGATGTCCGCCGCCTCCCAGTTTTCCCAGCCAACCCCGTCGTCATGGGCAATGGTGAATTGGATCGCTTCGACCCGGGCAAAATAGGCCTCGTCCATCGCGTGCTGGCGGCCGGGGCGGGCTTCGGGGTGCTGGCCAAGTTGCTGTTCCAGCGCGTCGGTCACCGCGTCCATCGCCGCGACCATCGGCAAGCCAAGCGCGCGGCAGCGGCCTTCGAGCCGCGCCCTGGTCTCAGGATTGACGAGGGTGAACAGTACCAGGCCCGGATTGGCCGCGATCTCACCCATGATCCGATCGAGATGCTGCTGCGAGCGGACCATCGGCCAGAAATGGCGGATCACATCTGCCCCCTCAAACTGGGCCAGCGCTGCCTTGGCGATCATTTCCAGCGTCTCGCCGGTCGAATCCGAAAGGAGATGAAGGTGGAGCCGGGGCATAAGGGAGTGATATTACCGCCAAGGAAGAGTGGGCCAAGCGAAAGTGAGGCTGTGGACAGAAGGGGGCATAAACCACGGGAGGGCGCGGCGGACAAGTTTCCAGCACAATTTGCTACCCGCTAAACCGATTCAGATCTGCTGCTTGTGGACAGGTGGACAAGCTTTCCCACAGGGCCGGGACAGTGGGGAAAAGCTATGCTTGACCAACAGACGTCACGATTCGGACGCCGCTTCCCTCTGTTCAGTCCGGCACAAATCGGGCAGGGCGCCGCAACCATCGATATCCACAGACCAACTACCTACAGAATCCTTTTATAAAAATTTCTTGTTATTGAATGGACTTGCGAAATGCCCGGTTTGCTCCTTCGGACCCTGCGCGGTGAAAACACGCCCGAGCGCCCAATCTGGCTGATGCGCCAGGCTGGGCGTTATCTGCCTGAATACCGGGCTTTGCGCGAGCAAAAGGGCGGATTTCTGGCGCTCTGCTACGATCCAGCGGCAGCAGCAGAGATCACGCTCCAGCCGATCCGCCGGTTTGGTTTTGACGGTGCGATCCTGTTTTCAGACATCCTGATCGTCCCCTACGCTATGGGGCAGGATCTGGAGTTCCTCGCCGGCGAAGGCCCGCGCCTCTCGCCCCGGCTGGTCGATGCCGCGCTGGATAGTCTCCAGGCCGTGCCACAGCGGCTTGCACCGATCTATGACACTGTAAGCAGGGTCAAGGCGCTGCTACCTGCTGACAAGACGCTGCTGGGCTTTGCGGGCTCTCCGTGGACGGTTGCAACCTATATGGTGGCGGGCGAGGGCAGCCGCGACCAGCACGAGACCCGGGCGATGGCCTATCGCGATCCAGCAGCCTTCCAGGCGATCATCGATGCTATCGTTGCCGTCACGGTTGAATATCTTGCCGGGCAGGTCGCTGCCGGGGCTGAGGCCGTGCAATTATTCGATAGCTGGGCGGGTAGCCTTGCTCCGTCCGAGTTTGAGCGCTGGGTAATCGCTCCCAACGCAGCGATCGTCAGCGCCTTACACAGCCGTTTTCCTGAACTGCCGGTCATCGGCTTTCCCAAGGGTGCGGGCGAGAAATTACCGGCCTATGCGCGCGAAACCGGGGTAGATGCGCTTGGCCTTGATGAAACGATCGATCCATTATGGGCGGCCAAGACACTGCCTGCGGGATTGCCGGTCCAAGGCAATCTTGATCCACTTCTGTTGCTGGCCGGCGGAGCTGAACTGGAACGTCAGGCGGTGCGCGTTCTTGAAGCCTTTGCAGACCGGCCCCATGTATTCAATCTGGGGCACGGGATCGGTCAGTTCACCCCTATTGAACATGTTGAACAGCTGCTTGGCACCGTGCGCGGCTGGCGGATTTAGAGTATGGGCGCGCAATGCAACAGGTGCTGGCGATGACTTATCTTTGGCTTAAGGCCGGTCATCTGATCTTCGTGATTTTCTGGATGGCCGGGCTGTTCATGCTGCCGCGCTTTTTTGTCTATCATCAGGAAGCCGCGCCGGATTCGCCCGAAAATGCGCAATGGATTGAACGGGAAGGAAAACTTCTCAAGATCATCATGTGGCCGTCGCTGGTGGTTGTTTGGGTGCTTGGTTTGGTGCTGGCGGTATCCACCGGGGCTGTCGGGCAGGGCTGGTTTCACGCCAAGCTGGCCTTGGTGTTCGCGCTTAGCGCCTACCACATCTGGCTGGCTGGATACGCCGCTTCGCTGGCCCGGGGGATGCGCAAGCTATCAGGCAGGCAGCTTCGCTTGCTCAATGAAATACCTGGTATCGCTGCCGCGCTGATCGTCATCCTGGTGGTCGTCAAACCATTCTGAGGAAACGTCGTCCCCGGCTTGACCGGGGACCGCTGGCCTCGTCGATGTGAGGCTGGATCGATGAGGCCAGCGGTCCCGGATCGAGCCCGGGACGACGAGAGCGTTGACCTTTGGCCCTTCCCGGCATATTCGCACATCTTCGTTCCGGCAATGACCGCGCATTTGACGCGGACGGGTCTGCTTTCTCCAAGCCCATAGACCGCTGGCCATTCAAAAAACTGAACTTTTCAAACGGAATTTCGCAGCAATGCATCTCAAAGAACTCAAGAAAAAGACCCCTGCCGAGCTGGTCGAAATGGCCGAAGAGCTGGGCGTTGAAGGCGCATCGACCCTGCGCCGCCAGGACATCATGTTCGGCATCCTGAAGGAGCTGGCCGAAGACGGGGAGCAGATCCTCGGTATCGGCACGATCGAAGTGCTGTCCGATGGCTTTGGCTTCCTGCGCAGCCCCGAGGCCAATTATCTTGCCGGGCCGGACGATATCTATGTCTCGCCGAACCAGGTCCGCAAATGGGGCCTGCGCACTGGCGATACGGTTGAAGGCGAGATTCGCGCGCCCAAGGATGGTGAGCGCTATTTCGCGGTGATCAAGCTGATCAGCGTCAATTTCGATGATCCCGAGGCAGTCCGTCACCGGGTCAATTTCGATAACCTCACCCCGCTTTACCCGGACGAGAAGCTTAATCTCGATACGCTGGATCCGACGGTCAAGGACAAGTCAGCCCGGGTGATCGACATCATCTCGCCGCAAGGCAAAGGCCAGCGCGCGCTGATCGTCGCCCCGCCGCGCACCGGCAAGACCGTGCTGCTGCAGAACATCGCCAAAGCGATCACCGACAATCATCCAGAGGTATTCCTGATCGTCCTGCTGGTCGACGAACGGCCCGAGGAAGTGACCGACATGCAGCGCAGCGTGAAGGGCGAGGTTATCTCCTCGACCTTTGACGAGCCCGCCACACGTCACGTGCAAGTTGCTGAAATGGTTATCGAAAAGGCCAAGCGGCTGGTTGAGCACAAGCGCGACGTGGTGATCTTGCTTGATTCGATCACGCGCCTTGGCCGCGCCTACAACACCGTTGTTCCCTCATCGGGCAAGGTGCTGACCGGCGGCGTTGACGCCAACGCTCTGCAGCGCCCCAAGCGCTTCTTTGGTGCTGCGCGCAACATCGAGGAAGGCGGTTCGCTGTCGATCATCGCCACCGCGCTGATCGATACCGGCAGCCGGATGGACGAGGTGATCTTCGAGGAATTCAAGGGCACCGGTAACTCCGAAATTGTGCTTGATCGCAAGGTCTCCGACAAGCGGATCTTCCCCGCGCTCGATGTCGGCAAGTCCGGCACCCGCAAGGAAGAGCTGCTGGTCGCCAAGGACAAGCTCAGCAAGATGTGGGTGCTGCGCCGCATCCTGATGCAGATGGGCACGATCGACGCGATGGAATTCCTGCTCGACAAGATGAAGGATTCCAAGACGAATGAGGACTTCTTCGCGACGATGAATCAGTAGGGAATGCCCGTCTCGGCATCTGCGCAGTCCGATGATGGAATGCCGCAGGATGCCATGGTTATTGTTGCCGCGCTGGTGTCACGGGTGGAAGCTCTGGTCGTCGCCTCAATGCTCGAGGCAGCGGGGATACTTGTCCATGTGGGGGCGGCAGGTCATGCCTCGGCCGAGGTCAACTCGCTTGCCTTGGGCGGCCACCGGATGTGGGTTCCGGCCAGCCAGCATCTCATCGCCAGCGAGATACTGTTAGAGGTGCTGGGCGAGAATGAATGGAGCTTCAGCTATGGCCTCCAGCGGGCGGTGCTGCGGGTAGTTGGTGTATGGGTCGTGTTTTACTCGGTTTGCATGCTCACCGGGGCCATGATTGGGGCTGTTCCCTATTCAACGCTTGTGCTGGCACCGCTTGGCGCAGTTACTGTTCCAGTCAATCCACAGGGACGCGGTGATTACTTTCTTCACCCAGACGCTGGCGCTGACGACACGCCGGCCTGAAGCTGCGCCGCCATCACCTCCCACAGTTTGTTCATCGCCTTCATCGGCCGGACCATCACCTTGAAATCCTTGATCTTCCCTTGCGCATCAAAGCGGATCAAATCGATCCCGTTGACGTGGATGCCGTCGATTTCGGCGGTGAATTCGAGCAGCGCGTCATCGCCGTCGACCAGCTCGCGGACATAGCGGAAGCTGTCATTGCCGAGCACCTGTGCGGCAGCGCCAAGATAGGCCATGACCTTTGCCTTGCCCACCTGGGGCGTGTGGACCACCGGCGAATGGAACACCGCATCGTCGGCCACCATCGCGCGGAGCAGGCCAAGGTCGCTGCCGCTGTCCATATAGGCATGCCATCGGGCGACGCCGGGGTGGGTCTGCCCGCTCATGCCAGATGCTCAGCAAAAAAGGCGGCAGTCCGGCCATCGGCCAGTTTTGCCCCGGCCTCATCGCGGCGGGCCCCCATTTCGGCGGCAAAGCCGTGGTCGAGGCCGGGGTAATCGTGCAGCGTCACCCGGGGATGACCATCGAGGCCAGCATGGATCGCGGCCTGCGCCTCCGGCCCGACAAAGTGATCCATGGTGGGAATATGCAGCATCAACGGCCTGGCGATGGCGTGGTTCTCGTTGAGCATCTGATCGATCATCACCCCGTAATAGCCGACCGAGGCATCGATATCGGTGCGCGTGGCGGCCATATAGGCGAGCCGCCCGCCCAGACAGTAACCGGCGCAGCCCACTTTTTCGACGCCCGCTTCCCGGCGGATCCAGTGGATCAACGCTTCGATATCGAGCACGCCATCGTTTGGATCATATTGCTGGAAATAGCCGAACGCCTCTTGCAGTTGTTCGGGTGCATCGGGATCAAGCTCGACCCCGGGCGCGAACCGCCAGAACACATCGGGCGCGGCGGCGAGATAGCCTTGCGCCGCCCACTCGTCGCATTTCTGGCGAATTCCGGCATTCACTCCGAATATCTCCGGAATTACGATGATCGCCGCCCTGGCGGTGCCTTGCGGTTTGGCGACGTAAGTGGGAAAAGTGCCGCTACCGTCCAGCGTCGGCACCGCGATCGTCTCGGCCATGGGAATCTCCGTTGAATCGAACCTGGGTGGTCAGCACCCTACGCTTGGCGTGGACTTTGCCAAGGGCGTGTGTCAGCTTTACGCTTACGGCTGACGTGAATGCTGAGGAGCTACGGAAATGAAGGTAAATGTCGAGATTGATTGCTCGCCCGAAGAGGCGCGGCGCTTCCTGGGTTTGCCGGACGTGAGCAAGGCCCAGGAGGTCTATGTCGATGCCATCTCCAAGGCGATGAAGGGGGCAGCCAACATCGATCAACTCCAGGATTTCGCCAAGCAGATCGCACCGATGGGCCAGATGGGCGTGAATTTGTTCAAGCAGTTCATGGAAAGCGGCAGTTCTTTCGGCAAGGCGAAGAAGAAAAAGGACGAGGATTGACCATCCCTTTGGATTGATGCCTGACATTTCTTGATGTCTGACACGATTTTTGCCCTTTCCAGCGGAGCTCCGCCTGCCGCAATCGCGGTGGTGCGGATCAGCGGGCCGGACGCCGGCGCGGCGCTTCATGCCCTCACGGCGCGAACGCTGCCACCGCGCCGGGCGGTGACCGTCACGTTACGCGACGAGGCAGGGGCGGCGCTCGATCGGGCATTGGCGCTGTGGCTGCCAGCTCCGCAAACCGCGACGGGTGAGGATACGCTGGAACTGCACTGCCACGGCGGCCGCGCTGTGATCGCCGCGGTGGAGGCAGCGCTGGCGGCGTTGCCGGGCCTGCGCGCCGCTACCCCCGGAGAGTTCACGCGGCGCGCTTTTGCAAACGGCAAGATCGATCTGGCCGAGGCTGAAGGACTGGCGGATCTTCTTTCTGCCGAAACTGAACTGCAGCGCCGCTCGGCGATGGCAATGGCGACCGGAGAATTCTCGGCCTTGGTGAGCGGCTGGCGTGAGGCTCTGCTGAATTTGTCAGCATCGGTTGAAGCTGTGCTCGACTTTTCCGATGAGGACGACGTTAGCGCGTTGCCTCGGGAGTTTTCCGAAACGCTCGAGGCTCT
Source organism: Novosphingobium sp. (assembly GCA_031413595.1). GTDB lineage: Bacteria > Pseudomonadota > Alphaproteobacteria > Sphingomonadales > Sphingomonadaceae > Novosphingobium. Next base: position 15,096 of record JANOFJ010000124.1, read on the forward strand.
TGAGAGAGAGATTTCGGCATGGCTCAGCCGCCCCCGCGCAGAGGTTTTGCGGGAGGGCTTCCGGGTCGTCCTCGCCGGCCCACCAAATGCAGGAAAAAGCACGCTATTCAATGCTTTGGTTGAAAGTGAGGCGGCGATCACCGCGCCGATTGCCGGGACCACCCGGGACGTCCTGATCCATCCGGTGGCGCTGTCCGGGGTTCCCTTCCGATTCTTCGACACCGCTGGTTTGCGGGAAATAGCGGGCGATGCGGTTGAAGCGATCGGCGTCAAACGAGCCTGGGCGGCGCTTGAACAGGCCGATCTGGTGCTGTGGCTCGGCCCCGAAGGCGAGGGGCCGCACGGGGCGTGGGAGATCGCGCCGCAAGCCGATTGCAAGCCCGCTGCAACCAAACTGCAACCGCGTCACATCCTCTCCGCAGTGACCGGGCAAGGCATGGACGCCCTGCGCGCCGATCTCGTCACCACCGCCCGCGCTGCCATGCCGCGCCCCGGTGAACCGGCGCTCAATGCGCGCCAGCACCGGCTGCTGTCGGAAGCGCGCGAGGCGCTGTCCGCAGCCGGGAGTCTGACCGATCCGCTGCTGGTGGCAGAAAATTTGCGGCTGGCCCGCGTTGCCTTCGATGCGCTGCTTGGCCGGACGACGACCGAGGATATGCTGGATGCACTGTTCGGGCGGTTCTGCATCGGCAAATAGCCTGTTCCACGTGGAACACGTCTAAGCTAAGGCGCCACCAGGATGCACAGCTTCGACATCATAGTTATCGGCGGCGGCCATGCCGGCTGCGAGGCGGCGGCGGTTGCGGCGCGGATGGGTGCGCGGGTGGCGCTGGTCAGCTTTGATCACAGCGCCACCGGGGCGATGAGCTGCAACCCGGCGATCGGCGGGCTGGGCAAGGGGCATCTTGTTCGCGAGGTCGATGCCTTTGACGGGCTGATTGGCCGCGCGGCAGACGCAGCTGCAATCCATTACCGGATGCTCAATCGCTCCAAGGGCAGCGCGGTGCAAGGGCCGCGGGTTCAGGCGGACCGGGTGCTGTTCAAGGCGGCAATCCAGGCGCTGTTGAAGCAGCAGGGCGACCTGACACTGGTCCAGGGCGAAGCGGCCGAGCTGCTGATGGTCGGCGGGCGGGTGTGCGGCCTGATCCTTGGCGACGGGGCGCAGATTACCGCTCAGGCCGTGGTCCTGTGCACCGGCACCTTCCTGGGCGGTACGCTGTTCCGCGGTGAGGAGCGGATGACCGGCGGACGGATCGGTGAAGCTTCGGCACAGCGCCTCGCCGCACAAATGCGCGAGGCCGCATTGCCGATGGCCCGGCTCAAGACCGGCACGCCGCCAAGGCTGGACGGGCGGACGATTGACTGGGCGCAGCTTGAGGAGCAGCCGTCCGATCTCCAGCCCTGGACCATGTCGGCGCTCACCCCGGCCCGGCTCAACCCGCAAGTGTTCTGCGCGATCACCCGGACCAATCCGGCGAGCCATGATGTGATCCGCGCCAATCTCCACCGCTCGCCGCTGTTTTCCGGAGCGATTGGCGCGCAGGGCCCGCGCTATTGCCCCTCGATCGAGGACAAGATCCACCGCTTTGCAGACCGCGATGGCCACCAGGTGTTTCTCGAACCCGAAGGGCTGGGGACGCATCTGGTCTATCCCAACGGGATCAGCACTTCGCTGCCGACCGATGTGCAGTTTGCGATGCTGCGGACGATGGACGGGCTAGAGGCGGTCGAGATGGTGGTCCCCGGCTATGCGGTGGAATACGATCATATCGATCCGCGTGCCCTGCGCTCCACGCTGGAGCTGCGGGCGTTGCCCGGGCTTTATTGCGCCGGACAGATCAACGGCACCACCGGCTATGAAGAAGCCGCCGCGCAAGGCCTGGTCGCCGGGATGCACGCCGCCGCTGCGGTGCTGGGCCGCGAGGCCGCGCCACTGGACCGCGCCAACAGCTACATGGCGGTGATGATCGACGATCTCACCTTGCACGGCGTGAGCGAGCCTTACCGGATGCTCACGGCCCGGGCCGAATACCGGCTGCGGCTGCGCGCCAACAATGCCTCTACCCGGTTGACCCCGCTGGCGCTGGACGCAGGCTGTGTCGGACCCCTGCGCGCCGAATGGTATGGCCGGCGCGCGTGCGCACGGCTGCAGCTTGACGCGGCGCTTGATGCCACCGCAACCGCGCATGAGCTGAGCGGGGCCGGGCTGCCGGTGCGGAATGACGCCGGACGGCTGTCGCTGCGCGAGTGGCTGCGCTTTGGCGGGGTGGAGCTTGAGACACTTGGGCCGTGGATCGATTCGGCGCTGCTGGCCGATTCGGATCTTGCCGAGGAAATGGCCGAGGACGCCGCCTATGCGCCCTATCTGGCCCGTCAGGACGGCGAGCTGCGCGATTTGCGCGCCGCGGAAGGCTTGGCGCTGGGCGATGCGTTTCCCTATGCCGCGGTGCCTGGCCTGTCGCGCGAAATGGTCGAGCGGCTCGGTGCCGCGCAACCGGCGACGCTGGCCGCCGCTGGCCGGGTTCCCGGGATCACTCCGGCGGCGTTGGCAGCACTGTTGGTCCATGCGCGCCGGCAAGCGGCATGATCACTGGCGAGGCCGAGGCGCGGGCCTGGCTTGAGCGTCTGCCGGAATGGAATGCGGCGGCGGCCGACCGGCTTGAGCAGCTGGTTGCCTTGCTGATTGAGGAGAGCGCGCGGCAGAACCTCGTTTCAGCCGCCAGCCTTGGATCGGTATGGCAGCGGCACATTGCCGATTCGGCGCAGCTCCTGACCCATGTTCCACGTGAAACATCATCGCCTTGGCTCGATCTTGGTACCGGCGCCGGCTTTCCAGGCCTGGTGATCGCGGCGCTGCGGCCGGAATGTGAAGTGCTGATGGTCGAATCACGCGGCCGCCGCGCCGAGTGGCTGGAGACCGCGCGAATCGCTTTGGGACTCGAGCAGGCGAAAATTGTCAGCGCGCGGCTCGAACTGGTGCCGACCCAAAAAGTTTGCGTCATTTCGGCACGGGCCTTTGCCCCTTTGCCGAGACTTCTTGAACTATCCGCACGTTTTTCCACAGCGGACACGCTATGGCTGTTGCCCAAGGGGCGTTCCGCGCCGCAGGAATTGCAGGAGCTCTCCGGCTGGAACCATATGTTCCACGTGGAACATTCGCTGACTGATCCCGAAGCGGGGATTATTGTCGGCACTCTGGCCGGGCCAAAAGCCGGAAAGAAAGGACGTAAGCCGTGATTCGGGTAGCGATCGCCAACCAGAAGGGCGGGGTGGGCAAGACCACCACGGCGATCAATATTGCCACAGCCATGGCTGCAACTGGTTGGAAAACCTTGCTTATTGACCTCGATCCGCAGGGCAACGCCTCGACCGGGATCGGCATAGGGGCGCATCAGCGCGAACGATCGGCCTATGATCTGTTGGTCGATGAAGTGCCGCTGACTGAATGCATCCAGCCAACCCGCATCCCGGGGCTCGACATCATTCCGGCCACCGTCGATTTGTCCGGGGCAGAAGTTGAACTGGTCAATGTCGATCACCGGACCGATCGGCTGCGCCGCGCGCTGGCCCAGGATACTGACCATGATATCTGCTTTATCGATTGCCCGCCGTCGTTGGGTTTGCTGACGCTGAACGCACTGTCAGCGTCCGATACGCTGCTGGTCCCCCTGCAATGCGAGTTCTTCGCGCTGGAGGGCTTGAGCCAGCTGCTCAAGACCGTCGAGCAAGTCCAGCAGCGCTTCAATGTCGATCTGGGGATCATTGGCGTGGCCCTCACCATGTATGATCGGCGCAACAGGCTGAGTGATCAGGTCGCAGAGGATGTGCGGTCGTGCCTGGGCAAGTTGGTGTTCGAGACGACGATCCCGCGCAATGTCCGCCTGTCCGAGGCACCAAGCCACGGCTTGCCCGCGCTGGTCTATGATCACAATTGTGCCGGCAGCCGGGCCTATATGGCGCTCGCGCGTGAATTGATTGGCCGCCTGCCCGAACGAAGGAAAGCCGCATGAGCGATGATCCCGTAACGCAGCAACTTGCTGCCAACCCGATACCTGCCCCCGACCTGAAACCTGCCACCGAAGCGCCTGCCAAACGCAAGCCGCCTGCACTGGGGCGCGGTTTGGGCGCGTTGATGGGGGAAACCCGGCGTGAGGAGCCGCTGGTTACTCCTGCTCAAATTGCCGGAATGAACCCGGTCATGGGCGGCCTTGCGATGCTGGCGATTGCCGACATCGTTCCGCATCCCAGCCAGCCGCGCCGGCATTTTGACGAGGCCGCGCTGGATGAGCTGGCAGCATCGATCGCGGCGCGCGGGGTTATCCAACCGGTGATCGTCCGGCCGCTGCCCGGCGGCACCTATCAGCTGGTTGCCGGTGAGCGCCGCTGGCGGGCTGCGCAAAAGGCCCAGCTTCATGAAATTCCTGCACTTGTTCGCGATCTGAGCGAGCGCGAGGTCATGGCGCTGGCCTTGATCGAGAATCTCCAGCGCGAAGACCTCAACCCGATCGAAGAAGCACGGGCCTATCACCGCCTGGCTGAGGATGAGGGGCTGACCCAGGCCGAGATCGCCCGGATGGTCGACAAAAGCCGCAGCCATGTCGCCAATCTCCAGCGGTTGTTGAGCCTGCCCGGGCTGGTTATCGAACTGGTCGAAGAGGGGCGGCTGTCGATGGGCCACGCCCGCGCGCTGGTCGGGGTCGAAGACGCCCTGGCGCTGGCCGAAACGGCGATTGCCCGGCAGCTTTCGGTGCGTGAAGTGGAAAAGCTGGTCCGTCGCCGCAGCGCCACCCCGCCCACACCGCGCCGCGCGCGGACTGGCCGTGATTTGGGCGATGCCGCGGATATTGCCGCAGTGCAAAGCCATCTGGAGGAGTTTCTCGGCCTGTCGGTGCGGATCAATGCCGATGCCGATCCGCGATCCGGTGCGGTGACGATCCGCTATCGCACGCTCGATCAGCTCGATCTGATCTGTCAGCGGCTCACTGGCGGTGGAATATAGGTAGTTACCCCAAGGCAATAGTTAACAAAACGGGGTTTCGCGATTAACCAGTTCTGCCAACAAAGCCGCAAGCCTCTCTCTCTACAAGCAGCCCTGCGAATGGGGGCCAACGTCCATTCGAGCGACACAATGTAAGTGCCGCATGGACGTAACTGCTTGGAAGGGAATACAATATCATGCGTAATTCAACTCGTCTTGCCGTCGTCGGCGCTGCTCTGGCTGCCGTTTCGTTCGGTTCGGCTGCCAATGCCGCGACCACGGCAACTGCCACCGCCACCGCTGAAATCCTCAGCACGCTGGCGATCGTCAACGATTCGGGCCTCGATTTCGGGACCATCGCCGTCAATGGCGCTGGTACCGCCGTCGTATCGGCCGATGGCGCCAGCGATAGCTGCACCGCGCTTGCCCTGGTTTGCGGCGGAATTCGCGCTCCGGCTGAATTCACGATTACTGGCGCCAGCGGCGTTGGTGTTGCTGTTACCCTGCCAGCTGCCGCCTCGACGCTGACCTATGTGGGCTGGACCGGCACCCTTGCCACCACCCCGACCATGTCGCTCAGCTCGTTCACCTCGTATTTCCCGGGCGGCACCACGCTGGTTGCTGGTTCGACGACCGTCAGTGTTGGCGGATCGCTGGCCGTTGCTGCGCTCCAGGAGCCCGGCACCTACACCGGCACCTTCGACGTTTCGGCTCAGTATCAGTAAATGATGCGCGGCTGACCAGGCCGCTGCTAAGTTCAAGGGGCCGCGTCCGGATTGTCGGGCGCGGCCTTTTGCTTGCCCAGGCGCGGCGTGGTTAGCGGAAAATTAACCCTGACTTCCTAAGACCTAAGGGAATTCCCGTGGCTGCTGATTAAGCCGCCGATGGGCCGCTTATGAGGATCCCTTAATGATCGATACTGCCAAGCTCTTTGCCCGCCTGCGCCGCGCTACGATTGCCGCCGCGACAATGGCCGGACTTGCTTGCAGCACGCCGGTATTGGCCCAGGCAGATCTGCTGATCGCGCCGACTCGGGTCATCATCAACGGCGGCGGCAGTACGCAGGTCATTCTCAACAATATCGGCGCTGCCCCGGCAACATACCGAATCAGCCTTGAGCTGCGCCGGATGAGCGCAGAGGGAGAACTGGTGGATGTAGCCGAGGCCGATGCCACCCCGGCCGAACGGTCGGCGCTGGCCATGATCCGTTATGCCCCGCGCCGGATCACGCTGGCACCTGATCAGCCACAATCGGTGCGGATCAGTGCCCGGCCTGGCCCGGAGCTGGCTGACGGCGAGTATCGCGTCCATATGAAATTTGCCGGTGTGCCAACGCCGTTGACCCCCGAAGAGGCGGCCAAGCAGCAAACAGGCACCGGTTTGTCGATCAAACTCACTCCGATTTACGGCATCACCATCCCGGTGATCGTCCGCAAGGGCCAGCTGACTGCCGAACCGGCGATTGCCAATCCGCGGGTTGTCACCTCCAAAGAGGGCAGCTTTCTCGATCTCGATATGACTCGCAGCGGCACGCGCTCGGTCTATGGCGAAATCGTCGTCCGGCCTAAGGCTGGCGGCGATCCGCTGTTCCAGGTGCGCGGGATCGCGGTTTATCCCGAGCTTGCCAAGCGCAACCTGCACTGGCCGCTCAGCGCCGATCAGGCCGCCAAACTCAAGGGACCGGTGCGGGTCGAATATCGCGAAACACCCGAGAACGGCGGCAAACTGCTCGCCTTTGTCGAAGCAGTACTGCGCTAGGACCGGGGCCGGGAAGATTTCCCAGCACTGACGTCATGACAACCATCCGCATCTTCACCAGACGCCCGGCCGCATTGACCGCCACAAAGGCTGCCGCATGGATTGCGGCGGCGATGGCGTTTGGCGTGGCGGTGCCTGCCGCCGCATCACCGTGGCAGGCCAATGAAGACGACGCCCTCATCCTTGAACTCCACTCCGGCGCTTACAAGCTGGGCGATACGCTGCGCGGCTATCAGACGCCGAGCGGCGTTTGCGTCGATCTGGCCGATTTGATCCAGACCCTCGACCTGCCAGTACGGCTCGACAAGAAGTCGCGCCGCGCAACCGGTTGGTTATTCGCCGAAGATCAGCGTTTCACCCTCGACCGTGAAGCAAATACGGTACAAACCATGAACATTAATGGCCCACTGGTCGACGGAGCAGTATACGATACGCCCGAAGGCTGGTGCGCCAGTTTGAATGCGCTCTCGGGCTGGTTCGGCGTGCGGTTCCGGGCCGACCTCGGTAATCTCTCGATTCGGCTCGAAAGCGATCGGAAACTGCCGTTCCTTGAGGCAATCGAACGGAAAAATCGCGCCGCGCGACTTAATGGCCGGACTGCCGAGGTCTTTGATCTCACCAAATTGCCGCAGGCCGATACGCCCTACAAGGACTGGCGGACACCATCGGTCGATGTGACGCTGCAGGTCCAGAGGAACAATAGACTCGCAGGCGGTTCTGGCCTCCAGGTGCAATATGAGGCGCTGGCGAGCGGCGAAGTGCTGGGCGCAAGTTTTGAGGCCCGTCTGGCCTCGGATCGCAAGGGCGTGCCTGCTTCGCTGCGCCTGCGGGCCTATCGCAATGATCCGACCGGCAATTTGCTCGGTATGCTCAAGGCAACGCAGGTCGGTTTGGGCGATGTGCAGACCTATGGCGGCGCACTGACCGCGCAAAGCGGCTATGGCCGGGGCGCATTTGTCACCAACCAACCGCTTGGCCGCTCGTCGCGCTTCTCAACCACCACCCTGCGCGGCAGCCTGCCTGCCGGATGGGACGCCGAACTTTACCGGAACGGCGTGTTGCGGGCCTTCCAGTCGGATCGCGGCGACGGGCGCTACGAATTCCCCGACATCGAGTTGCTGTTCGGCGAGAATGACTTTGAAGTGGTGCTTTACGGACCGCAGGGCCAACTCAAGCGCGAGCGCAGCAGTGTTCCGATCGGGCTGGAAAACCTCAAACCGGGCAAGACCATGTATTGGGCCGGGGTGGTTGAAGATCACCGGGAACTGATTGATTTCAAGCGAAACCTTACCGATCCCTTGACCGGCTGGCGCTGGGGAGTGGGGGTCGAACACGGCATCGACCAGCGGACCACCGCCGGGCTTGAAATGCAGAGCTTCGTCAAGGACGGCAAACGTCACAGCTATCTGGAAGCCACCGTCAACCGCACAGTCGGTCCTGCGGTGGTTCAGCTTGCCGGCGCCCAGCAGTTTGGTGCCGGTCAGGCCGTTCGCGTTGAAGCGCTGGGCAAATTGGGGGCAGTCCGCTTCCAGGCGGAGACGCTGTGGATCAACGGCGACTATGACAGCGAGCTTATCCTGCCTGGTTCGCGCGGTGAACTCGCCTTCAATCTGCAGAGCGACCTCAAAATTGGTCAGACCGTGGTGCCGGTCCAGCTTGGCGCGCGGCGCTCACTGCTGCGCAACGGGCGAAGCGCCACCGAATGGTTCATGCGCGGATCCCTGGGCATGCGAGGCCTGCTCGTCACGACCCAGCTTTCGCACCGGTCAAGCGCGGGGCCAAGTGCCGATCGCACCCGCGACGGGCTCCACCTCGATCTGCTCGGGAACACCAGCGTGAGCGGCATCCGCCTGCGCGGAGGCACGCGCTTCCAGATCTCGGGTATCAACCAAGGGTTTGAATCTGCTACATTTTCTGCTGAACGACGGCTGGATGAGGATTCGGAACTGCGCGGCTCGTTCGATTACTACGGGGATAGTGATCGCGGTGACTTCCGTCTTGCCTACGTCCGCCAGTTCAAACGCTTTGCGCTGCGCAGTGAGGCCAAGATGGATACGGCGGGCGGCTTTGGGCTCGGCCTGTCATTGCAGATGAGCTTCGGGCCGGACCCAGTCGATGGCGGCTGGCGCGTCTCGCGTGAGCGGCTGGCGCAAGAGGGGCAGGCGTTTGTCGAGGTCTATCGCGATGAAAATGGCGACGGATTCCGTCAGCCCGGCGAAGAGGGAGTCGAAGGCGTCTCGATCGAAGCCGGCTTCAAGCACTCCGAACGCGTGACCGACAAACGCGGCCGGACCATGGTGGATGGTTTGCGCCCCTATCAGCCGGTGCTGGTCGGGATTGACACCGGCAGCCTGCCCGATCCGCTACTCCAGCCCAAAGGCCGGGGTATGGTGGTGGTGCCGCGCGCGGGCGTGACCGCGCAATTGTCGCTGCCGCTCGCGCCGACCGGCGAGATCGAGGCAACCTTGCTGGGCGCCGATGGCCAGCCAGCCGAAGGCGTGACCATCGAGCTGGTCGAAAGCGGCGACCGGGTCGTCGCCCGCGCCGTCAGCGAATTTGACGGCTATGTGCTGTTCGATTCGATCCCCTACGGCACCTATCGGCTGCGGATCGCCCCGGCGAGCGCGGTAGCGCTCGGGGTTAGGGAGGAACTTGGCGCGCCCATCAGGATCGACCGGGCGCAAGGCACGGCGCGGATTGGCACAATCAGGCTTGAAGCGGGCACCGCCCCGACTGTGGTGGCGGCGCTGCCTTAATCGCGCGATTAAATTTCGTTTGACGCATTCCCGCCCGCGCGCATAACCGGCAAGACCAATAGTCTGCCACGAGGTAACCCATGTCGCTCGATGTCCTGTCCCGCAGCGCCTATAATGAAGACCATGAGGCCTTCCGCCAGTCGGTCCGCCAGTTCCTGCTGAGGGAAGTGGCGCCGCATCAGGCCGAATGGGCCGAGGCCGGGATTGTGCCCAAGGAGCTGTGGCGCAAGGCCGGAGAAGTCGGGATGCTGTGCCCGACCGTGCCCGAGGCCTATGGCGGGCTGGGCCTCGACTTCGGCTATAACGCGATCGTTGACGAGGAAAGCGCCTATTATGGCAGGGTGACCACCGGCTTCTCGCTCCAGTCTGACATCGTGGTCAACTACCTCGCCTCCTATGGTTCGGAAGAGCAAAAGCAGCACTGGCTGCCCAAGCTGGTTTCGGGCGAAGTTGTCACCGCTATTGCGATGACAGAACCCGGCACAGGTTCCGACCTTCAGGGGATGCGCACCAGTGCGAAAAAGGATGGCAATCACTACGTCATCAATGGGTCCAAGACTTATATTACCAACGGCCAGAACGCCGATCTGATCCTGGTTTGCGTCAAGACAGACACCGAGGTGCAGCCAGCGTGGAAGGGCGTCTCGATCGTGCTGGTCGAGGCTGATCGCGAAGGTTTCAAGCGCGGCCGCAACCTCGACAAGATCGGGCAGGACGAAGCCGATACCTCCGAACTGTTCTTCGAAGACGTTCGCGTGCCGATCACCAACTGCCTGGGCGAAGAGGGTAAGGGCTTCATCTATCTGATGAGCGAACTGCCGCAAGAGCGTCTCTCCATCGCGGTCAGTGCGCAGGCCTCAGCGCAGCGCGCATTCGACGATACGGTGGAGTTTACCCGTGAGCGCAAGGCGTTCGGCAAGCCGATTCTCGATTTCCAGAACACCCGCTTTGTGCTGGCCGATCTCAAGGCCAAGCTTCAGGTCGGCTGGGCGCATCTCGATTGGGCGCTGGCCCGGCACCTCAAGAAGGAGCTCACCCCCGAAGAAGGTGCCGCGGCCAAGCTGTGGCACACCGATCTGCAGTGGGAAGTGATGGACAAGTGCCTCCAGCTCCACGGCGGGGCCGGCTATATGAACGAATATCCAATCGCCCGCGCCTGGCGCAGCGCGCGCGTAACGCGGATTTTCGGCGGCACCAACGAGATCATGAAGGAACTGATCGGCCGCAAGCTGTAGGACCAGCGAAGCCTGTCAGGCCAAGCCCGTCAGGCCAAGCGCGTCAGGAAGGGATGCGCTTGTCCGGAGCGAGGCGGATTCGCTTATCGGGCACTCGGCGCGGCGGGATGCGGCGATTGATCGTCGGGCGCCCGGGCTCTGGAACCCATTCCTCGGTCACGACGGTTTCGGTGCAGGGTTCTTGCTGGGCCTGAACCGTCATTGGCGCCATCGCCACCGGGACCATCATCATTGGCTGCGCATAGCCATAGCCCGCTTGGCCATATTGCGGCTGCGAATAGGCATTAAGGTAGGCTTCGCAATAGTCGTGCGCCGCCTCATCACCGCGCGAGCGATCACCGGCACGGTCGATCGCTGCGCCGGCCACGGCTCCGCCAACCGCGCCGATCACCGTTCCGACCGTACGATCTCCCCGTCCGGCAATGCGATTGCCTAGCAGTCCGCCCAGCAGTCCGCCAACCACGGCGCCGCCGGTTCCATCGCGGCGGCGGGAATAGCGGGCCTGATCATAGCGGCAGACGGTCAACCAATCGGCTCTGGCATTTTCATAGGCGCGCTCATAGGCGGCCCGGTCATAGCCGGGCGCGCCCGCAGGCATGCCGTGGACCGCGTGACTATCATGCGCCAAAGCGGGAGAGGCCAACGCGAGGCTGACGGCAAGAGCGGCAGCAGCAGCGCTCAAAAATGTAGGGTGATGGGCAGGACAGCGATGGCGCATGGTAATTCCCTGAAGTTTCCGGGCGAGTCCCGAAGTTAACCCGGAATTTAGCATCGCAATCTGCCCATTACCAAGCCATGCGTCCGGCTCATATGCAGGCTGTCCCGTTTCGGTGCAGGCCGCTATGGCGCGATAACTGCGGCGATGGCCGCGGCCAGTACCTCAATTCCGGCGGCGTCCTCGGCATCGAAGCGGGCGAGGACCGGACTGTCGAGATCAATCACCGCAATCACCGCGCCGTCGCGCACCACCGGAACCACCAGCTCGGAACGACTGTCGCCATCGCAGGCGATATGGCCGGGGAAGGCCAGAACATCGCGGACCAGCTGGGTTTCGCCCGTGCCCGCAGCTACGCCGCAGACGCCTTGGCCAAAGGCAATGCGGATGCAGGCCGGCTTGCCGATGAACGGCCCCAGCACCAGCGCGCCATCGACAACCCGGTAGAAGCCCGCCCAATTGAGCTGGGGAACGAACTGCCAGATCAGGGCCGCCAGATTGGCCATATTGGCCACGCCATCGGGCTCATCACTGGTCAGCGCGCGGGCGGCGTCAACCAGCTCGCGGTAAAGCGCAGGCTTGGGTTGACCGGATTTCGGGGCAAATTCATACATCGAGCGTCTCCTAGCTCAACCGCCGCTTGCCGCATAGC
>JANOFJ010000125.1:0-2109 GCA_031413595.1 Novosphingobium sp.
GCCATCGAGGTTTGAAGCAAAATGGTCCAGCGCGAGGCGGATAGGTGCGGGAATAGTTATTCTATTTCAAGCCTATCCCCAAATATTTTGGCCAAACGCTGCGATGGGCCATTTTGGTCAAATCCGCTTGGACGGCAAAATGGCGCGGTTGACAGGTCCTGACCCTAGAGCAGCCGCCAGCCGAGCGTTCCGCCGGCATGGAACGGCACAAGCTCGATCGGGCCGTGCTCTATCCGGGTCGGAATTTCCACCGAAGCTCGCTCAAGAGTGACCGTGCCTTCGTTGAGCGGCAGGCCATAAAAACGTGGGCCGTGTTCGGAGGCAAAACCCTCCAGCCGGTCCAGTGCGCCTTCCTCGTCAAACACTGCGGCATAGCTTTCCAGCGCATAGGGCGCATTGAAGATGCCGGCGCAGCCGCAGTCCATCTCCTTGGCGGAGATCTCATGCGGGGCGGTATCTGTACCCAGAAAGAACTTGGCAGAGCCTGAGGTCGCCGCGCGGCGCAGCGCCAGCCGGTGCTGCTCGCGCTTGGCGACCGGCAGGCAATAGGCATGAGGGCGCAGGCCGCCCGCGAACATCGCATTGCGGTTGATATGGAGGTGCTGCGGGGTGATCGTCGCGGCCACATTCGGCCCGGCAGATGTGACGAAATCCGCTGCCTCGGCAGTGGTGATATGCTCGAACACCAGCTTGAGTTCCGAGAAATCGCGGACCAGCCCCACCAGAACCCGCTCGATAAATACCGCCTCGCGATCAAACACATCGACCGCCGGATCGGTCACCTCGCCGTGGATCAACAGCGGCATCCCGGCGCGCTGCATCGCCTCCAGCGCCGGATAGATCGTCGCCACGTCGGTCACACCATGGGCGGAGCCGGTGGTGGCATGGGCAGGATAGAGCTTGGCGGCGGTGAACACTCCCTCGGCATGGCCCTGCGCCAACATCGCGCCATCGATCCCGTCGGTCAGATAGCAGGTCATCAAGGGCGTGAAGCCGGGGCCGGTCGCCGCGATGATCCGGGCGCGATAGTCGCGCGCCGCGTCAATCGTCGTCACTGGCGGCGAAAGATTCGGCATGACGATCGCGCGGGCAAACTGCCGGGCCGTATAGGGAGCGATCGCCGCGAGCATCGCCCCGTCACGCAGATGGACGTGCCAATCATCGGGACGGCGAATCGTCAGGCGAGTCGGAGCGTCGGTCATCCCTTCCCCTTAGGCACCCAGCAGCCTATCTGTCACGCATGCCAAGTTTTTTCTTACGCGACCGTGCAATCATCCGGCTTTCGCCGACCCAGCCTGACGAAAACGTTGGTGCCTTCCTGCAAGGCCTGTTGACCAACGATGTCGAACAGAATGGTGGAGCCTATGCAGCGCTCTTGTCGCCACAAGGCAAAGTGCTGTTCGATCTATTTGTCGAACCAGAATTTTTGCCAATCCCAAATGCGAAGCTGTTTGAACCAGGGTATCGGGAGTCCGGTGCCTTCCTGATCGATTGTGAAGCGTCGCAGGCCAACGCGTTGGTTCGCCGACTTTCAATGTATCGATTGCGGAGAAGCATCTCGATCGAAATCGAACCGACCCTGGGCGTATGGTGGGATTCGAGCGGTCACCAAGACGGCTGGCCTGACAAACGACTGCCAAATCTCGGATATCGCGGAATCGGAAAATTGAATCGCAAAAGTCCCGACGGCAGTGAACAGTTCCGCAAGCGTAGGCTTGAGTGTGGCGTCTGCGAAGGTCACGCCGAACTTGGTGATCTGCTCTGGCTGGAATGCAACGCGGCGGAGCTGAACGGCGTATCGTTCACCAAAGGCTGCTACGTCGGTCAGGAAAACACAGCGCGAATGAACTGGCGCGCGAAGGTCAATCGCCGGCTGGTCGTGGTGCCACTGGCGCGCTCAGACCCGAAGCGGCAGCGGATTGCCTATCCCGAACTGGGGCTGGCGGTCGATCATCTGCGGGTAGAGGAAATTCCGCCGGATCTTATGCCGAAATGGCTTCAGCCGACCTGATTCGGGACCGGCAGTCCCGCCTTCAGCGCCGCGTCGATCAGCATCCGTTCCGCCGTATCGCGCGCCGAGGTTCGCGGCAGTTCGAGCGATTCGGTCAG
>JANOFJ010000126.1:0-42333 GCA_031413595.1 Novosphingobium sp.
TAGTTGGTGTCGGGATCATACAGCACCCCGCCGTTCAGCCCCAGATCCTGTGCTTCGGCCTTGCCCATTGCAGCCAGCAAATTGAACCCGGCGACATAGGCATTGCGCCGTGCTGTCACCAGCTGGACCTCGGCGCGGAGCAATTCCTGCTCGGCATCGAGGATGTTGAGGATGGTCCGGTTGCCGACGGTATTTTCGGCCCGGACCCCTTCGAGACTGAGTGTCGCGGCATCGACCGCCGACTGCGACGAGGCGATGACGTCGCTTGACGCTTTCCACGAGGCATCGGCCGAGCGGACGGTGGCGATCACTTCGCGTTCGATGCCGATTTCCTGCTCGAGCGACGCGCCCTCGAAGGCCTGGGCCCGGCGCTGCTGGGCGGCCGGCAGTCCGCCCTGAAACAACGGGATGGTGGCGCGGATTCCGGCCTGGGCGGTGGTTTCGCTTTGGGCAAAGGCCGTGCTTCCGCCCCCCAGCGTGCCAAAGTAATCGGTATAATCGCCGCTGGTGAAGATACTCACTCGCGGCATCCGTCCGGCACCTGCGGCATTGCTGTCAAACCCGGCAGCCTTGCTGCGATGGCGCGCCGCGATGAGATCGGGATTGTGGTCCAGCGCGAACTGCACGGCTTCGTCGGTGCTGGCAGGCAGCCCGGTCAGCGGTGGCGGCGATTGCAGATCGACCGGCGCCTTGCCGACGATCTGGATATAGCGCTCACGCGCCGCGATCAGATTGGCCTCGGAGGTGCGCGCATCGCTGCGCGCCAGCGCCAGGCGCGACTGCGACTGGGCCACATCGGTCCGGGTCAAGTCGCCGATTTCGAAGCGGTCCTTGGTGGCCCTGAGGTTTACGTCGAGCCGCTCGATATTGGTGCGATTGAGGCCAACCACTGCCTGGCCCAGCAGCACATCCATGTAGGCCGCGACCACTTGCGAAAACACGCCCGATTCGGTCGCGCGCAGGTCAGCTTGTCCGGCCTCGACCCGGGTCTTGGCGGCGCGCAGCGAATTCTTGACTGCTCCGCCCGAATAGATCGGCACGCTCAGCGTTGCATCTGTGCTGAACACCCGGTCGGGCGAGGTGAAGCTGTTGGCGCTTTTCTTGAGGAATTCATTGTAGGTCGCGGTGCCGCTCAGCGAGGGGAGGCCTGCAGAACGCGCGATCGGTACACCCTCGTCAACACCGCGCTGCTGGGCCCGGGCACCTTGCAGCGCCGGGTTGGTGTTATAGGCCATCACCAGAGCTTCGCGCAGATCATCTGCCCCGGCCGGAGCGGCGATCAACGTGATGCTGGCAAGAAGAGCGGCGCGCTGTGACCGGCCAGCAACCATCAGAAACTCCAGCGTTTTGGTGCGGCGAATTCACCCAGCACCGGGATGCCCATTTCGGCAAGTGGCTGCAATGAAACGGCGCCGCCGAGCTTGCGGCCTACGGCCAGACGCGTGACCCCGCGCGCGATCAGGCCGGTCACAATCCGGCCTCCTTCGGCAAGCTGACCGGCCAGTGCATCGGGCAGAACCTCGATCGCGCCATCGATCAGCAGCAGCGTGTACCCGCCTTTCTTCTTTTTCATTGCGGCAGCATCGGCGGCATCGACCACCGCAAGCGAGCCGACCAGCGGCTGGACCAGCGCCGCCAGATAGCCACTGCCGCAGCTGACCAGCAGCACACTGTCATCCGGGGCCGGGACGGCTTCGGCCAGCAACCGGCCGTGGAACAGCGGGGCGGGCAAGGCGCGGCCATTGCCGAGCGGGATGGCGCGGTCAATATAAGCGTGACCCCGCGCGGCGGCGGGTACGAAATCCTCGCGCAGGGCACGGTTCATTGCGGCCAGCACAAAATCCTCGGTCACCCCGCTGACGCGCAGCTGGCTGTCGATCATGGCCCGGCGAGCGGCAGTGAAATCATGCGGAGCCGGGCGTTCGGCAGTCATCGTCATCCCCAAAAAAACCTTTGTCCTGCCTGAATCCCTCGCACAAGCCGTATTACATAGATAACACAGCAGCGCAATTGCCCATCTTTCAGGACGAGGGGCTTCTAGGACAAGGCGATTGCCGCGCCAAGCGCTTTGACGGCCCAAGCGCTTTGACGGAGAGGGTCTCTGGCGCTTATGGGAACGTGAATTCCAGCTTGAGGAGCGCGTGAAGATGGCCGACATGGTGACGATCCGCGAGGAAGACCTGATCACAAGCGTCGCCGACGCGCTGCAATTCATCAGCTATTATCACCCGATGGACTATATTCAGGCGCTGGGCGTGGCCTATGAGGCTGAACAAGGCCCGGCGGCGAAAGATGCGATCGCCCAGATCCTGACCAACAGCCGGATGTGCGCCGAAGGGCACCGGCCGATCTGTCAGGACACCGGCATCGTCAATGTCTTCATCGACTGGGGTCAGGACTGCCGGCTCGAATCGAGCCGATCGTTGCAGGACGTCGTCGATGAAGGGGTGCGGCGCGCCTATCTCAATCCCGACAACAAGTTACGCGCCTCGGTGCTGGCCGACCCGGCCTTCACTCGCCGCAACACCCGCGACAATACCCCCTGCGTGCTGACCGTGAACATGGTGACTGGCAATAAGGTCGGGATCGATGTCGCGGCCAAGGGCGGCGGGAGCGAGAACAAGTCGAAGTTCAAGATGATGAACCCCAGCGACAGCATCGTCGATTGGGTGCTGGAAATGCTGCCCCAGATGGGCGCCGGCTGGTGCCCGCCAGGGATGCTGGGGATCGGGATTGGCGGCACCTCGGAATATTGCATGATGCTCGCCAAGAAGAGCCTGATTGAGCCGATCGACATGGCCCAGCTGAAACTGCGCGGGGCGAGCAATGATATCGAGGCCCTGCGGATCGAGATTTTCGACAAGGTCAACGCGCTGGGGATCGGCGCGCAGGGGCTGGGCGGGCTATCGACCATCCTCGACGTCAAGATCCTCGATTGGCCGACTCATGCCGCGGGCAAGCCGGTGGCGATGATCCCCAATTGCGCCGCCACCCGCCACGCCCATTTCACGCTCGACGGCTCGGGGCCGGTGTTCCTCGAAACGCCCAAGCTCGATCAGTGGCCCGATGTCCACTGGACGCCGGACAAGGCCGCCAAGCGCGTCAACCTCGATGCTCTGACCCAGGCCGAAGTATGCAGCTGGAAACAAGGCGACCGTCTGCTGCTGAGCGGCAAGATGCTGACCGGGCGCGATGCGGCGCATAAGCGGATCCAGGACATGCTCGCCAAGGGTGAGGCTCTGCCGGTCGATTTCAAGGGCCGGGCGATCTATTACGTCGGCCCGGTCGATCCAATACTGGGCGAAGTGATGGGCCCGGCTGGGCCGACCACCGCGACCCGGATGGACAAGTTCACCGACATGATGCTCGAGCTGGGCCTGCTCACCATGATCGGCAAGGCCGAGCGCGGACAGGGCGCGGTGAGCGAGATTGCCAAGCACAAGGTCGCCTATCTGATGGCGGTCGGCGGCGCGGCCTATCTTGTCGCCCGCGCAATCCGCGAGGCCCGGGTGGTGGCCTTCGAGGATCTGGGGATGGAAGCGATCTATGAGTTCACGGTCGAGGATATGCCGGTGACGGTCGCGGTCGATAGCGAGGGCAACAATGTCCACCAACTCGCCCCGCTGGTGTGGAAAGAGAAGATCGCGCGTGAGGGGTTGCTGCCGACCGGATAGTTTCCCGGCGGGGCCAAGCCGTATTCGACCAACGCGCAAGTAATCCCGACGAAGCCGCTGGCCCGCGCCGCCCTTTGCAGGCTATCGCGGGAAACTGAACCATGGAACAGGCCCAAGCCCCCGTCGCGCGCGTGCCTGCGCGCATTGTGCTCGCTTCGATTGCGGGGGTGTGGCTGTGCTATCTGGTGCTGGCGACGTTGCGCGGCTGGATCGTCGGGCTTGAACTGCACGGTCCGCTGCTGGTGCGGCGCACGTTGGTCACGCTCGCCTCGATGGGGGTCACCGCGCTGCTGTGGCCAATGCTGCGGCTGCTTGATCCGCGTGCCGTGTGGCTAAAAAGCGTCGCTGTCCTGCTGGTCGCGCTGCCTGCCTCGCTGGTGTTGGCCCAGATCAACCAATGGGTGTTTGCAGATATCGAAGGCCAGGTTGTTGCCGCGATTGGCGAGCGCGAAGGCTTGCGGATCCGGCGCGACGAGGCGGGCAATCTGCTGGTCGATCCGCTCAGCCAGCCAGCGCCGCCGCCGGTTCCGTCGCCGGCCGATAATCTGCCTCCGCCGGTTCCCCTGCCCGCGCCGGTGGTGCCAACCATCGCCCAGCAGGAGCTGGAGGGCGCGGGGCTGACGATCAACCCGGAGACCGAACGCGAAACCCGCTGGCGCCAGCTGACAGATGTTGCATTGGGGCGTTACTTCCTGCTGCTGGCCTGGGCCGCGCTTTATTTCGCGCAGGTCAACGCCGAGCAGGCGCGCAGCGCAGAGCGGCGAGCGGGCGAATATCGCCGCGCGGCCAAGGCGGCGGAACTCCGAAGTTTGCGCTATCAGGTCAATCCGCATTTTCTGTTCAACGCCCTGAATTCGCTGTCGGCTCTGGTCCTGACCGGCAAGGCGCAGGGTGCCGAGGCGGTGATCCAGACGCTGTCGAACTTCTATCGCCGCAGTCTGGCAGGCGATCCCACCGGCGAGCTGGCGCTGGCCGAGGAGATCGAACAGCAGCAGCTTTACCTTCAGATTGAATCAGTTCGCTTTCCCGAACGGCTAGTGGCGAAGTTTGATATTCCCCCCGAGCTGGCCGGTGCCCAGGTGCCGGGCATGATCCTGCAGCCGCTGGTTGAGAACTCGGTCAAACATGCAGTCGCCATGACTTCGCGGCCGGTTACGGTGACGATCTCGGCGCGCGCGGAATATGGCCGATTGGTGCTGACGGTTGCCGATAATGGGCCCGGAGCAAAGAACAGCGATCCCGGATTCGGGATCGGTCTGGCCAATGTCCGCGACCGGCTTGAAGCGCGGTTCGGCAAGGAAGCAAGCCTGACCACGGGCCTCGCGGGTGGCGGCGGTTATACGGCGGTGATCCGCCTGCCGTTGGTGTACCATGGCTGAGCGGCTCGCCGGGCTGCCCCTGCGGACCCTCATCGTCGATGACGAGCCGCTGGCGATCGAGCGGATGCAGGTGGTCTGCGCGCAACTTTCAACGGTCAACATCGCCGGAACCGCCAGCAATGGCGCCGGCGCATTGGCCCAGATCGAAACGCTGGCCCCTGATCTGGTGTTGCTCGACATGACCATGCCCGAGCTTGATGGGCTGGCTGTAGCCCGCGCACTGATGGGCAGCCCCAATCCACCGGCGGTGATCTTCGTCACCGCGCATGACAGCTTCGCAGTGGAGGCGTTCGATCTTGATGCGGTCGATTATGTCCTGAAGCCCGTCACGCCGGAGCGGCTTGAGCGAGCGATCGCGCGGGCGCTCACCAGGCGCGGCGAGGGGCCGGGCAGCACGGAGCCTTGGTTGACCGAATTTTGGGTGCCCTATCGCTCCGAACTGCTGCGGATCGCTGCCAGCGATGTCGACCGGATCGATGCCGAGCGCGATTACGTCAGGCTCCATGTCGGCCTGAAAGGTGGCGGCCTCAAGGATGGGGCCCCGCACAGCTATCTGCTGTTGCAGACCGTTTCGGGACTTGAGTCGCGGCTTGATCCGGACAGCTTTATTCGGCTTCACCGCTCGACCATCCTGCGCCGGGACCGGATTACGGCGCTCCGCCATGATGGCCTTGGCGTGTGGTCGGCCGAGCTGGATGATGGCACATCGGTGCGGATCGGCCGGACCTATCTGGCCCGCGCCAAGGCGATGGCCGGAAGGTAGCGAACCGATCCGCACCGGGGGGGCTTTCCGAAGCGGATCAGGAGCCTAACGGGTCAGCCGTTCGTTGCGCACCATGCTGGCAATCTGAGCGTCAATCTGGCGGCGCGCTTCGGTGCGGCATTCGTCCAACCCGCGCGTGTTTTGAATGATGGAACCTGTGACATCCCTGCTTCTGCAAACCTGCTTGATTGCGATCTCGATCCGCCTTTCCAGCGCCACCTGACCGGCCTTGCTGGACAGGTCGAGGTCGTCGATCTTGAAGTTGGTTGTCTGCGCCATGAGCGGCGCGCCGAGCGCCAGCGAAAAGACGGCGCTGATCAATGCGGCTGGTACGATGCGTTTCTTTTGCATGACAATGCTCCTTGTTGGTTTGCCAGACCACGGCTGCCAACGGCAACAGTGTTGCACTGTAGTATATAAGCAATACACACAAAGATAGTATGAATCGACTAAACGTCATGTCGGAACGACGAGCGTCGAGGCGTGTTCGGTATGTATTCGGCACGGTGAATATCAACCCGGCCCGCCAGTGTAGTTGCATGTGGCTTTGACGCGGGGATCCGACTAAGTGCCTTTGATAGCCATGGCTCTCATCATCGCCTTCTTCCTGGGTATTGCCAATTTCGCGGCGCATAAGGCGGTGCTGGAAAGCGATCATCCATTGCTGGCGCAGGTGCCGTGGTTTTTCCAGTCGCTCGGCGGGCGGCTCAGTTTGCTGGTTGAATTTGCCATGCTGCTTGGCACCATGCTGATGATTGCCGGCGGCTCCAGCGGCTGGGCCTGGTTCTATGCGTTCTACAGCGCTTCCAATGGATTATCGGCCTGGATGATCGTGACCCACCGCGTATGAGTGCCAAAAAAACGATCCTGTTCCATGTCAGCGATCTCCATTTCGGCCTTGAAGATCGCGGCGCGCTGGAATGGTTTGCGGCCGAGGTGGCCCGCGTTCGCCCCGCAGCAGTGATCTGCACCGGCGACCTGACAATGCGCGGGCGGGCCCGCGAATTTGCCGCGGCCGCGGATTATCTCGCCGCTCTGCCGGCGCCGGTGACGGTTGAGCCGGGCAATCATGACATGCCCTATTACTACAATCCGGTCGGCCGGCTGCTGCGCCCTTACCGGCTTTACCATGCCATGACTGACAAGGTCGGCAGCGGTTCGGCGCGAACCGGGGTTGCGCCCGAAATTGCGCTGGTGCCGCTGAAAACCGTCGCGCGCGCCCAATTCCGGCTCAACTGGTCAAAGGGCCGGGTCGGCAATGCCGGGCTGGATGCCGCGCTCCAGGCGCTGGCGCATCATTCGGGCGCAGCGCTGCGGCTGGTTACCTGTCACCATCCACTGATCGAGGCCGACACGCATGGCACCGCTTCGACCCGGGGCGGCAGCCGCGCGCTGGCGGCGCTGGCCCGGGCGGGCGCCGATGCGGTGCTGTCGGGCCATGTCCACGATGCCTTCGACAAGGAAGTTGTGGTCGAGGGGAGGGCGATCCGGATGATCGGCGCAGGCACGCTGTCGCAGCGCCTGCGCGCGACACCGCCCGGTTACAACCGGCTTGAATGGTCGGTGCAGGATGGCCTTGTGGTTCAGGCCCGGCAGATTTCCTGAACCAAAAAGGGCGGCCCGTTTCCGGACCGCCCCTTTTTGTAACCGGAACGCGAAACTTAGCGCTTCGAGAACTGGAAGCTCTTGCGGGCCTTGGCCTTGCCGTACTTCTTGCGCTCAACCACGCGCGGATCGCGGGTCAGGAAGCCGGCCGACTTGACCGCACTGCGCAGCAGCGGTTCAAACTTCGACAGCGCCTGAGCGATGCCGTGCTTGACCGCGCCGGCCTGACCCGAAAGTCCGCCGCCCTTGACGGTGCAGACTACATCGTACTGGCCTGAACGCTCGGACACATCGAACACCTGGTTGATCACCAGACGCAGCGTGGGACGAGCGAAATAGACTTCCTGATCGCGGCCGTTGACGGTGATCTTGCCCGAACCGGGCTTGATCCACACCCGGGCAACAGCGTCCTTGCGGCGGCCGGTTGCATAGGCGCGGCCCTGCGCATCGATTTCCTGCGGACGGATCGGAGCAGGCGGACCGGTGCGGACCACGGGGGCGGCAGGTGCAGCCTCTTCGGCGGCAGCGGCCGGGATTGCCGAGGCGGGGGTGCCGCCGGCAAGGGCGCCGAGTTCGGCGAGATCGGTGACAGTGTTAGGGTTTGGTGTCTCTGGCATTATGCACCCACCTTGTTCTTGCGGTTGCGGGCTGCGACGTCGAGCACGGTGGGCTGGTTGCCCGCATGCGGATGTTCGGCCCCGTTATAGAGATGCAATGCGCGCATCTGATCACGGCCCAGCGGACCGCGCGGAATCATGCGTTCTACTGCCTTTTCAAGCACGCGTTCCGGGAAACGACCGCCGAGGATCTTGTCCGCAGTTGCTTCCTTGAGGCCGCCGACATAACCGGTGTGCTTGTAATAGATCTTCTGCTTCAGCTTGTTGCCGGTTAGCTGCACCTTGCCGGCGTTGATGACGACGATGTGATCGCCGCAATCGACATGCGGAGTGAAGCTAGGCTTGTGCTTGCCGCGCAGATGATTGGCGATGATGACGGCCAGACGGCCAAGCACCAGACCTTCGGCATCGATCAGATGCCAGTTCTTTTCCACCTCGGCCGGCTTGATCGACCGGGTGACCTTGCTGAGCGCCTTCATGGCCACTCCTTTTCAAATGATTTGGGTCAATTCCCGTGAACTTATTCGCGCAACCGGGAGTGCCGGATTAGCGGGAAGGCGGCCCTTTCGTGGAAAAGTGTGGCAAAGTCAAGCTATGCAGCGGCTTTGCAGAGAGGTAAAATAATACCGCGTCAATGTGCCGACGCGATGTCGCGCGCGAAGGTCCATTGCTCGCGGCTGACTTTGTGGGTCCCTTCCAGCTCGGTAACCACTGTCCGTTCGACCGTGGCGGGGAGTCCGCCTTGCCACTGGCCGCCCAGGCGCTGGCCGTGAACCGTGATCGAAACATCGACTTCGCCCTCGCTCCCGCCGGGGAGCGCGATCCGCCGTCGTTCCTGTTGCATCTGGCGGGACGGATTGAACAGGTCGGACGGCCATTGGGCAATGCCCCCGGCCCGGGCGATCTGGTCGATCAGCGAATCAGCCTGATCCTTGTCGGCACTGGCGATTGCGGAGGACCGGACCAGTCGCTGCGCCACGCGGGCGCCCGGCTCACGGACAGCGGGATCGAACACGCCGGGTTCCGGCATTATCCGTCCGTTCGAATCGAGCCTGATCGGAAGCAGGGTCGGATCAGACCGGCGGCGTTCCATTTCGGCCAGGGCAGCGAGTGCGGGCGGGGCCTCGACCGCCGATTCAAACAGCGCGCCGGTAACCTGGAAGCCATCGCCATCGGGCACAATCCGCACGGCATAGCGTTTGCGCGAAATGATTTCCTTGCCGTCAACCAGCGAGCGCCAAACCGTGCGGGTCAGGATCAGCGGTGTGTCAGGAGGGTCAAACTGGGAGATTTGCGCCCGCTCGGTGGCTGCGCTTTCCGGGAAGGCTGCAGCCGACGGCAGGATTGCTGCGACACCCGCCAGAAATATTGCCCTGCCCGTCATTGTGCCCCCAGAGGTGATTTACGCGCTGCTGACTTATCCAAGGCCGAATTCCCGGTCCTGCCCAGCACATGCGCGCCCCACACCGTCGCAGCGACCAGCAACGCGCCGGTCAGCTGGTGGAGCACCGCCAGCCACAACGCGACCCCGCTCATCACCGTGGCAATGCCCAGCAGGATCTGGATCCCGAAAGCACTGTGGATCGCGATCGACGGCTTGCGCTGTCCTGCCCCGCGCAGCTTGCGTCCCATCACGATCAGCACCGCAACCAGCGCCCACGCCCACCAGCGATGAATGAAATGGGTGAGGTATGGATCGGATAGCAGTGCATGGCCGGCTCCACGCGACCAATCGATGCCTGCGGGGATCAGGCTGCCCTGCATCAACGGCCAGTCATTGGCGACCTGTCCGGCGCGCATGCCCGCCACCAGCGCACCATAGAACAGCTGGATTACCAGCATGGTGAGCGCCAGCGCCGAGAAACCGGTCAGTCTGGCGCGCGGCTTGCCGGCGGCGAGAGCGCGCAGATCGAGCGCGGTCCAGATCAGCCCGCCCAGCGTGGTAAGCGCGACCAGCAAATGCGTGGCGAGACGGAAATGGCTGACCTTGACGTCTGCGGAAAGCCCCGACGAGACCATCCACCAGCCGACCACACCTTGCATTCCGCCCAGCGCCAGCAGCGCCAGCAAGCGCGGTTTGTAGCCAGCCGGAATCGCGCCGCGCAGCCAGAACCAGGCCAGCGGCAGGGCAAAGGCCAGGCCGATCCCGCGCGCGAGCAGACGGTGCACCCACTCCCAGAAATAGATGAATTTGTAATCGTCCAGCGTCATGCCCGCGGGACCGTTGACCTGGGTATACTGCGGGATTTGCTGATAGGCAGTGAACTCGGCCTGCCATTGCGCGTCGCTCAGGGGCGGAAGCGTGCCGGTTACCGGCTTCCACTCGGTAATCGACAGGCCCGATTCGGTCAGCCGGGTAATCCCGCCGACCGCAACGATTGCGACGACCAGCGCGGCGACTACCAGCAACCAGCGGACTAAAGCCAGCGGACGCAGGTCAGACGAGCGAGCAGGGAGCGCGACAGAGGCAAAACTGGCATTGGCCATGACCTGTTCACTGCGTTGCAGCGCGCCAAAGCGCAAGTGGCTTATGGTGCAGGGAGCCAATCAATTCCCAAAGCTTGGCAACACCCAAGCCTTGCGCTATGTTACAACATAACATATCTATTGCTACGCAATGCGCACCGCCATCCTCTCGATTCGCGACCGGCTTGACCGGGTCGGCGTGCTTCTGTCAGGGCTCTGTGCGCTGCATTGCATCGCTGGTTTGGTGCTGGTGGCCGGGCTGGGTCTTGGCGGGGAGCTGATGCTGGCGCCCGCGATCCATCGGGTCGGGCTGGCGCTGGCGATTGCGGTGGCAGTGCTGACGCTGGGGATCGGTGCAGTTCGCCACCGTCAGCGCGGGCCTTTGCTGCTGGGTGCCTGCGGTATCGCGCTGATGTTGCTTGCGCTGCTGGCCGGGCACGGCGCGGCAGAGGCGGTGCTGACGGTCGGCGGGGTCAGCCTTGTCGCACTCGCCCACATCCGCAACTTGCGTCACGCTGGTTGAACGCTATCTGCAGCGCATGCCTGCACAACTCAATCTCACCGTAAATGGCGAATCGCGCCGCGCTGCATCCGGCTCGATCGCCGATCTGGTCCGCACCCTTGAACTCGATCCCGCCAAGGTTGCGGTCGAACGCAACGGACTGATTGTCCCGCGTTCGACCCTTGCGACCGTCGCGCTGGAAGAGGGGGATGTACTTGAGATTGTCCATTTTGTCGGTGGCGGGGATCATACCGATGATACTTGGACGGTCGCGGGCCGGATGTTCCGTTCGCGGCTGATCGTCGGCACCGGCAAGTACAAGGATTTCGCCCAGAATGCGGCGGCGGTCGCAGCGTCCGGGGCGGAGATCGTCACCGTCGCGGTGCGCCGGGTCAATATTTCCGACCCCAAGGCGCCGATGCTGACCGATTTCATCGATCCCGCAAAGATTACTTATCTGCCCAACACCGCCGGCTGTTTTAACGCCGATGATGCGATCCGCACGCTGCGGCTGGCGCGCGAAGCGGGCGGCTGGGATCTGGTCAAACTCGAAGTGCTGGGCGAGGCGCGCACGCTTTATCCCGATATGCGTGAGACATTGAAGGCGACCGAAGTGCTGGCCAAAGAGGGCTTCCTGCCGATGGTCTATTGCGCCGACGATCCGATCGCGGCCCGGCAGCTGGAAGAAGTCGGCGCGGTGGCGATTATGCCGCTGGGCGCGCCGATCGGTTCGGGGCTGGGGATCCAGAACCGGGTAATGATCCGCCTGATCATCGAAGGGGCGAGCGTTCCGGTGCTGGTCGATGCAGGTGTCGGCACCGCCAGCGATGCGGCGGTGGCAATGGAGCTGGGCTGCGACGGGGTGCTGATGAACACCGCAATCGCCGAAGCCAAAGACCCGGTGCGGATGGCGCTGGCGATGAAACTGGCGGTCGAGGCCGGACGTCATGCCTATCTTTCCGGGCGGATGGCGACCCGCAAATACGCCGATCCGTCGAGCCCGCTGGCAGGTTTGATTTAGGGAGCGGGACGGCGCAGCAAGCCATTCGCGCAAGGCGGATGGGTTAACAAGCGAACACCGTGGTTAACAACTTTCTAACCTATTTCTGGTGATCTCCGGTTTGCCGGGCGAAAGGCCCGCCAACGGGGGTTATCATGGCCAATACAGGTACCGCATCGCTGACCATCGCCGAACTGCGCGAATTTGCCGGTTTCGATGCTGCCGAACAGCGCTATATCAAGCGCAGTCTCGATATCGGCCTTGGCCGCCAGGATGCGTTCAAACTGTGGGCGCGCGATGCGAGCGAGAATGCCTCGATCCGCAGCCAGTATGTTGCCTATCAGGAACTGAAAGTGCTGCGCGGTGCGATGCCGGCCGAAACCGGGTTCGATGCGCTCGAGGGTTTCATCGGCAAATTGGTCCGGGTTGCCGCGTTCGATCTGGCGCAGGAAAAGATTTCCAGCTTCTCGGCTTTCCGCTTCTTGTATGAGCGTCTGCTGGGCGCCGAAGCGCGGCCATGGCTGCCAAGCGCGTTCTGCGCCGCCGCTGCGTTGCCGCAGATCCGTCCCGAACGCCGCCGCGGGCTGCTCCAGTCGATCAGCGAAGCTGCCGCAACGGCGCCGGGCTGGTCGGCCCGCGCCCCGGCATTCTTCCCGGAATGGATCGAGAAAGAAGCCGCCTGAGTTTGACGTGGTCGCATATTTGGCGGGGCCACTCCGTTCGTAACCACATATCAACCATTGCGGGGCTATTTCCCTGGCGGGCAGCGCCGGGGATACGCCACTGACTACCATTAGCCTTGACGGATTGAACGAGGAGGCCTTCCGCCGCTCGATCGAAACCAGGCTGCGCCAGGGCAAAGCCGGCGCGGCAGTTGAACAATTACGCCGGCTCCTCGCGCCCTTTGCCGGAGCGGGACTGCTGCTGCCGGAGCGCTTCCTGACGGTCAAAGCCGATGACCTGTTCCTGATCGGCTGGGAAGGGCTGGACAGCGCTGTCCGGCGCCATGATCAGCCCGGACGCCCGGTATCGGCCCTGTCGATTGCATTCGGCTGGCCAGGGGATGTCGTGCCCGAGCCCAATGCCGAGGGGCGGCTCGCGCCGCATATCGAAACCAGCTACTTCACCGACGAGATCTTCCCCTTCTCGCAGAGCGCGCGCGACGATCTGCTCGACGGCTATTCCTATCACGGCTGCACCTGGGGTGACGATTGCGAAGCGACCGACACAGCCTTGGCGCTTACCGGGCTCGACGATCTGCATGGCGCGCTGGCCAGCCTTGAAGCGCGGCTGCTCGCCAGCGACGAGCCCGACGAGGAAGGAATTCGGGCCGGCTCGCTCGGTGCCTGCCTGCTCTCGGCATTGCTGTTCCAGGCGGTCGGCCAACGGATCGAACGGGATGGCCTGCCGCGCCCGCTATGCGTGATGGCGGGGAGCAATGGCGTATATCCCTATTTCGATGCGCCGGTCGTGGGGATTTCGGACGATGCCCGCAAGGCAGCCGAGGCCGAGGCGGAGCTCGCCCTGGCCGCGGCCGGCCAGTCGATTCCCGCGCCGCGCTACAGCAGTCTGGTGATGACCGGAATTCCCCGGGCAAAAAAGCGCGCCGTGCTGGTCCTGGAGGAACAGGAAGAGGAAATGGCGATCCGCATCGCCAGACTGCGCGGTTCGGGTCACACCGACGCCGAGACCGATCCGGCCGCGAGCGCCGAGCTGCCCGATTCGCCTGCGCCTCATCTGCCGGACGCCACGACCCGAGCCACACCCGAAGCCACACCCGGAACCACGATCACCCCAATGCCCGGCGGGCCGCTGCTGGCCAAGAAGCCTGCCAAACCGGCCTGGGACTTCCGCGACATGCTCCCGCCGCGCGAACCGGACGACTTCCCAGAACACTCAGAACCCTTGACCCGCGGCGAGCCGCCCGTGATCCCGGCAATCGCGGGGCCGGGAATTTCGTTGATCGAGCCAAGCCTGCAAGAACGGCTTCAGGCCCTTATCGCACCGCCTGTCCCGCAGGGCGCGGAGAACCCCGAACCCGTCACGTCGATCGGGCCGATCGCTCCGATCCTGGAAGAACCGAGCGAACCGGACTGGGACTCGGGGCCGCTCTGGCTGACCGATGACGACGAATCGCCGCCCCCGGAGATGTCGCTGTTCGAAACCATTGTCGGTGCGCCTCGGCGTCTGTGGGCGCGGCTCTGCGACTGGATGGGGATTTAGCGGGACTTACGCCTTCGCTTCGAACATCAGATAGACCACCGTCGTCGCTCCGATGTTTAGCACTTCGTGCCAGCCAATTCCCTGGCTTGAAAAGCTGGAGCCGGTTTTGATCTCGGCCTCGCGCGTGCCCGTGGCACTGGTAAGCCGCATCGTTCCTCCGGAAACCGCATATCCGAAGTGGCGCGGGTGGAAGTGGCGTTCATGCCCGACGCCCGGCGGAAAACTGCAGCGCAACACCCGGTCGGTCGCGGTCTCATAAAGCAGCTCGCAGACGGGCTTGCCCTGCCACCCGGCTTCGAGCGCGCTGGGTAACGGTGCGGAATTTGCGGCGGAACCGTTAGCGGACAACGGTGCGACTGCCATTGCGATCGTAGCGGGCAGAAACATAATATGCTTGATGCGCAGCAAGAGCCTCACCCCCGATACAACCCGTCCTGCCGCTCGCCATAGCGTTACTTCCGGCAATGGCCAGTGCATCCGAGACATTGACAGAAGAGCCCCTAACCAACAAAACCCGCTCATGCTGAGCTTGTCGAAGCACGCGTGCTACGGCTGAACTGGGCGCTTCAACCTTGCCGGTTGCGCGCCAACAGCTTGATCTGCTCCCAATCGCCATTGATCAAAGCGAGTTTCTTTGCCCGGCCCCAGCCTTTGATCTTGCGCTCGGCCGCAAAAGCTTCGTCGCGCGTGGCAAAACTATCAGACCAGACGAGCACTATCGGGCGGCGTGGTGCCGAATAGCCGCCAAGCAGCCCAGAATCATGCTGTCCCATCCTTATTTCCAGATCATCGGTATGACCGGCGTAAAAGCTGCCATCGTTGCAACGCAGAAGGTAAGTATAAAAGGCCATCGCGCTGGGCTAGTGGCAGCGCGTGTGCTTCGACAGGCTCAGCATGAGCGGGTCATGGATTTGGCGCATCCAGGGTTGGAGTTGCTCACCCCCGATACAACCCATCCAGCCGTTCCCCATAGCGCTCCTTCAGCTTGTGGCGGCGGATCTTCAGACTCGGAGTCATTTCCTCGTTTTCGATCCCGAAAGCCTCGTCGGCGAAGGCGAACTGGCGGACTTTCTCGGTTACCGGCAGGTCCTGATTGACCCGGTCGATCGCGGCACGGACGGCGCTGCGGAAGGCGGGCAGGTCTTGCAGCTCGTGAAAATCGAACTTTTCATCCTGCGCGCGGGCCCATTCCAGCGCCCATTCGGGATCGGGCACGATCAGCCCAACGATGTAGGGCCGCCGGTCGCCCACCACCATCGCCTGCGAGATTTCCGGCTGGAGGGTCAGCATCCCCTCGATCTTCTGGGGTGAGACGTTATCGCCCTTGTCGTTGACGATCATGTCTTTCTTGCGGTCGGTAATCACGATCCGGCCCTTGTCATCGATATGGCCGATGTCGCCGGTGTGGAGCCAGACCCCGCTTTCCGGGTCGGTTGGATCGACCTTCAGCACCCGGTCGGTTTCGGCTTTGTTGCGCCAGTAACCGTGCATCACCAGTTCGCCCTGAACCAGAATTTCCCCGTCCCCGGCGATCCTGACGGTTACCCCATCCATCGGCGGGCCGACGGTGTCCATCTTGATGCCTGCACGGGGGCGGTTGCAGCTGATCACCGGGCCGGCCTCGGTCTGGCCATAGCCCTGGAGCATGGTCAGCCCCATCGAATCGAAGAACACGCCGATATCGGGATTGAGCGGCGCCCCGCCCGAAACCATCGCCTTGATCCGCCCGCCAAACTTCTGGCGGATTTTGGGGCGCAGTGCCTTTTCGAGGATGAAATCCATCGGCCGGTCGCGCAGGCGCCCCTTGCCGCCGCGCCGGCCATCGGCCTTTTTCTCGCCAATCGAGAGCGCCCGGTCCATCATGAAATTCGCAATGCGCCCCTGCTTTTCGATTTGCTTCATGATCCTCGTCCGCAGCACTTCGAACAGGCGCGGAACCACCACCATGATCGTCGGGCGGACTTCCTCGATATTGCTGGCGAGTTTTTCGAGCCCTTCGGAGTAGTAGATTTCCGCGCCCACCCCGATCGGCAAAAATTGCCCGCCGCTGTGTTCATAGGCATGGCTGAGCGGCAGGAACGAGAGGAACACCTCATCGGCCAGCCCAAAGTCTTCCTCCAGCACCAGCGCCGCACCCATGACATTGCACAGGATCGCGCCGTGGTGCTGCATCACCCCGCGCGGTGCCCCGCCGGTGCCGCTGGTATAGATGATGCAGGCGGTATCCTCGCGGCTGATCTTCGCGATCCGGGCATCAACGGCGGCGCGCGCCTGGGCCGCATCGCCTGAAAACAGCGCGGCCCATTCGTGATAGTCGATTGCGCCGGACTGGGTCTGGCCCAGCCCCTCGATCCCGATGATCTGATTGCCAAGGCCGGATCGCAGTACCGCCGGAAGCACTTGCTTTGCGAGTTTGGGGTTGCCGACGATCACCGCCTTCGCATCCGAATTTTCCAGCACATGCTGGTGATCGCGCTCGGTATTGGTGGTGTAGGCCGGAACCGTGATGCAACCGGCGGCCATGATCGCCAGATCGGCGATGCACCATTCGGGGCGATTCTCGGATACCAGCATCACCCGGTCACCGTCATTCAGCCCAAGCTTGCGCAATGATTCGGCCATCAGGCAAACCTTGCTCGCCACTTCCGACCAGCTTTGCGATTGCCATTTGCCCTCGCGCTTGGCCGAGAGGAACGGGCGGTCTCCCCGCGCATCGGCGCGCGCGAGAAACAATGTCACAAGATTGCTGGCGGTCCGGATATCAGAAAGCTGCACCAACGCTTCGCCCCTCCTATTATTGCCGTCATGTCGCGGCGAATTATCTGAGAATTCTCTAAAGTCGCTTTGCCCCAGCGGCAAGCGCGGAGCGGCTTATTCAGGCACTGCCCGCCCTTCGCTGCGCGGATCGGCCGCGCCGACCAGCCGGCCGTTCACCACCTCCACCGCATTGGCTTTGAAACTGGGTTCACGCGGCTGGATTTCGGTATGGCCAAGCGCGCGCAGGGCGGGGATCATCGCTTCCAGCGCGCCGCCTTTTTCGACGAACACAAAAGCGCCGCCGGGCGCGAAAATCACCGGCATTGCAATTGCCTCCTGCGCCGGCAGATCCCAGTCGATCACCGCGATGATCGCTTTGAGCACCTGCGCCGGGATCGTCGAGCCGCCCGCCGCGCCGATCGCCATCCGCAACTTGCCATCGGGGGAATAGACCAGCGTTGGCGCCATCGAGCTGCGCGGCCGCTTGCCGCCCTCGACCCGGTTGGCGATCATCGCGCCATCACGCTCGGGGATCAGGCTGAGGTCTGTCAGCTCGTTGTTGAGGAAATAGCCGCCCACCATAAGGCCCGAACCGAATGAGCTTTCGATGGTCGAGGTCAGCGTGGCCGCCCTTCCATAGCGATCGATTGCCACAAAATGCGAGGTTGAGGGGACGTCCAGCGTCAGAGTATCGGCCAGCGCTACTTTCACGCCTGCAGGATTGCCCGGAGCTACCGAGGGCATCGTCCGGTCAATCGCGATCAACTGCGAGCGCGCGGCGAGATAGTCTGGCGCAAGCAGGCCCGCCAGCGGCACCGCGACGAAATCGGGATCGGCCAGATAGCGTTCGCGGTCGGCATAGGCGAGCCGCTGGGCTTCGGCGATCAGGTGCCAACTGCGCGGATCATCCTTGCCTAAGCTGCGCAAATCGAACCGCTCGAGCAAGCCCAGCGTTCCTTGCACGGTCGTGGCGCCTGAAGACGGCGGACCCATCCCGCAGATCTTGTAGCGGTGATAAATGGTGCAGACCGGATCGCGCTGCCGGGCGGAATAAGCAGCCAGATCACCCGCGGTCATCGGCGCGGGATTGCGCGCTGCGGTGGAAACCGCGCTGGCGATCGCCTGCGCGTTGGGTCCGACATAAAAACTGTCCGCACCGCGGGCGGCGAGCTGTTCGAGGAACCGTGCCAGGGCCGGGTTCTTGACCAGTGTCCCGGCTGGCAGCGGCATGCCATCGGCCTGATAATAGAGCGCGCGGCCCTCTGCGGTCAGCGCGGCGGTGCTTTTCGACCGGGTCAGGAAGGCATTAAGCCGCTCGGTCATGACAAAGCCGTCGCGGGCGAGCCGGATCGCCGGACCAAACAACGCCTTCCATTTGAGCTTGCCGTGCCGCTCGTGCGCCTGTTCCATCAGCCGCAGATTGCCGGGGACGCCGACGCTGCGGCCGCCCGGAATTGCCTGCGGAACCGAAAGATACTGGCCATTCATCTTGAACCAGTCTGGCCCGGCCGCCATCGGTGCGGTTTCGCGGCCATCGATCGTCTCGACCCTGCCCTTGCCATCATCGAGCAACAGAAAACCGCCGCCGCCGATCCCCGAGCTTTGCGGTTCGACCACGGTCAAAGCAAGCAGGGTGGCGAGCGCGGCATCGCTGGCGCTGCCACCGGCGCGGAGCATTTCGGCCCCTGCTTCTGCGGCGCGCGGATCGGCCGCGCTGACCATCCCGCGCTCGAACACAGGCGCTGCCGGTGCGGCAGGAACGGTGGCGCAGGCTCCCAGCAGGAGCGGCGCGGCAAGGGCAACGAGGAAACGGCTGGTCATAATCGCAACGCTATTCACTTCCCACCGCCTCGGCAATGGAGCTAAAGCCATCGCGTTTCATCAACCGCTCCAACCCGCCGACGATGCGCCGCGCGATATCCGGGCCATCGAAGGCCATCGCGCTGTAGATCTGGACCAGGCTCGCCCCGGCACGGATCCGCACCCAGGCATCCTCGGCGCTGGCGATCCCGCCGACCCCAACCAAGGGAATCGCCCCGCCGCTCGCCTTGCGGAAATCGCGCAGCCGCTGCTGGGCGAGCTCCCGCAGCGGCGCGCCGGATAGCCCGCCGCTCTCGCCGGCATAGCGCGATCTGAGCGGCGGGCGCGATATGGTGGTGTTGGAAACGATCAGGGCAGCCAGACCCTTGTCGATCGCGATCCGGCTGATCGCGTCGATATCGGCAGGGGTCAGATCGGGCGCGACCTTCAGGAACACCGGAACCTGGCTGGGCCCGCGCGCCTCCAGCACCGCATCGAGCAGGCCGGTGAGTGCGGCTTCATCCTGCAGCGCGCGCAGACCCGGCGTGTTGGGGCTGCTGATATTGACCGCCAGATAGCTGGCCAGCGGCGCCATCACTTTTGTCATGGTGACATAATCGGCGATCCGGTCAGCCGAATCCTTGTTGGCCCCGATGTTGATCCCGACAATCCCGGGCTTGCCAAGGCGACGCGCAAGGCGGGCGGCGGCAGCATCGGCCCCCTCATTGTTGAAGCCCAGCCGGTTGATCACCCCGCGATCCTCGACCAGGCGAAACATCCGGGGCTTGGGGTTGCCTGCCTGCGGCAGGGGCGTGATCGAGCCTACCTCGGCAAACCCGAAGCCCACACCCAGCAAGGCGTCGGGAACTTCGGCATTCTTGTCGAACCCGGCCGCCATCCCCAGCGGGTTGGGGAACGACAGGCCTGCCACGCGGATCGCCAGCGGACCCCCGTCTGGCGCGGGCTTGCCCGGCGGCAGCAGCTTGAGCGCAGCGATGGCAAGGCCGTGGGCGCGTTCGGGGTCGAGCAGGAACAGAGCAGGGCGGATCAGGGAATAAAGCATCGCGGGCGCTATGCCATGAGCCCAGGCACCTGTCGACGCACGGCGCCGCGTCGGACCGGTTTTGACAGCAGTTGCACTAAAGCCACATAAAAAAATGATTCAGATTCCGGGCTTTACTGTCGATTCCATACAATTGCGAATCAGTGGGAGTGCGTATCGAGGCTGGGCGACCCGAAGGGCTTGAAGCATTTTGCAACAAGACCTTAACTCATCAGCGGCTCTCCGGCTTTATTGCCGGGAGCCGTTTTTTTGGTGACGCAAACGGTTGAATTCAGTAGTCTCCCCGCAGACAGGGGTTGCAGATGGACGCGATTATGAAGGGAGCTGCCGACTTGTCGGTGGCATTTGATGAAGCTGAACTCACCCGCCCGCAGCTGATTGAGCTCAACTATTTTCCTGCCCCAGAAGAGCTCCATCCCTTTGTAACTACACTGTTTCACTTCCGCTGCGACGAGGTGGAAATCCGCGACATGCAGCCAGCGGCAGTGGGCTTTCTGTATTTCTTCCTGCGCGGCCAGGGCAAGATGCACTTCGCCAGCGGGATCACCGATCCCTCGCACCCGGTTTCCTTGATGACCCCGTGTGCGGTTGCGGTGCCGTTTGAAGTGGACGGCCCGTTCCATTGTGTCGGCGCAGCGCTGTTGCCGCGCGGCTGGGCGGCGTTCACCGGGCTGAACGCTGGCAAGCACGGCAACCGGCTGTATGATGCGAGCGAGTTTTTCGGCCCGGAGGTAGCCGAGCTGGGCGAAAGGCTGCGCGCCGCTTATGCGAGTGGCGCGATGTCGCCAGAGGCGATGTGCGCCGAGATCGCCGATTTTATTTTCGCCCGGCTCCGCCCGATCAATCCGCGCCACGAGGCACTGATGGGGCAGGTAACCGCCTGGCTCTCAAGCAGTCTGGACCCACCGCTGGAGGCGCTGATCGATGGTTCCGAATATTCCGAGCGGCAGCTGCAACGGCTGGTCGAGCGATATTATGGCGCCACACCCAAACTGTTGGTCCGCAAATACCGTGCGCTTCGGGTCGCGGCGCTGCTCCAGTCGCCCGAGACCAGCGCAGAGCAGATCGCCGGACTGCTCAATCTGTTCTACGATCAGTCGCATCTGATCCGCGAGATCCGGCTGTTTGCCGGACGCACCCCGGCCCGGCTGGGCGACAGCGAGCAGCCGATTCTCGACGCGCTGCTCGATCTGCGCAATTTCCGCGAGATAACGCCCGGACTGGCCTCGATACCCACTCCTTGAAATTGTGCAGGAGCAGGCCTAGATAAATCGGAACGAATCACTCCGATTTATTTGGGAAGCTCGATATGCGCCTCTCCAGCATGGCCGATTATGCCGTTGTCACGATGAGCGCTGCTGCGCGCCATTGCGGCTTTGCGCAGGTCAACGCGGCGCAATTGGCAGAGGAAACCGGCCTTCCGGTGCCCACCGTACAAAAGCTGGTCAGCAAGTTGACGGCTGCCGGTCTGCTCCGTTCGACCCGCGGAGTGGGCGGCGGCTTGAAGCTGGCGCGCCCGGCGGCGGCAATCTCGCTCGCCGATATTATCGAGGCGGTTGAAGGCCCGATCGCCCTTACCCCGTGTGTTGAGCAAGGCCGGCACGATTGCGGGCTGGAAGGCACGTGCTCGGTCCGCCCGCACTGGGGCTTGGTCAATGACACGATGCGCGGCGCGCTGGCCAGTGTCCCGTTGACCCGTCTTGCCCAAATAGCCGAAGCCGGAGTTTCCGCATGACCGACAGCGTTGAACTCAAGGATCAGGCCGCACGCGATGCGGCCAAGAGCCTCGAGACTTACGAGTGGGGCTTTTCCTCGGACATCGAAACCGATTTCGCGCCCAAGGGGCTGAACGAAGACACCGTCCGGTTCATATCGGCCAAGAAGAACGAGCCGGAATGGATGCTGGAACAGCGCCTCAAGGCCTATCGTCACTGGCTGACCATGACCCCGCCCGACTGGGCCAAGCTCAACGTCCCGCCGATCGATTACCAGGACGCCTATTACTACGCTGCGCCCAAGGAGAAGCCCAAGCTGGGCAGTCTTGACGAAGTTGATCCCGAAATCCTGCGGGTTTACGAAAAGCTCGGCATCCCGATCGAGGAGCAGAAGTTCCTCGCCGGCGTCGAAGGCGCGCGCAAGGTCGCGGTCGATGCGGTGTTCGACAGCGTTTCGGTCGCCACCACTTTCCGGGCCGAGCTGGAACGCGCCGGGGTGATCTTCCGCTCGATTTCGGAAGCGCTGCGCGAATATCCCGAGCTGGTCCGCAAATGGCTCGGCAAAGTGGTGCCGATGCATGACAATTATTTCGCCGCGCTCAACTGCGCGGTCTTTTCGGACGGGACATTTGTCTACATCCCTGAGGGCGTGCGCTGCCCGATGGAGCTATCCACCTATTTTCGCATCAATGCCGAAAACACCGGGCAGTTTGAGCGCACATTGATTGTCGCCGAAAAAGGCAGCTATGTCAGCTACCTCGAAGGCTGCACCGCGCCGATGCGCGATGAAAACCAGCTCCACGCTGCGGTGGTCGAACTGGTCGCGATGGACGATGCCGAGATCAAATATTCCACCGTGCAGAACTGGTATCCAGGCGACGCCAGCGGCAAGGGCGGGATCTACAACTTCGTCACCAAGCGCGCATTGTGCCAGGGCAAGCGCAGCAAAGTCAGCTGGACCCAGGTTGAAACCGGCAGCGCGGTAACGTGGAAATATCCCTCCTGCGTGCTGAATGGTGAGGACAGCGTCGGCGAGTTCTACTCGGTCGCGGTCACCAACAATTACCAGCAGGCCGATACCGGCACCAAGATGATCCACAACGCGCGCGGCACCCGCTCGACCATCATCTCCAAGGGGATCAGCGCAGGCAAATCGAACAACACCTATCGCGGGCTGGTGCGAATCGCGCCCGGGGCAGAAGGCGCGCGCAATTTCACCCAGTGCGATTCGCTGCTGCTGGGGTCGACATGCGGCGCGCATACCGTGCCCTATATCGAGGTGAAGAACCCCAGCGCGCAGATCGAGCACGAGGCCACGACGTCCAAAATCAGCGACGACCAGCTGTTCTACGCCCAGCAACGCGGGCTGGGGACGGAGGAAGCGGTGACGCTGATCGTCAACGGCTTCGCCAAGGAAGTGCTGCAACAGCTGCCGATGGAATTTGCGGTTGAGGCGCAGAAGTTGCTGGGGATTTCGTTGGAAGGCTCGGTCGGATGACTAACGAGAACTTCCGTCCAGAGGATAGACCCCACCCCAACCCGCGTTCAGAGGCACGTGACTCTGAACGCCCTGGAGGGGAGGGGCTTTCGAGCCAGCGCCAGAAATGGACCCTGCGCGATCAGGCGAAACAGAAAAACTCCCCTCCGCTTCAGGGGAGGGGTCGGGGGTGGGGTCTCTCCGCCGGACGCCACGAAGAACTGGCAGGCTACGCACAGGAAATGCGCCGCAACCCCACCGAACCAGAGATACGCCTGTGGCGCGCGCTGAGCCGTTCCCAACTTGGCGGCTACAAGTTCCGCAGGCAGGCTGTCATCGACCCTTTCATCGCTGATTTCCTTTGCCCGCAAAAGGCGCTGATCGTCGAAGTCGATGGCGAAACGCACGATGTAGATAAAGACCGCGGCCGCGACATGGCATTGCAACGCCTCGGTTTCGAGGTTCTCCACGTCACCAATCCCGATGTGATGCGCAATTTGGATGGGGTGCTTCAGGCAATCCTCATCGCGCTTGAACAAGCGCCGGATCGCTGGGAGAAACCCCACCCCAACCCCTCCCCTGAAGAGGAGGGGCTTAAGCAAGTGGCGGCGCAGAAGCTGCTGGGGATTTCGCTTGAGGGGAGTGTGGGGTGAGTGGTCGATCATTCTTCGTTCGCGGGCGCGACAGACACGACCGTTATATACGCAAGTTTGATTCCGCGTCGCCATTAGACGCTGCTCGCGAATATTTCATTGCCTATGTCGAGGATTGGCGGGGAGGGCACTTCAAGCGGTTGGATCTCGAGCTTACTGTTTGGGGAGCTGAGACTGATGAACAAGCAGCCGACCGATGGCATGGCTCGGTCATCGCTTCTGGTCACGAACGCACTGCTCAAGACTTTACGTATCAGTTTGTGAAAGCGGTTTAATGCTCCAAATCAATAACCTCTCCGCCACGGTCGCCGACAAGCCGATCCTCAAGGGACTTTCGCTCAGCATCAATGCGGGCGAGATCCATGCGGTGATGGGCCCAATGGAGCGGGCAAGTCGACGCTGGCCTATGTGCTGGGCTGTCGGTTCCGGGATTTCACTTGGGGGGAGTGTGGGATGACAGGGCCTTATGTCAGCCGTGGAAGATACGTTTTCGTTGATCCGACTTTCCGATCAGAAGCAGGTTACTCGGTGCCCGATCCCGGCATGCTTTTGCCGCCGCTTGACGAATGCATCAATGGAGCGCCGGTCACTGACACGACGCACGAATTCATTTTGTCCAGGGCGACTAAGAAAGACCGTAATGCTCCAAATCAATAATCTCTCCGCCACGGTCGCCGACAAGCCGATCCTCAAGGGCCTTTCGCTCAGCATCAACGCGGGCGAGATCCATGCGATCATGGGGCCGAACGGTGCGGGCAAATCGACGCTGGCTTATGTGCTTGGCGGTCGGCCCGGTTACGCGGTGACCGGCGGAACGGCCACCTTGGGCGACACCGATCTGCTCGGTCTCGAACCACATGAGCGCGCCGCTGCCGGACTGTTCCTGGGCTTCCAGTATCCGGTCGAGATTCCCGGCGTCAGCTTCGTCCAGTTCCTGCGCGAAAGCCTCAATTCCCAGCGCCGCAGCCGGGGCGAAGCACCGCTCTCGGGCGGCGAGTTTTTGAAGCTGGCGCGGACACAAGCCGCGCTGCTCAAGATGGACATGGAAATGCTCAAACGACCGGTCAATGTTGGCTTTTCGGGCGGTGAGAAAAAGCGCGCCGAGATGGTCCAGATGGGGATCCTCGATCCGAGCTTTGCGGTGCTGGATGAAACAGACAGCGGCCTCGATATCGATGCGCTGCGGATCGTCGGCGAGGGGATCAATGCGATCATGCGGCGCCCGAACAAGGGCGTGCTGCTGATTACGCATTACCAGCGCCTGCTCGATTATGTGCAGCCCGATTTCGTCCATGTTCTCGCAGGCGGGCGGATCGTCAAAACTGGCGGGCCCGAGCTGGCGCATCAGCTTGAGGCTGAGGGATATGAGGCGGTCGCCGCATGACCACCGCGCTCGTCCTTCCGACTCGCAGGCAAGAGGCCTTCCGCTACAGTGATTTGGCGGCGCTGGCTGGCGTCTGGCCGGTCGAGCGCGAGGAAATCCGGGTTGCGGCGGGTGAGGAAGGCCAGTTGGCGATTGTTACTCCGGCGGGCGGAGCAGTCGCACGTTCCCTGTCGATCAAGCTTGAAGCAGGGGCAAAATTTGACCTGCGGATTTTGAACGCCGCGCCGATATTCGGCCGGATCGCGGTGGAAGTCGAACTCGGCGAGGGTGCGGAGTTTACGCTCGGCGCTGCGCAATTGGGCAGCGGCGATCAGACGCTCGAGATCGTCACCGAAGTCACTCACGCCGCGCCGAATGCGGTCAGCCGCCAGCTGGTCCGGTCGGTGCTGGCCGGTCGCGCCACTGGCACCTATCTTGGCAAAGTCGCGGTGGCGCGCGGGAGCATTGGCACCGACAGCGAGCA
The DNA here is from genome assembly GCA_031413595.1 of Novosphingobium sp. Lineage (GTDB taxonomy): Bacteria > Pseudomonadota > Alphaproteobacteria > Sphingomonadales > Sphingomonadaceae > Novosphingobium. The sequence goes on from JANOFJ010000126.1 coordinate 25,542, forward strand.
ATCGGTCCGCGCCATGATGCTCGAGAGGACCGCAACCGCGAACGCCAAGCCGGAACTTGAGATCTATGCCGACGATGTCAAATGCGCCCATGGCTGCGCGGTGGGCGAACTCGATGCGAACGGCCTGTTCTATCTCCAGTCGCGCGGGCTTCCACCGGCCGAGGCCAAGCGGCTGATGTTGCAGGCGTTTATAGCCGAGGCCTTTGCCGGTGCGCCGGGTGAAGACGAATTGACCGCCGCGGCGCTGGCGGCACTGGGAGCGCTGCTGTGAACATCGCAACTCTCTTGAAGCCCGATCTGCGCAGCGATTTCCCCGGCCTTTTCAACAAGGATGGGGCAAGCTGGCACTATCTCGATAGCGCCGCCACCGCGCAGAAACCGCAAAGCGTGATCGATGCCACCGTCCGCGCGATGGGGGTGGATTACGCCACGGTTCATCGCGGGGTCTATGCCCGTTCGGCCAACATGACGCTGGCCTATGAAGCGGTCCGGACGAAGGTCGCCAAATTCATTGGTGGCCGCGAAGATGAGGTCGTCTTTGCCAAGGGTGCGACCGAGGCGATCAACTTGGTTGCGCAGAGTTGGGGAGCGGCCAACCTCAAGGCCGGCGACCGGATCCTGCTGTCGACCCTGGAGCATCATTCCAATATCGTTCCATGGCAGTTGTATGCCGCTTGCAAGGGCGTTGCAATTGACGTCTGCCCGCTGACTTTCGATGGCCGGATCGATCTGGATGCGGCGGAGCAAATGCTCACCCCCGCTCACAAATTGGTGGCCTTTGCGCATGTTTCCAACGTGCTCGGCTCGGTGCTCGATGCCCGCCGCGCGGCTGATCTGGCGCATTCCGTCGGCGCGAAATTGCTGCTCGATGGCTGCCAGGCGCCGCCGCGAGTTCCGCTTGATGTTGCCGCACTGGACTGTGATTTCTATGTGTTTTCAGGGCATAAGCTGTATGGCCCGACCGGAATCGGCGTGCTGTGGGCGCGCGCGGAAATCCTCGAGGCGATGCCGCCTTGGCAGGGCGGCGGAGCGATGATCGACCGGGTCAGCTTTGCCGGCACGACCTTTGCCGGGCCGCCCCAACGGTTCGAGGCAGGGACCCCCGCGATCGTCGAGGCGATCGGGCTGGGTGCGGCGATAGACTATGTTGAAAGCATTGGAATTGCAGCGATTCATGCCCATGAAACCGCGCTGGTCAGCCAACTTCGCGATGAACTGCGGCATTTGAACGACGTGACTTTGTTCGGCCCGGAAGATTCTGCCGGGATCGTCAGTTTTGCGCTGGAGGGGGTGCATCCCCACGACCTTGGCACCATCTTGGACGAGGAAAACGTCGCGATCCGCGCCGGGCACCACTGCGCCCAGCCGCTGATGGACCACCTTGGCGTGTCCGCCACCGCGCGGGCCAGCTTTGGAATATACAGCGATCAGAGTGATATAGCAGCGCTTTTGCGCGGGATCGAACGGACCAAGAGGATCTTCGGGTGATGAATGATGAAAGCCCCAAATTCGTGGTTGAGGAAGTCGATGGTGTGCCCGCGCCGCCGAGAGGCCGGGTCGAATCGGTTGGCGAGAAGCTCGACCGCAAACGCGATTACCTCGAAGGTTTCCTCGCCGAAAAGCCGCAGGATGTCGCCCCCGGCGAACCCGGCGGTGATCTGTACGAAGGCGTGATCGCTGCGCTAAAGGATATTTTCGATCCGGAAATTCCGGTAAACATCTATGATCTAGGGCTTATTTACGGGGTCGACGTCGGCGATGACGGCGCGGTGGTCGTCTCGATGACCCTGACCACGCCGCATTGCCCGGTGGCCGAATCGATGCCCGGCGAGGTTGAACTGCGCGTCAGCGCGGTCCCTGGGGTCCGCGATGCCGAGGTCAATCTGGTCTGGGATCCGCCTTGGGATCCCGCCAAAATGAGCGATGAAGCCCGCCTCGAATTGGGGATGCTGTGATGACCGCGACGACCTCCACCACTACGCGCCGCCCGCTGCCCGCCGCGGTAATTCTGACGCCAGCGGCCGAAGCGCGGATCGCCAAGCTGATGGCCGAGGCACCCGCTGGCACGATCGGGGTCAAGCTCTCGACCCCGCGCCGAGGCTGCTCAGGCCTTGCCTATTCGGTCGATTATGTCAGCGAAGCCGTGGCTTTCGACGAACGGATCGAAACGCCGGGCGGGACATTCTTCATCGACGGCGGCTCGGTGCTCTACCTGGTCGGTTCGACCATGGACTGGGTCGAGGACGATTTCGCCGCCGGCTTCACTTTCGCCAACCCCAACGCCAAGGGCAGCTGCGGCTGCGGCGAAAGCTTTACGGTCTGAAGTCTTCGCCGGTCTCTTCTGCAATAAAGGCGAGCAGCGCTTTTTCATAGGGATCGAGCTGATCGTCTGCCTCAAGCTGGGCATGGAGCCAACTCGATTCCTCGTCCGTGATGGCCACCGCTGCTTCGACTTCGGCATTCATACCGTGGCTACCCAGGCTGCCATGACATGCCCCGCCGAGTGAGAGCAGGCTGCCGAAGCCGCAGCCAACATCGGCGCGGGCCATTCTGGCAAAAAACCCACCAATTCCGCCGCCTGAGCTGTTCATGAAGGTCTCGAGCTCAACCGCACGTTGGGGCGACAGTGGCTCGTTTCCGCCAAAGCCCATCAGGAAATTGGCTACCCCCTGGGCGAACAGCCGTTCCCATTCCGGCGCATTGTCACCTTCCAGGCTGGCGTTCTTGATCCGGAACAACATTTCCGCCTCGGCCTTGCTGACCGCCGCCGGACGGTCGCCGCCGGCTGCAAAGATCATCCGGCGCAGCAGCGCGCATTCGGACGAGCTGATGCAGCCCGGCAGCAACTGACCGCCGTCGCGGGTCGGTCCGGTGCCGCTCACCACCGCATGCTCGATCTGCTCAAGCCCGTAGCTGCGCATCTCGGGGGGAACCTGAATCGCGGTTTCCATGATCCGGACCAGCAGCTCAAGCTCGGCCATTGAGTCCAGTTTTCCGTCGTGATCGATGTGGAAAGCCAGCCAATCGGCCTTGGCATCATCGACATAACCGCGCGGTTCGTCGCCATTGACGACAAATGCGGTCAATGCCGCAACAAAGAAGCTGACCCATTCGGGGGTAACTTCGGTGAGACTGTCATTGGCGAGAAACAACGCCTCGGCCTCAGCCATATCGATTTTGCCATCGGACCAGCCTTCGCGGCGGAGCGCGAGAATCTCGTCTGCGGAAATTGTCCCTACGGCCTTTGCCTGCTCGGCCAGGTCACGGAATTGCATGCTCATGGCGGTGAAGCCCCCTTATTTCGCCCGGGGGATTATCGCTGAATATCCTTAAATCCGGGTTACCTCAGCCTGGATTGACCGCGCCACTAACGACGCCTGAGCGCGGAGACGCAGGCAGCGCGATCAACATCGCGGCCATCGCTGCGGCGCGCGTCGAGATAGGTCGCCTGCGGCTCGCGGTCCTGGGCGGCGGGATAGAGGTAGATGTCCAGCACGCAGGCAATGCCGCTGAACTGCAGCTTGCGGGCATCGCCTTCCCAGACATCGAGCCGCGCGGTGCCGAACTGCCTAACGAGATCGGCCGATGTCGCGCCGATCACGCCTTCTAGCCCAGGCAGGACAAGCGTCTGCGCAGCCGGAGGTGGGCGGCGAGTGGGTTGGCGGACGGGGTTGCGGGCTGCGCTGAGCGGTGCTTTGGATGCAGCGCTCTGCACCTTGCCAGCGCCACTTGGTTGATTGCCACAAGCTGTCATCAGCGGGATCAGCGCAAGCGCGATTATGGTCCTAGATGACATGGCGTGAAGCGTCCTTGCGATGGATGAGGTGGGCAGCCGCCGCTGCGCCCAGGAAGGGAGCGAGAAAATTGACGAAAGGAACCGCCAGCAAAGCAGTTACCGCGCCGCCAAGGATAAAGCGCTCGCCCTTGCGCAAAGGCAGCGGCGATTGGCGCGACGGGCGGTGTCGCAGCCACACCATGTCCATCAACTCGCGTCCCAGCAACACCGAATTGACCAGCCAGAACACCAAGGGCGCGCCGACCCCGGTTACCAGCAGCAACAATGCGAGCGGCAGGGCCAGCAGATTGAAGACCAGCGCCCGGCCCGCTCCGGCAAGGCTCGCCGATAATTCCTCATGCCAGCCAAGCCGCCGGGCGCTTGCTGCGGCGCCCGGATAGTGCCGCGCCTCAACCGCCAGCACCACTTCATCGGCGAACAGTTGTAGCACCGCCAGCGCAACGATCCGCCACAGCAGCAATCCGGCACCGATAACACCGACTGCCGCCAGCAACCCCCGCAGTCCGGCGGCATCGCCGACAAGCGCATCGCTAAACCCGGCCCAGGCCAGTGCCCGGTCGGCCAGCCACCAGCCGGCCGCAGCCAGCAGCGCGAAGACCAGCACGGTCACTGCAATGCTCTTGGCCAGAATGCGCAGCACGCGCGGTTCGGCCAGCTGGCCAAGGGCAAGGGCAAAAGCAGAGAGCATCGCCCGCCCGGATCGCGCGTGAGCGCCGACAAGTCAACTTGGCCGCACTTGCCCTGCGACCGGCAGACCGCTAGGCGCGCCCGCTGCACCTGCGCAAAACCCCCTGTGCAAAACCCAAGGAATGCCGATGCCAAGCTCAAACGCTGCTGCCCCTCGCACCGATGTAATCGCCATCGGCAACGCAATCGTCGATGTGATGGCGCCCTGCGAGGATGCGCTGATCGAGCGGCTCGGCCTGGTGCGCGGCGGGATGACACTGGTCGACAGCGATCAGGCTCATGCCTTGTATGAAGCGATGGGTCCGGCGCGCGAAATATCGGGTGGCTCAGCCGCCAATACGCTGGCGGGCCTCGCCGCGCTGGGGGCCAGCTGCGCCTTTATCGGACAGGTTGCGGATGACCAGCTGGGCGAGGTCTTTGCGCATGACATTCGCGCCGGCGGGATCAGCTTTGCCACCCCCGCCCGCGCCGGCCATCCGCCGACCGCGCGCTGCCTGATCTTCGTCACCCCCGATGGCCAGAGGACGATGAACACCTTCCTTGGTGCCTCGCAGTATCTCCCCGCATCAGCGCTGGATGAGGCGGCGATTGCGGATGCGAAAATTCTCTACCTCGAAGGCTATCTGTGGGACCCCGAAGAACCGCGCGCGGCGATGCGGCGGGCGATAGCAGCGGCGCGGAACGCATGCCGCAAAGTTGCCTTCACCCTCTCCGATGCCTTCGTGATCAGCCGCCACGGCGATGATTTCCGGGAAATGATCGAAGCGGGAGAGATCGATATCCTGTTTGCCAATCATGTCGAACTGGCGGCGCTTACCGGGCTGGACGATTTCGACGCCGGCCTTGCTGCACTGGCCCCAAAAGTGCCGGTGCTGGTTGTTACCCGCAGCGAACAGGGCGCGGTAGCGATGCACCAGGGGACCCGCAGTGAAGTGTCAGCCGAACCGATCGCCAAAGTGGTCGATACCACCGGCGCTGGCGATCTTTTTGCAGCGGGCTTCCTTGCCGGCCATGTAAAGGACCGGACAATCCAGGAATGCCTGACCATGGGCGCGATTGCCGCGGCAGAGATCATCTCGCATTACGGTGCGCGGTCCGAAGCGGATTTGCAGGCACTGGTGAAGGCGCGGCTGGGCTAGGCGCTTCGCGCCAACTCGCGCGCAACTTCTTTTTGGCCGATATCCCGGCGGCAGAAGCCTTCCGCAAAATCGATCGCATCGACTGCGGCATAGGCGCGGGCCTGGGCTTCACGGACGCTGCTTCCGCACGCGGTGACGTTGAGAACGCGGCCGCCGTTTGCCGTCAATACGCCAGCTTCGCTCAGCGTAGTTCCGGCGTGAAAGATCTTTGCCCCGGTCGCTTCAGCGGCCGCAATGCCCTCGATCCGTCCTCCCTTTTTCGGTGTGTCGGGATAGCCTGTCGCCGCCATCACCACGGTCAGCGCGGTGTCATCCGAAAAGCGCGGCGGCTCGATCCCGCCGAGACGGTTCTCGGCGCAGGCCAGCAGCAACTCGCCCAGATCGCCTTCATACCGTAGCATCAGCACCTGGCATTCGGGATCGCCAAAGCGGCAGTTGTATTCGATCAATTGCGGCCCGCTGCGGGTCAACATCAGCCCTGCAAACAACACGCCGGAATAAGGCATGCCCTCGCCCGCCATGGTCCTGACCGTGGGAGCGATGATCCGGGTGATCGCCTCTGCTTCAAGCTCCGGGGTCAGGACGCGCGCCGGGCTATAGGCGCCCATCCCGCCGGTGTTGGGGCCGGTATCGCCTTCGCCGACCCGCTTGTGATCCTGGGCTGATCCGAATGGCACGATTGTGCTGCCATCGGTGATTGCGAAGAAGCTCGCTTCCTCGCCCTCAAGGAATTCCTCGATCACGGCCTCGGCGCCCGCTTCGCCAAAGCGACCGGCAAATATGTCGCCGATTGCAGCTTCGGCTTCCTCGCGGGTCATGGCGACGGTCACGCCCTTGCCGGCCGCCAATCCATCCGCCTTGATCACCACCGGAATGGTGAATCCGTCCAGCGCCGCCAGTCCCGCAGCCGCGCCCGTCACGCGGACATAAGCACCGGTCGGGATGTGGGCGCGAGCGCACAAATCCTTGGTGAAGCCCTTGCTGCCTTCGAGCTGCGCCGCTGCCCGGCTGGGCCCGAATGTGGCGAAGCCGGCAGCCCGCAAGCTGTCGGCCAGCCCATCGACCAGCGGTGCCTCGGGGCCGACCACGACGAGGCCGATCTGCCTCGAATCGCAAAACTGGACCACTGCGGCGTGATCAGCCAGTTCGAGCGAGACCAGTTCGGCGTGTTCTGCCACACCGGGGTTGCCGGGGCTTGCGAACAATTTTGTGCCCGGTTCGGACAGCAATCGGGATTGCGCCAGCTTCCAGGCCAGCGCATGTTCACGCCCGCCCGATCCAAGCAACAGGATGTTCATGCCCGACTCTTCCCCATTCCCGGATGAAACCGCTGGCGGGCTGGTAGCGAAGGACGTCGATGGCGACAACGCTGCACCGCTTTCGATCACCGAGATATCTGCAATCCTCAAGCGGACGGTTGAAGAGCGGTTCAGTTTTGTCCGACTGCGCGGCGAACTTTCGGGGGTCAAGCGAGCGGCCTCGGGGCATTTCTATTGCAGCCTCAAGGATAAAGGCGCGCGGATCGACGGCGTGATGTGGCGCGGCAGCGCGCAGCGGCTGTCGTTCCTGCCCGAGGACGGCGTGGAAGTGATCGTCACTGGCAAGCTCACTACCTATCCGGGGCGCTCGACCTATCAGATCGTGATCGAACGGATGGAGATCGCCGGCGAGGGGGCGCTGCTGGCGCTGCTCGCCAAGACCAAGGCGCGGCTTGAGGCCGAGGGGCTGTTCGCAGCCGAGCGCAAGCAGGCGCTGCCGTTCTTGCCGCGCGTGATCGGCGTGGTTACTTCGCCCACCGGCGCGGTGATCCGCGACATTCTCCACCGGCTGGCTGACCGGTTTCCCAGCCATGTGCTGGTCTGGCCAGTGCTGGTCCAGGGGCAGGGCGCGGCCGAGCAGATCGCGGCGGCGGTGCGCGGCTTTTCCGCGATCCAGCCGGGCGGCCCAGTCCCGCGCCCGGAGCTGGTGATCGTCGCGCGCGGCGGCGGCTCGATCGAGGATCTGTGGGCCTTCAACGAGGAGGTCGTGGTCCGCGCGATTGCCGATTGCTCGATCCCGATCATTTCCGCCGTCGGGCATGAGACCGACACCACCCTGGCCGATTTCGCCGCCGATCTGCGCGCGCCCACGCCGACCGCGGCTGCCGAAATCGCGGTGCCGGTGCGCGAGGAATTGCTGGCCCAGCTGATCGAGCTGACCCTGCGAAAACGTCGCTCGGTGGTCCGCCCGGTCGCCCTCGGACGGGAGCGGCTGGAGGCGCGCGTCCAGCGGCTCCCCCGCGCCGAAGCGCTGCTCAGCCCTTATGCGCAGCGTCTCGATGATCTGGGCGAGCGACTGCGGCGCGGATTGGGGGAGCGGATAGTCTTCTCGCGGGGCGCTCTCCAGCGCGATAGCGCGCGGCTTTCCGCGCCGCTGCTGGTAGCCCGGCTTGATCGCGCCCGCGATCGGCTGGATGCAGTGGTCAGGCTGGCGACCTCGCTCGATCCGCTTCGGGTGTTGCAACGTGGTTATGCCCAGATCATCGGCGCCGATGGCCGTACGTTGGTGAGCCGGGCTGCGGCGGCAGGTGAGCCAGGGCTGGTGATCCGCTTCCGCGATGGCGAGCTGGCGGTGGCTCCCGCCCAAGCTGCAACGCCGCGCTCCCCACCAAAACCGCGTCCCGCATCGCCTGAGCAAGGCAAATTGCTTTGAGAGCCACTTTCGGCTAGACTGCGCCCATGTTGATGTCATCGGGCGAGCGCGCCGCAACCCTGTTTTACCAACCCAACGGCTTTCGGGTGCTCAGCCCGGGCAAGCACGTGATCTGCGCGGTCAGCGCCGAGGCCGTTTCGCTCGAAGCCTTGCGCTATTGGAGCGTAACCCGGCAGGAAGCTTATGCCAGCGCCGAGATTGCCACCAGCCGGCTGCTGGGATCGGTGTGAGGCGGTCAATGCGGGGCGGCTTGCTGGTGTTGCTGGGCGGCGCTGCGCTGTTGTTCACGGTGATTGTGCCGACCCGCCTTGCCGCATTGATCGAGCCTGCCCCGCCTGATCTGGCGATCACCGGCAAGCTGGTTCAAGGCGGCTGGGCCCGCGGGGTCGCGCCGGGTGATGCGCAGTCGCTCAGTTTCGATGGCAAGCCTGTCGCACTGGCCGCTGACCGGCATTTTTTTCTGGCGTTTGATCGCGACGCGGCGCCAGTTGCAGAGCTGCGCATAAGGCGGCCTGATGGCACCGCGGCACTGCAGAAGCTGGCGATTGCCCCGCGCGCTTGGCAGATCGAACATATTCCGCTCGGTCCCCGTCCCGGCACGCCGCCCAACGAAGCGTTCCGGATCCGCCGCGCCGGCGAACTGGCGCGGATCAACGCGGCCCGCGCGGTGGGGGCGGTGAGTGATGGCTGGCGGCAGTCGTTCATCTGGCCGGTAACCGGGCGGCTTTCAGGCCGGTTTGGATCGCAGCGGATCTATAATGGCACTCCGGGGAATTATCATTCGGGCCTCGATATCGCCACCGGGGCCAGCGGCACGCCGTTTGTTGCGCCTGCCGATGGTGTGGTGATCCTCGCCGCGCAAAGCCCGTTCACGCTTGAGGGACGATTGCTGATGATCGATCACGGCATGGGCCTGAACAGCGCCTTCCTCCATTGCTCGCAGCTCGCAGTAAAAGAAGGCGATGTGGTGCGCCGCGGCCAGTTCATCGGCCGAATCGGGATGACCGGGCGGGCAACCGGGCCGCATCTCCATTGGAGCATCAAGTGGCAGGATAAGCGGCTTGATCCGCTGCTGTTTGCCGGGGCGACACCAGCTGGCTGAGCAGGCCGGCTGAGTTTGCCGACAAGGCCATTGTTGCGCAACAATCCATCAACGCGCACAAATATTACCACGCGATCACACCATTGTGGCTTAGTTGCAACAGCAACCAAGCGAATGTTGCAGGAGTGTGAAAAACCTTTGCCCCCTACCGCACAGTTCGCCATGTCACGGCCCATCTATCGACGATCCGTTCGGCCGCGGGGCCAAATTGGGGATCGTTGATGCGGGAACGCCGGCCGCCCTAGCAGCCGGCATATACAGAGGGACTAACCTGTGAAAAAAACCACTCTTATTGCATTGAAGGTTGGCGCGGCACCGTTCGCACTCGGCCTTGCGATGATCAGCACCGCCGCCTCGGCGCAGACAGCTGCCGTCGATTGCGCCGCAACCCCCAATGACGCGGCTTGCAGCGACGAAGCACCTTCGATCGTTGTGACCGGCTCGCTGTTCCGCCGGACCGATGTCGAGACCCCTTCGCCGATCACCGTGATCAGCGCCGAAACGCTTGAAGAGCGCGGCCTCAACAACCCGGCCGAAGCCATTCAGCGCCTCTCGATCAATAACGGCAGCACCATCACCCAGGGCTGGAACACCGGTTTCAACTTTGCCTCGGGTGCCAACGCACCGGCGCTGCGCGGCCTGACCGTGCAGACCACCCTGTCGATCGCCGATGGCCTGCGTATCACTCCCTATCCGCTCGCGGATGACGGCCAGCGCAACTTCGTCGATCTCAACACCATTCCCGATGCGATCATCGATCGGATCGAAGTGCTGCGCGATGGCGCGTCGTCAACCTATGGCGCCGATGCGATCGCCGGTGTGATCAACGTGATCACCAAGAAGGAAGTCCAGGGCCTGCACCTCAACGGTTCGGCCGGTATCTCGCAGCGCGGCGACGCGGGCGAACAGCGTATCGACGCAACCTATGGTTACGGCGATCTGGAAGACCAGGGCTTCAACTTCTACGTCAGCGCTGAATATCAGCGCCAGGATGCGCTGTTCGCACGCGATCGCGATTATCCCTTCAACAGCTCCGACCTGACCGGCATTTGTAATGCTGCAGGCAGCTGCCTAACCAACCACAACTGGAACGGTTACACGCCTGAAAACGGGCTGTTTAACGGCCTGATCAGCATCCCCGGCGTTGCCCTGGTCCGCCCAGTTACCACTCCCGGCGCATTCAGCGGCTCGGGCAGGTTTGACTACCTCAATCCAGCAGCCGGCTGCCGTGACTTCCCGCTTCAGCCAAACATCGGCACGTCGACGACGGCACCGCTCATCGGCGCCTGCGAAGTCGATTTCCAGAACCGCTACATCATGCTGCAGCCGGATATCGAGCGGAAGGGCCTCTCGGCACGGTTTACCGCGAACATCGGCGATCGCGCCCAGTTCTATGCGATGGCTAACTATTACAACACCAAGACCCACGCTTCATTCACGCCGCTTGGGTTCAACGGCACGCCGACCAATCCAACCAGTGGCGCGCTTGCTTATAACGTGATTGCTCCGGTCTATGTTTGCGCTGCCGGTGTCGGTACCCGCAACGGAGTTGGCACGGGCTGCGACGCCACCAATGGCGTACTCAACCCCAACAACCCCTATGCCGCGCTCGGCCAGACAGCCCAGATCTTCGTGCGTTCGACCCGCGGCCGCACGATTGATACCGATTCGCGTTCATTGCGCGGTGTGCTCGGCATTGACGGCAGCTTCGGCGATGCCTGGAACTATTCGGCCAGCTTCACGGCATCGAATGTCAAGCTGACCCGGACCCAGCTGAATTACTTCCAGCCGCAGGCGATCATGAATGCGCTGGCGCGCAATACCTTCAACTTCCGCGATCTTGAATCCAACACCCAGGCGCAGTGGGACGCAATTGCGCCGCCGAACACCACGGTTTCGAACTCGAACCTGTGGCAGGTTTCGGCTCAGATCGGCAGAGAGCTGATGGAACTGCCGGGCGGCAAGCTGCAGGTTGCAGTTGGCGGCCAGTATCGTTCGGAATCGATCGATGCGCCTTCGGCCAACCCGGCTAACTTCGATGCGCCTTACACGCGTTACTACAGCGTCAACGCAGTGGGCACCGCTGGTAGCCGCAACGTGAAATCGGCGTTCTACGAAGTGTTCGCGCCGATCGTGGATCAGGTCGAAATCAATGCTTCGGGCCGCTTCGACAGCTACTCGACCGGACAGGAAGCCTTCTCACCGAAATTCGGCGCGAAGTTCACACCGATCCCGCAGCTGGCGGTCCGCGGCACCTGGTCGAAGGGTTTCCGTATCCCTTCGTTCAATGAAGCCTTCGGTCTGCCGACCACCGGTTTCGTGACCCGCACACTGAACTGCACCACCTTTGCAACCTTCTGCGCGGCGCATGGCAACAATGCCTATGCCACGCAGTCGTTCAGCCTGGGTATCACATCGGTTGGCAATCCGGGTCTCGCTCCGGAACGCTCGACTTCAATCACCGCTGGCATCATCCTTGAGCCGACCAAGAACATCAGCCTGACGGTTGATTTCTGGCGCATCAAGCAAAAGGATCTGATCGTCGGCGTTACCGACACTGCCACTCCGCTCAACGCCTATTACCTCAACAATGGCGTCGTGAACCTGCCGGGCATCATCGTGACGCCCAGCGGCACAACGGACCCGGCTTTCCCGAATGCTCTGCCGCACATCGGCACCATTCAGGCCTCGTTCCGTAACGCCAACAGCCAGAAGGTCAGCGGCATCGATTTCGGCGCAAACGTCAAATTCGATATCGGCAACGATCTGACCTGGATCAGCTCCGCAGATGCATCCTACATGCTCAATTATGAGCTGAACGATGGCGGCACGATCTCGCGCTATGATGGTTCGCTCGGGCCTTGCAACAACACCTCATGTGCGGGTGTACCCAAGTGGCGCGGTAACTGGCAGAACACGCTGAAGTTCGGCGGCACCACGGTGTCACTGACCGCTTACTACACCAGCGGCTATGATAACGCGGCGGTTGACGCCGGGGACGTCATCGGTGACTGCGCGCTCAACGCGGCCAATGGCAATGCCGTCGCCTCGTATGTCGATGGTACGCCGGTTCAGTGCCGGGCCAAGCCGACCTGGAATGCTGACTTCACCATCAGCCAGAAGGTCGGTGACAAGTTCACCCTCTATGCCAACGTCCTGAACGTGTTCGATATCGACGCGCCGCTGGATACATCTTCGACCTACCAGATCTTCCAGTTCAACCCGGCCTGGGCCGGCGCGAACATCATGGGTCGTTACTTCAAGGTTGGCGCGAAGGTCGATTTCTAAACCTACGAAGCTGAAAAGATCAGGGGGCGGCTCGCAAGGGTCGCCCCTTTTTCTTTGCGCGCTTGCCGCGTGGCGGAGGATCGTTAGAGAGGGCTGCGTGCGCCGCTTGTTGATCGTGTTGTTGCTGTGCGGCCTCGCTCCTGGCCTATGGGTCCGGACAGAACGCGCCCCGCGCCAGCACGATCAAAGTGTAACGATGACTGCGTTGCCATTGGCTTCGGGCTGCTGCCGGATTGGCCCGTTCAAGCTTGAGTCGGTGTGGCAGCTGACCGCTCGCCACAATGATTTTGGCAGCTATTCCGGCATGGTCCGGATCGAACCGGGGCGGATGCTTGCGTTCAGCGACCGCGGCTATTTCCTCGATTTCCCCGATCCATCGCCCGGGACCCATCCGGTGCGGATCGGCCCGACGGTTGGCGGCAAGGACGATATCAAGGACAACCGCGATGTCGAGGCGGCCACCTATGATCCGGTGTCCCGGCGGTTATGGCTGGCGCTGGAATGGCGCAATGCAATCTCGCGTCATGGGGCGGACCTGCACCGCCAGGTGTTCTACAACCCGCCAGCCATGCGCGATTGGCCGAATAACAGCGGTCCCGAAGCAATGGTGCGGCTGCGCGACGGGCACTTCATCGTGCTGGCCGAAGCTTTCTCAGGCTGGTCTGACAGCAGCCGCCATCCGGCGCTGTTGTTTCCCGGCGACCCCACCAATGGCGCAGCGCCGCAAGCTTTCACCTTTTCCGGGCCGGAGAATTACCGCCCCACCGATATGGCCCAATTGCCCGATGGCCGGGTTCTTATAGTCATGCGGCGCTTGCTGTGGCCGTTCCCGGTGCGCACCGCTGTCAGGATTGTGCTGGCCGATCCGGCGGCGATCACCGCGGGCGGCTTGTGGCAGGGCCAGCAGATCGCGGCCCTTGATGCGCCGCTGCCGATCGACAATTTCGAAGCGATCACGATCGATCAAGCCGCGGACGGGACGATCACGGTCTGGCTAATGTCGGATGACAATGGCGCGATCAGCCAACGCACGCTGCTGTGGCGGATGATGCTCGATCCGGCGAAGCTGCCGCCGCTGGCACGCGCAGCGGACAAGCAAAAGGCGCGCGATCAACTCGCGCGCCCTTGAATAAATGCCGATCAGCGGCCCTTACGGACCCGCTAAAATCAGGCGGCCTGCTTCTTCGCCAGCTCGCGCTTGATCTTCTGGGCATTGGTCGACAGCTTGGTGTCAGCCGTCTTGATCAGCCAATTGTCGAGCCCGCCGACATGCTCAACCGAACGAAGCCCGTGCGTCGAGACGCGAAACTTGAAGCTGCGATCCAGTGCTTCGGACATCAGCGTGACGTTTTGCAAATTGGGCAAAAAGACCCGCTTGGTCTTGTTGTTGGCGTGGCTGACGTTGTTACCAACCTGGCGACCTTTACCGGTCAGTTCGCAAATGCGGGCCATGACAATACTCGCTTGAATTTTGGTGCGTTTCCGCAGGAAGGGGCGCGCTTAGCGATTCGGTCCCGCAAGGTCAAGTTGCATCGCGGGTTTCTGCGGGGTAGCGCGGTGAAATGACCCGTTGGCCCCTTCCCGAACCGATGCAGCGAGCGCTGGCTGAGGCGGCAGCCGCGGTCAAGGCCGGAGAAGTTCCGATCGGCGCAGTGATAGTCAGGGAAGGGGTGGTGATCGCCGCGGCCCACAATCAGCCGCGCGGCCAGTCTGATCCCACCGCGCACGCGGAGATTCTGGCTATTCGCGCCGCGGCCAAGGCCTTGGGCAGCGAGCGGCTTGAAGGCTGCGAACTGTGGGTCACGCTGGAGCCCTGCGCGATGTGCGCCGGCGCGATCGCCCACGCCCGCATCGCCCGGCTCTATTACGCCGCCAGCGACCCCAAGGGCGGTGCGGTGGAGCATGGCGCCCGGATATTCGAGCAAGACCAATGCCTCCACCGGCCGGAAGTCTATTCGGGCATGGGTGAGGCCGAGGCGGCAGAGCTGCTGCGGGGCTTCTTCAAGGCCAAGCGTTAGTTACCGCGCCAGATTTTGAGCCTGGTATTGTTTGGCGCGCCAAAACTTCCGCGCGGGCAGGACTGGGGCCTGAAATCGCGCCCATAACAGAGTTTGAGCTCGCGCAACCAGCCACGCGATCCGGTGGAGATCCCGATTGCCTCTGGCTTCCACCCCCGATTCGCGGCCACGAACGCTTGGCGCAGCTCGCCAGCGGTGAATTCATCCTGGCGCGATAGCCGGTCCATGTCGGGAAAACGCAGCGACTTCCACAGTATCCCGGCGACCTTGAAGTAGCCCTCGGGCGTTCGGGCCATGCAGCTGCCGTGCTTGGCCCACTCATGCTCAAGTAGCCACGCCGAAGGGGACATGCAGAGGTTCTGGCGCAGCACTTGCGGCGAAGGGCGCGGGGTGAGCGCGCACCACTGCGGGGCGGGGCCGCTGTTCGATTCGGGCCACAGCCCATGCAGGACAAACCCGAACTGCCCATTGGTGCCGCCGCATTGCAAAGCATTGCCAGCGCCCTTGCCGCGCTGGCTGCGGCAAAACTCCGGGCTCCAGCTCAGTGCCAGCGTGTAACGAGCGATGGCGGTGCGAATTACCGGGCCATCGGGGCGGACCGGGCGGACAGGCTCAAAGCGGGCAGGGGGCGCGCATTGATAAGCCTGGGCAAGCGCAGGGGTTGGGAGCAGCGCCAGCAGGATCGCGGCAAGTCTCACAGCGGGGTGAAATCCAGCCCGATGTCCGCCGCTGGAGCACTTTGGGTCAAACGCCCGACCGAGACGAAATCAACGCCGGTGGCCGCGATCGCGCCGATTGTGTCGAGCCGAACGCCGCCCGAGGCCTCGCACGGTACCCGGCCAGCGACCAGCGCCACCGCTTCGCGCAGGGTTGCGACGCTCATGTTATCGAGTAGAAGATGGTTGGCGCCCGCGCCGAGCGCCGGTTCGATCTGGTCGATCCGGTCGACCTCGCAGATGATCCGCTTGACCCCGGCAGCGCGGGCGCGGCGCACCGCTTCACCTACATCGCCCGCGACCAAAACGTGGTTGTCCTTGATCATCGCTGCGTCCCACAGTCCCATCCGGTGGTTCTGCGCGCCGCCCATCCGGACCGCGTATTTTTCGAGGTGGCGCAGGCCCGGAATGGTCTTGCGGGTATCGAGAAGAACGGTTTTCGCCGCGCCAATGGCATCAACATACTGGCGCGTCATGGTGGCGATGCCCGAGAGGTGCTGTACGGTATTGAGCGCGCTGCGCTCTGCGGTCAGCATGGCCCGGGCATTGCCTGACAGCCGCATCAGATCGGCCCCGGCGGGCACGGCTGCGCCTTCTTCGACCAGCATTTCAATTTGCATTGCAGGGTCGAGCACACGGAAGAAGGTGGCGGCAATTGGAAGGCCCGCCACGATGATCGCATCGCGGGTGTCCATCATGCCGGAAAAGCGCGCATCCGCGGGGATTACGCTTTCTGAGGTGACATCATGGCCTCCTCCAGGCAGGCCGACACCGAGATCTTCGGCCAAAGTCGCCGCGACGAAATGGTCGAGGTCGAACCCCGCGATCTCCCAGCCCCCCATTGCCGCCTCAGTGCACGAAGCGCGCGACAACATCGCGGTAGGAGCGCGAGACCTTCACCTGCGCGCCGCTTTCCAGCACCAGGAAGCATTCTCCGTTGGTATGCGGCTTGACCTGGCGGACCTGGTTGAGATTGACGATGGTCGAACGATGGACCCGCTGGAATACGCGCGGATCGAGGCGGCGCTCAAGATCCTTCATCGTTTCGCGCAGGATCAGCGAATTATCGCCGGTATAGATGCACATATAGTCGCCTGCCGCTTCGATATGTTCGATCGAATCGACATCGACCCGGAAGATCTGGCCGCGATCCTTGATGTTGATCAGTTTCTCATAGCGGTTGGCGGCGTGCGCATCATCGGCGGCATATTCGGCGTTTTCGACGGCGTCCGGGGCGACCTCGGCGAGCAGCTCCTTCAGCTTGCCCGCTTCCTCGGCGGCCCGCTTTTCAGTGAGGCGCTTGCGCACCCGTTCGAGCGTGTCGGCCAGCTTGTCTTCCTCGACCGGCTTCATCA
>JANOFJ010000127.1:0-7460 GCA_031413595.1 Novosphingobium sp.
CCGATTACCTGCCCAGGATCGCCAGTGGCGAACTGCGGTTGCAGGCATTCGGGGTGTCCGAGCCGACCAGCGGGACCGACACGCTGAGCCTGCGCACGGTCGCCGTCCGGCAGGGCGACACCTACGTCATCAACGGCCAGAAGATCTGGACCAGCCGGGCCGAATATTCCGACCTCATGCTGCTGCTCGCCCGCACCACTCCGCGTGAGGAGGTCAAGAGCAAGACCGAGGGGCTGTCGATCTTCCTGGTCGATATGCGCAAGGTCGTCGGAAGCGGCATGACGATCAAGCCGATCCGCACGATGATGAACCACTCGACCACCGAAGTGTTCTTCGATGACATGCGGATCCCAGCCAGCGCGCTGATCGGCGAGGAGGGTAAGGGCTTTCGCTATATCCTCTCGGGCATGAACGCCGAACGGATACTGATTGCTTCCGAATGCGTCGGCGATGCCAAATGGTTCATCAACAAGGCCAGCGATTATGCCAAGGAGCGCCAGGTGTTTGGCCGGCCGATCGGGCAGAATCAGGGCGTCCAGTTCCCGATCGCGCGCTGCTATGCGCAGATGCGCGCCGCCGAGCTGATGGTGCATCACGCGGCACGGACCTTTGATGAAGGCGGCAATCCGGGCGAGGAAGCCAATATGGCCAAGCTGCTCGCCAGTGAAGCCAGCTGGGCCGCGGCCGACATGTGCGTGCAAACCTTCGGCGGCTTTGGCTTTGCCGAGGAATACGATGTTGAGCGCAAGTTCCGCGAGGCGCGGCTCTATACCGTCGCCCCGATCAGCACCAATCTGATCCTCAGCTATCTGGCCGAGCATGTGCTTGGATTGCCAAGAAGTTATTGAGCGTCTGCACTGCATGGCATAGGTTGGCGTGATGACCGAGGCCGATCTCAGCTCGCCCCGCCGTACCAAGGTCGGGGTATTTGTGTTTGTGGCCGCGCTCCACGTGCTGGCGGTGCTGGCGCTGATCCGGGCCTTTGCACCCGATTTTTCGGCCAAGGCGGTAGAGACCGTCGTGTCGGCCTTCAGCGTAACGGTCACCACCCCGCCGCCTTCGCCCGAACCCAGCAAGGAGCCGGAAAAGTCTGGCGCGGCCGCGGAAGTCGGCAAGAAGGCGGTGGCCAAGGCGGTTAACGCGCCCAAGCCGAAGGTCGCTATCGCCAAGGTTCCTGCGCCCAAAGCCGCCAGCACCGGCGATGCCAACAGTTCTGGCACCGGGGATACCGGCGCTGGAACCGGCGCAGGAGGGCAGGGCAACGGCACCGGCAGCGGTGCGGGCGGGACGGGGCAAGGCGGCGGGCTGATCCGCAAGGCTGAGAAAGTCGCCGGTGAAATCAACTCCGCCCGCGATTATCCCAAAGCGACCCGCGACCTCAGGATCGACAGCTCGGTGACCATCTACATGACAGTCGGCACCGATGGCCGGGCCCGCAATTGCCGGGTGCAACGCGCCAGCCGCGATGCTGAGGCCGATGCGATCACCTGCCGGCTGGCCGAGCAACGGTTCCGCTTCAAACCAGCTACCGATAGTGCCGGCAATCCGGTGGAATCAACCTATGGCTGGCGGCAGAAATGGTTCTACCCCAAACCCGGCGCTTGATCATGCGCTGAGCACTCGGCATTGATGATCGGCAACTGGGAGAGCAGCCTTGTCCACTATCCACCCCGTCCCCGCCGAATGGGCCGCCCGCGCCTATGTCGATGCGGCGGGTTACGCCGAGAAATACCGCACCGCACTCGAAGTGCCTGAGGCTTTCTGGCGCGAGGAAAGCGCGCGGATTGACTGGATCCGGCCATGGACCAAGCTGGGGAAATGCAGCTTTGACGAGGCGGATTTCGGGATCGAATGGTTCGCCGATGGCACGCTCAACGTCTCGGCCAATTGCCTTGATCGCCATCTGGCGATGCGCGGCGATACCACTGCAATCATCTGGGAAGGCGATGATCCATCGCAGCAGCGCCGGCTTACCTATCGCCAGCTCCACGAGGAAGTCTGCCGCTTTGCCAATGCGTTGAAGGCTATCGGCGGAAAGCGCGGCGACCGGATTACCATCTATATGCCGATGATCCCGGAAGCTGCAGTCGCGATGCTGGCCTGCACCCGGATCGGTGCGATCCATTCGATCGTATTCGGCGGCTTTTCGCCCGATGCGCTGGCGGGCCGGATCCAGGATTGCGACAGCAACATCGTGATCACCGCCGATGCCGGAATGCGCGGGGGCAAGCTGGTTCCGCTCAAAGCCAATGTCGATGCAGCGCTGCAAGACTGTCCGTCGGTGTCGGCGGTTTTGACGGTGAGACATGTAGGCAATGACATCCGGATGACTCCCGGCCGCGATCATTGGTGGCACGATAGCCGCGATGTCGTCTCGGCCGACTGTCCGCCTGAGGAAATGGGCGCCGAGGATCCGTTGTTCATCCTCTATACCTCAGGCTCCACTGGCAAGCCCAAGGGTGTGCTCCACACCACCGGCGGCTATCTGGTGTGGGCGGCGATGACGCATCACTATGTATTCGATTACCGCCCCGGTGAGATCTACTGGTGCGCGGCCGATGTCGGCTGGGTCACGGGGCACAGCTATGTAGTCTATGGCCCGCTGGCCAATGGCGCGACCACCGTGATGTTCGAGGGCGTGCCGAACTATCCCACTCACAGCCGCTTCTGGGAAATAGTCGACCGCCACGAGGTCAACATCTTCTACGGCGCGCCCACCGCGCTGCGCTCGCTGATGCGTGAAGGCGACGGCCCGGTAAAGGCCACCAGCCGTGCTTCGCTGCGCCTGCTCGGCAGCGTTGGCGAACCGATCAATCCCGAGGCTTGGGAATGGTATTGGCGCGTGGTCGGCGATGAACGCTGCCCGATCGTTGATACCTGGTGGCAGACCGAAACCGGCGGCGCGATGATCACTCCATTGCCCGGCGCGACAAACCTCAAGCCCGGTTCAGCTTCCAATCCGATGTTCGGAGTCGTGCCGCAATTGGTCGATGCCGAAGGTGCGGTGCTGGCCGGTGCGGCTGAGGGAAATCTGTGTATCACCCAAAGCTGGCCGGGGCAGATGCGCAGCGTTTGGGGCGATCACGCGCGCTTTTTCCAGACCTATTTCACGACTTATCCGGGGAAGTATTTCACCGGTGATGGCTGCAAGCGCGACGAGGATGGCTATTACTGGATCACCGGGCGGGTGGACGATGTGATTAACGTTTCCGGCCACCGGATGGGCACCGCCGAGGTTGAAAGCGCGCTGGTCGCCCATGCCAAAGTGGCCGAGGCTGCCGTGGTGGGCTTTCCCCATGAGATCAAGGGGCAGGGCATCTATGCCTATGTCACGCTCAACGCCGGCGAGGCCGAGAGCGAGGCGATGCGGGCCGAGTTGGTCCAGTGGGTCCGCCGCGAGATCGGGCCGATTGCGACGCCCGATGTGATCCATTTCGCCCCGGCGCTGCCCAAGACGCGCAGCGGCAAGATCATGCGGCGGATACTGCGCAAGATCGCGGAAGGCGATGTTTCCAACCTTGGCGACACATCGACGCTGGCCGATCCGGGCGTGGTCGACAATCTGTTGACCAGCGGCAGGCCGTCGTGAGGCTGATGAAGTGATCGCCCAGACCATCCAGCTCGCGCTGGCCCCGGTGTTCGTGCTCGTGGCGATTGGCAATATCATGAATATCCTGTCCGGGCGGCTCGGCCGGGTGGTCGATCGCTCGCGCCATCTGCAGAACCGGCACGGCGAAACCAGCGGAAGCGAACATGATCTGCTGGTGCTGGAGATCCGCAACACCGACCGCCGGATTTCGCTGATCGGGCGGGCGATCCGGATGCTGGTGATCAGTGCGCTGATCATCGGGCTGACCGTGGCGGCCTTGTTTGTCGAGGAGATCGCCGGGCTGAAACTGCAGCTGATCGCCGCCGGGTTCTTCCTGGTTGCGATTGCCTTGTTGATGTGGGGGCTGGTGCTGTTCCTGCGCGAAATCCAGCTGGCGATGGCAAGCCTGCGGATCCCCAAGGATTATCTTGAGCTGGAGCGCGAATTGTAACGTCGTCCCGGACTTGATCCGGGACCGCTGGCCTCATCGGAGCTAGGTTGGAATGATGAGGCCAGCGGTCCCGGGTCGAGCCCGGGACGACGGGTCACGTAAGCAGCTTCTGGCCCTTGGCCGAGATTGCCTTCTGGATCATCGGTTCGACGAACGACAACATTCCCGGTAAATTGATCGTGAACACCACCTGGCCATCTTCGATGTCAATATCGCCGGTGATCGATTGACCCATCGCACTGACGTTTAGCTCCATGCGGTTTTCGCTTGGCCAGCTGGTGTGGACATCGGCGCGGTCGGGCAGGAAATCGACGATCTCATGGGCGCTGCCCTTGATCCTGCGGCGAGCCTCGTCCCGGTCGAGCTTGTGGGGAATGGCAAGGCGCATCAGGATGTTTCCCCTTCGGGGCCGGCCCCGTATTTGTAATCGAGATAGCGGGTCTTGATCGCCAGATTATCGATTGCGCCGCTGGCAAGCTGACGGGTGACGCTGTCGATCTCGGTGCTGATCTTGCCGAGGCTCTCGGCCAGCTGCTGATCGGGGGTGCGGCCACCGCTGGCCTCGCTGCGTAAGTGGCGAGGGATGCTGGTATAGGTGGAAACCAGCTCGGGCAGATGCTCGCCGACCAGCTTGCGCACTTCCAGCGCGGCTGGGGCATTCTCGGTCAGCCCGTCGAGCTGAAGCCCCAGTGCATCGAGCTGCAGTCCGATCTGGTCAACCAGCTGGACCGCAGGCGCCGGAAGCGCGGGGCGCTGGCTTTCCAGCCATAACTCGGTCCGCCCGACCAGTCCCCGCACGTCGCCGCTGGTCAGCGCCGCGCGGGTGGGCACGCTGAGCCTTGGATAGCGCCCGAAAATGGTCACTGCGGCGAAAATCGCCAGGGCCGAAACCATGATCCCGGTAAAGCCGATCCCGTCGATAACGATACCAACCCCCATCGCCGCGACCAGGATCGCGACGATCGCCATGAATATCCGCAGGACCTTGCGGAAACGATGCTCGCGCTTGAGTGCAGCCGAGCGCCGACCGATCGAATTGCGGCGTCCGCCGGCGCGCTGGTTGATGAGCGAGCTGCGCGCCTCGGCCAGCGTGCGGTCGCTCATCTGGGCAGGAGACTTGGTCATCAGCCCTCCAGGCTAAGCAGGCTGGGCGAATCCGTAGCCAGCTTGGCCTGCGCCGCGCCTTCGGCCCGGGCGATATAGCCGCGCGACTTTTCGACTTCGCTGGTGAGCGTGGTGACGGTCTGCTTCATGGATTCGAGCGCTTTCACCTTGAAAGTGTCGATGTTGTCCATCGTGTCGTAGATGTTCTGGAAGGCGCGCTGCAGGGTTTCCAGCGGGATTGTGCTGGCTGCGGCCTGCTCATGGATCTTGCCGGTTTGCTCGCGCAGCAAGGTTCCGGTCGAATCGATGATGTTGGCGGTGGTCTGGTTGAGCGAAGTGATCTGCTGCAGCACCAGCCGCTGGTTGGTCATCGCCTGAGCGACGGTAACGGCAGTGCGCAGCGCGCCGACCGTGGTGGTGCTGGCCCGGTCCACGCCCTTGACCAGTTCGACGTTGTTCTTCTTGACCAGATCGAGCGCGAGATAGCCTTGCACCGTGACGGCCATTTGCGTCAGCAGATCCTGGGTGCGCTGGCGGACATAGAACAGCGCGCTTTCCCGCAAAGCCTTGGCCTTGGCCGGTTCGGTATGATCGAGGTCCGCAGCCTTCTCCTCCAGCTTGGTGTCGAGCGTGCGGGAGATATGGATCATCTGCTCCAGGCTGCCCATCGCCTCCCACAGCTTGCCGCGCTCCACATCGATCGCCGCGTTGTCCATCAGCAGCTCGTCCTTGCCGGAACCGAGCCGCGCGAGGATCGCCTGGATGTGGCCCTGGCTGGAGGTGTAGCTGTCAAAATACTTCTTCAGGCTGTTGCCCATCGGAATGATGCCGAGAATCTTGCGGCCGGTTGAAAGCTTGCCCTTCTTGCCGGGATCAAGCTCCTCGACCGTGCGGCGAAGCGCGGCAAGATCGGCGCCAACGCCCGAATCCTTGTCCATCGCCCGGATTGGCCGATCGAGGAACCGGTTCGACATGCCGGCAGCGGTGGCAATCTCCTTGCGGCCCATATTGGTCAGCTGATCGACCCGCTGGCCGAACTCGGGCGAATTGGCATCCTGCGCCACCAGATCGGCGATAAACGCATCGACCTTGCTTTCCAGCTTGGACTTGTCGCCGGGCGAGACCGGGACCAGTCCGATCGCCTGCTCGGGCGCGATCACTGGCACCGGATCGGGCGCGGTCAGCGTGATGGTGGGAGCGGCGGTCGCGGTGTCAGTCGGTGTGGAGGCCATGGCTAATTCCAAATCTTGTCAATCTGCCGGGCAAGATGGGATGCATCGCGCCCGAGTGCAAGCTGTATTAGCGATATAAGACAGGGAAAGAAAGGCGCCTAGCGGCGCTTCGGGCTTCGTTGCCTCAGTTTCCGAACCACCGTGCCAGCCAGCCGGAACGCTTGGCCGGAGCCCGGTGGGTGATGTCGAACAGATATTCAGCCAGCAGCGCGGCCTGATTGGGCGTCATCATGAAATGATGCGAATCAGGCTCTCCCCGGGCCTTCTTGCGGGTTGATTGAACGGCCTGAAGGCGCAAGTCGATCCGCCCGGTGAACTTTGAATGAGTCCAACCGACCAGAACACCGTAGCTTTCATGGTCCAACTGCTCTTGCTGACCCATCGCATACTCTCCCCTGCCCGCCGGCCCGCCATATTCTGGGTCCGGTTTGTCTACAGAGAATAATCAGGTGGGAGTGAATGGCAACTGGCGATGAATCCCGTTTGGGGACAAGCTTACGCCGCCAGCTGGAACGGTTCGATCTCGCCCGACAGATACAGCGTCTTGGCCTTGGCGCGGGAGAGCTTGCCCGACGAGGTGCGCGGCAGGGTGCGCGGCGGGACCAGTTCGACCACGCAGTTCATGCCGGTGATCGAGCGGACCTTGTCGCGGATCTGATCGTGCAGCTTGCGGCGCTCGGCTGGATCGGACACCCGGCAATGGACCAGCACCGCTGGCACTTCCTCGCCATTTTCAGCTTCGACCGAGAAGGCGGCAATATCGCCCTGGTGGAAGCCCGGCAGCTGTTCCACGGCCCATTCGATGTCCTGCGGCCAATGGTTCTTGCCGTTGATGATGATCATGTCCTTGGCCCGGCCGACGATGAACAGATAGCCATCGACCATATAGCCCATGTCCCCGGTATCCAGCCAGCCATCAACCAGACAGGCGGCGGTCGCTTCGGGATCGCGGAAATAGCTGTGCATCACGCTGGGGCCCTTGCACCAGACCTTGCCGATGTGATGATCGGGCATGGCGTGGCCGTGCTCGCCGCGGATCTCCAACGCCATGTCGCGCATCGCCTTGCCGCAGTTGACGATCGCC
>JANOFJ010000128.1:0-9926 GCA_031413595.1 Novosphingobium sp.
GACTGGTTCGGCCATTTTCCGGTGCTCCGGTTCGGCTATATCGGGGTCGACTTTTTCTTCATCCTGAGCGGGCTGATCATCAGCCACGTCTATCTGGCGCGGGCAAAGCATGGCGATCTGCGGTTCTGGGGCAAGTTCATCTGGTTTCGCATCGCCCGGCTGTTCCCGGTGCACCTGCTGATCATGCTTGCCATGCTTGGCGCCGCCTGCGCTGCGCCAATGATCACCGCCGATGCACAGTTGCCAGACCAGAAGTCGTTGCTCGATTGGCTTTCGCTCACGCTGCTGGTGCGGCAATGGCTGATGCCTGACGGCTATGTCTGGAACAGCCCGGCCTGGTCGGTCAGCGCCGAATTCTTTGCCTATCTGGTGCTTTTCCCGCTGATCGCGCAGCTTGTCCGGCTGTTGCCGCATGCGCTCGCGCGAACGGTTCTGCTCGCGGTCGGCGTCTCGATGTTCATGCTGTTGTGGGCGAGCAGCGGAACCCTTAACATGACCGCTGGCGCAGGGCCGATGATCCGCATTACCGCCGGTTTTGCAAGCGGCTGCTGGCTTTTCCTCCTGCTGTCCGATGTGCGCCAGACGCCGCTGCACGACAGGTTGCTGGTCGGTTTGCTGGTGCTTTTGCCGCTGGCGATGGTCAACCCCGTGTCGTTGTTCGCCGTTACCCGCCCGGTGATCGAGCTGGCCGTGCTGGCCTCGATCTCGTCGCTGGTCTGCCTTGCCTATCTTGCCGATGGGCGCGGTTCACGGTGGCTGGCACAGCGCCCGCTGTTCTACTTTGGCGAGATATCGTTCGCGCTCTATATGTGCCATGTGCCGGTGATGACGCTGTGCCGGTGGGCGGCGGATCTGGCCGGGATTGAACGCGGATTCGGTTTTGGCGTGTTGCTCGTCGCCGCTTCGCTCGCCGTTGCTGATCTGCTCCACCGCCGGGTCGAAATACCCAGCCGCGCGGCGATGCGCCGCTGGTACGAGCGCAGCCAGTCTGCCGGCCGCACACTCAAGCCAGCCTGACAAACCCACCAGGCCAGCTGCTCAGCCTTGCCGAGCGCAATTTTCGCTATTCACTGGTCCTTCATTCTATCGCACCTTATATCGGCGCCATGAGCCTCTCCCTCCGCGCCGCACGGCGTTTCGCATTTCTGTTGCCGTTGCTGGTTCTGGCCGCGCCGCCGGCTCCTGCGGCACCTGCCAAGGAGCCGCTGCCGTGGCTCTACCGGGGCAGCGATGTGCCGCCCGACAAGGAGTGGGTGTTTGGCGAGCTGCCCAACGGGGTGCGCTATGCGGTGCGCAAGAACGGTGTGCCGCCGGGGCAGGTTTCGATCCGGATCCGGATGGATGTCGGCTCGCTGTATGAAAAGGACAGCGAGCGCGGCTATGCCCATCTGATCGAGCATCTGACTTTCCGCCAGTCAAAGTATCTGGCTGATGGTCAGGCGATCCCCACCTGGCAGCGGCTGGGGGCGACCTTCGGCAGCGATACCAATGCCGAAACCACCCCGACCAGCACCACCTATAAACTCGATCTGCCCGATGCGACGCCCACCGGCCTTGAGGAATCGTTCAAGCTGCTGTCGGGCATGATCACCGCGCCGACGCTGAGCGAGGCCAATGTCCGCACCGATGTGCCGATCGTGCTGGCCGAAAAGCGCGAGCGCGGCGGGGCGGGCGAGCGGGTTCAGGAAGCCACCCGCCAGACCTTCTTTGCCGGGCAATTGCTGGCGCAGCGCTCACCGATCGGCACAGTTGAGGCGTTGGAGCGCGCAAACCAGACAAGCGTTCGTGCCTTCCATGCGCGGTGGTACCGGCCGCAGAACGCGGTGGTGATCGTGGCCGGAGACGCCGACCCGGCGCGGCTGGCGGCGCTGGTGACCAAATATTTCTCGAGTTGGAAAGTCCCCGGCAAGCTCACTCCGGCGCCGATCTTTGGCGATCCGGTGGCGCCGGGGGGCAGCGATCCAGTTAATCCCGTTGGTGAGACCAAGGTTCTGGTCGAGCCCGATCTGCCCCGCACGCTGAGTTACGCAGTGCTGCGCCCGTGGCGCAAGGTGGACGATTCGATCGTCTATAATCAGGGCCTGATGATCGATGCATTGGCGCAAGCGATCATCAACCGGCGGCTTGAAACCCGTGCCCGTGCAGGCGGCAGCTATCTGCTGGCTCAGGTTTCGCAGGACGATGTCAGCCGCTCGGTCGATGGGACATTCGTTTCGGTCACGCCGCTCACCGAGGATTGGCAGACCGCGGCCAAGGATGTCCGCGGGGTGATCGCCGATGCACTGGCGAGCCCGCCCAGCGAGGACGAGATCGAGCGCGAGGTGGCGGAAATGAACGTCGCGTTCGAAAGCGCGGTCGAGCAGCGCCGCCTGATGCCGGGCGGCAAGCTGGCCGATGACCTTGGCACTGCGCTCGATATTCGCGAGACGGTGGCATCGCCTGAGGTGGTGCTGGATATTTTCAACCGCTCGCGCCCGCTGTTCACTCCGGCGGCGGTGCTGGATCACACCCGCATACTGTTCAAAGGCACGGTGACGCGCGCGCTCTACATGACTCCGAAGGCGGGTGAGAGCGACAGCGCTGCCCTGCGTATGGCGCTGCTGGCGCCGGTTGCACCCGATCCCAAGGCGCGAGCGGCGAGCAAGCCGGTCTCGTTTGCGCAGATGCCTGCGCTGGGCGAGCCAGGCAAAAATACCACAATCCTGCCAACCGGCGTGCTGGGGATCGAGCAGATCGATCTGAACAATGGCGTCAAGGTGCTGTTCTGGCCATCGAAGGACGAGCCGGGCCGGGTCACGGTCAAGGTCCGGTTCGGGGCTGGCTATCGCGCATTCGGCCAGGGGGACGCGGCCTATATCACGCTCGGCGATATGGCGCTGGTCGGCTCGGGCGTCGGAACGCTCGGGCAGGAAGAGCTTGACCGGATCTCGACCGGACGCAAGATGGGCTTCGATTTCGCGATCGAGGACGGCAACTTCGAATTCTCGGCCGATACGCGCCCGGCCGATCTCAATGATCAGCTTTATCTGTTTGCCGCCAAATTCGCGACGCCGCGCTGGGATGTCGCCCCGGTGGTTCGCGCCAAGGCGGCGGCGCGGCTGCAGTATGAAAGCTATTCTGCCAGCCCGCAGGGGGTGCTGGAACGCGATCTCAAATACCTCAAGCGCGGCCGCGATACGCGGTTCCATACCCCCACCCCGCGCGAGATCGACGCCGCCACGCCGCTTGGTTTCCGGCAGGTGTGGCAGCCGATCCTCGAGAACGGGCCGATCGAAGTGCAACTGTTCGGCGATTTTGACCGGGCCACAGCGATCGCTGCACTGGAACGCAGTTTTGGCGCGCTGGCCAAGCGTCCGCCGCTGCCCGGGACCACCGGCCCAGCCACCGCGCAAAGCCTGCCCCCGTCCGCCAACCCGGTCGTGCTGAGCCATCGCGGCGATGCCAATCAGGCCGCTGCACTGGTCAGCTGGCCAACCGGCGGCGGAACGGCGGGCCTGGCCGAATCGCGCCAGCTCGAAATCCTCACCCAGCTGTTCAGCAATCGCCTGCTTGACCGGATGCGCGAAAAACTGGGGGCGAGCTATTCGCCGCAGGTTTTCTCGGAATGGCCGATCGATCTGGACAGCGGCGGAGCGATCATGGCGCTGGGTCAGCTCGATCCCAAATCGCTGCCGGTATTCTTCGCCACTGCGGACGAGATCGCGGCCGAATTGATCGCCAAGCCGGTGACGGCAGACGAGCTGGCCCGGGTGACCGAGCCGCTGCGCCAGCAATTGACCAGAGCCTCGTCGAGCAGCGCCTTCTTCATGTACCAGCTTAAAGGGGCGACCGCCGACCCGGTGCGAATTGCGGCGCTGCGGACGCTGCTGTCCGATTACACCAAGACCACGCCTGAGCGGATGCAGGCCCTAGCTGCCAAATATCTGGGCCAGAACAAGAGCTGGCGGGCGGCAGTGGTGCCAGAGGGCAGTTTGGCCAAAGCTGCACTGTCGGCGCGCTGATCGGGCAATAAACTTGCGCGATCAGGCGGTGCAACTTTCGCATTTTGCAATTGCGCAAGGCTGCCGCTATGGGGCGCGCTTCTGAAGGAGCAGAACCGTGGCAAGTAACTGGACCCCCGATAGCTGGAAGACGCACGAAGCGCGTCATCTCCCGGCCTATCCCGATGCGGCGGCGCTGACCCGTGCCGAGGCGACGCTGGCCAATTATCCGCCGCTGGTGTTTGCCGGCGAAGCCCGCGCGCTGAAGAGCGATCTGGCCGAAGTGGCCGCCGGGCGCGGGTTCCTGCTGCAGGGCGGTGACTGCGCGGAAAGCTTCGCCGAGTTCCACCCCAACAACATCCGCGATACCTTCCGGGTGCTGCTGCAGATGGCGGTGGTGATGACCTTCGCCAGCAAGCAGCCGGTGGTGAAAGTGGGCCGGATGGCAGGCCAGTTCGCCAAGCCGCGCTCCTCGCCGATGGAAACGCAGGGCGGGACCGAGCTGCCGAGCTATCTGGGCGACAACATCAACGGGATCGAGTTCGACCCGGCAGTGCGCAATCCCGATCCCGAACGGATGGTGCGCGCCTATAACCAGTCAGCCGCAACGCTGAACCTGCTGCGCGCCTTCTCGACCGGCGGCTATGCCAATCTGCGCCAGGTTCACCAGTGGACGCTCGATTTCATGGGCCGCAGCCCGTGGGCCGACAAGTTCGCCCAGACCGCAGACCGGATCGGCGAGGCGATGGACTTCATGGCTGCCTGCGGGATTGATCCCGGCACCGTGCCGCAGCTCCAGGGCACCAGCTTCTACACCAGCCACGAGGCGCTGCTGCTGCAATATGAGCAGGCACTGACCCGGCGAGATTCGCTGACCGGCGATTGGTATGATTGTTCCGCGCATATGCTGTGGATCGGTGACCGGACCCGGTTTGAAGGTTCGGCTCATGTCGAATATCTGCGCGGGGTCGGCAATCCGATCGGCATGAAATGCGGACCCAGCCTGACGCCCGATGCGCTGCTCAAGCTGCTCGATACGCTGAACCCGTCGCGTGAGCCGGGCCGGATGACGCTGATCAGCCGGTTCGGTGATGACAAGGTTGAAGCCGGCCTGCCCGCGCTGGTACGCGCGGTAAAGCGCGAAGGGCATCCGGTGGTGTGGTCGTGCGATCCGATGCACGGCAATGTCATCAAGGCGGACAATGGCTACAAGACCAGGCCGTTCGACCGGATCCTGAACGAAGTGCGCGGGTTCTTCGCGGTCCACCGCGCCGAAGGCACCCATGCGGGCGGGATCCACATCGAAATGACCGGGCAGGACGTGACCGAATGCACCGGCGGCGCGGTGGCGATCAGCACCGAGGCGCTGGCGGATCGCTATCACACCCACTGCGACCCAAGGCTCAACGCCGCGCAATCGATCGAGCTGGCCTTCCTGCTGGCCGAGATGCTCAATCTCGAAGCGGTCGACCGGGGCCTGCGCGCGGCCTGAGTTCCATCCACGCGCCGGGTCTGCTAGCGACCGGAGAGACAATCATTCTCTCCGGAAGGTTCCCGATATGCGCAAGGCTGCTCTGCTTCTTACTGCCCTGATCGCTGTGCCGCTGCTTGCTCAAGCTCCGGCGCCGCTCGATCCGATGACCAATGACAGGACCCCGGCCTATGACTGGGTCCGGCCCGAGGCGGATTACATTCGCCGTGAAGCGATGATCCCGATGCGCGATGGGACCAAGCTGTTCACCGTGATCGTGATGCGCAAAGGCACCAAGGATGGCCCGATCCTGCTCAGCCGCACGCCGTATGATGCTTCCAAGGCGACCAGCCGGAACCGCAGCCAGCGGATCGAGGAAATCCTGCCCGTGATGGACGCAGCCTTCGTCAACGATGGCTATATCCGGGTCTATCAGGATGTCCGCGGGCTGGAGAAGTCGGAAGGGGATTACGTGATGACGCGCCCCTTGCGCGGGCCGCTCAACAAGACTGCGGTCGATCATGCTACCGATGCCTATGACACGATCGACTGGCTGGTGAAGAATGTCAGCGAAAGCAACGGCAAGGTCGGAATCACCGGTTCGTCTTATCTGGGTTTCACCTCGCTGATGGCGCTGATCGATCCGCATCCGGCGCTAAAGGCCTCGGTACCGCAATCGCCGATGGTCGATGGCTGGATCGGCGATGACTGGTTCCACAACGGCGCTTTTCGTACCTTCGGCTTCGATTTTGTGTTGGGCCAGACCGTCAAGGAAGGCGGCGGCAACCTGCCGGGCGGAACTGGCGACGAGTATGAAAATTACCTCGCCAGCGGCTCGGCCGGTGGCCATGCCCGCAAATGGGGGGTCGATCAGATTCCGGGGATCCGCAAGTTGCTGGAGCACCCGGCCTATGACGCCTACTGGCAGGGTCAGGCGGTCGACAAGTTGCTCGCCGCGCGCAAGCTGACCGTCCCGACCATGCTGGTCGTCGGGCAATGGGATCAGGAGGACAGCTACGGAGCTCCCGCCGTCTATCAGGCCCTGGAAGGGCAGGACAAGCGCAACGATATGCTCAGCCTGGTGATCGGGCCGTGGCGCCATTCGGGCGTCAACTATGACGGCTATACCCACGGACCGCTGAAATTCGAAGGAGATACCGCGCTGCAATTCCGGCTTGGCTGGATGAAGCCGTTCCTCGATTGCCACCTCAAGACTGTCGCCCCCAAGTGCAACACCCCGCCGGTGCTGACCTACGCCACCGGCACCAATCGCTGGGAGGTGGGCAGCAAATGGCCCGGCGGCGCGGAAAAGCCGCTCTATCTCGCGGGCAATTACACGCTGAGCTTCGGCAAGCCGGGCGCGGCCGGGGCGGATGAATACGTCTCCGATCCGGCCAAGCCGGTGCCGCTGCTGCCGCGCCCGATCCATCTGGACGGCGACGCATGGAAAACATGGCTGGTGCAGGATCAGCGCTTTGCCGATGGCCGCACCGATGTGCTGAGCTACGTCACACCGGTGCTGGACAAGGCGGTCCATATCAAGGGCGCGCCGCGGGTTGAACTGCACGCTGCCACTTCGGGCCAGGATAGTGACTGGGTGGTCAAGCTGATCGATGTCTACCCGCAGGAAATGTCGGCCGAGCCGGGCATGGCGGGGTATCAGCTGGCAGTGGGGATCGAGATTTTCCGCGGCCGCTATGTCCACGGCTTCAGCACGCCTGCACCGCTGGAGCCGGGGAAGAGCTACAAGTTCGGCTGGTCGCTGCCCAATGTGAACCACGTGTTCCTGCCCGGCCACAAGATCATGGTCCAGGTCCAGTCCAGCCTGTTCCCGCTGTATGATCGCAACCCGCAAAGCTGGGTGCCTTCGATCTTCGATGCCAAGGCCGGTGATTATGTGAAGGCAACCCAATCGATCAAGCACGGCGGGGCCGAGGCCAGCGCGGTGTGGCTGCCGGTGGTAAACGAGTGATCGCTCGCGAGCTGCTCGGCACGGCGCAGGTTCCCGGCGGAGAAGAGCTGCGGCTTTATTCACATGGCCGCGATTTCATGATCGTGCTCGATCGCAACGAGTTGATGAGCACAAGAATGCGCGGCTCGGAAGAGGCGCTGGCGGTGCTGAGTATCGAGCGGTTGGCGGGAAGCGCTGCGCCGCACTTGCTGATCGGCGGCTATGGCATGGGCTTCACCTTGCGCGCTGCGCTCGCCGCTTTGGGACCGAAAGCCAAGGTCACCGTGGCCGAACTGGTGCCGGAGATCATCGCCTGGGCGCGCGGCCCGATGGCGGAACTGACGGCTGGCTGTCTTGCTGATCCGCGCCTCAAATTGCGCAGCGGCGATGTCAGCGATGTGATCCGCGAGGGGGGCGGGCGCTATGACGCGATCCTGCTCGATGTCGATAACGGCCCGGACGGGCTGGTTCGCGATGACAACGACCGGATCTATTCGCGCAGCGGGCTGGGCGCGGCCAAGCACGCGCTGCGCCCAGGCGGGGTGCTGGCGATCTGGTCCGCCGCGCCCGATCCGGCCTTTGCCCGGCGGCTGGCAGGGGCCGGCTTCGCGGTGGAGGAAGTTGCGGTCAGCGCGCGTGGCAATTCGCCCGATGGCAAGAAGGGCAAAGGCCCGCGCCACATCATCTGGTTCGCGCGCAAGGTAGCTTAAAGCTGCCCCCTGCTCCCCCGCGAAGGCGGGGGCCTCAGGCGGCTGGAGAGCGACCCGTCGCGTGGGGCCTGAGGTCCCCGCCTTCGCGGGGACACACTGTCGTCAGATTTAACGCACTGCGCTCAAACCGAAAGTCTGCTGGTTGGGGCGGCAGGATTCGAACCTGCGCATGGCGGCATCAAAAGCCGCTGCCTTACCGCTTGGCGACGCCCCAACAACACTCCCGGACCACTGGCCCGGAGGCGCGCTTATAGCGGCGCGGTTGGACAAGGAAAGGGGTGAAACTACTCTACCGGCAGCGCATCGAAATCACTGGCATCGTGACGCTCGAGCAAGCCGGACAGCACGTTGACTTTCTGGCCGCGGCGCACGGCCGGGCGGGCCAGAATTTCCTCCACCCAGCGCCCGACGTTCGTATATTCGGCGAGCGAGAGGAAACTTGCCCCATCGTTATAGGCGAACCCGCGATACAGCAGGCCGAACCAGGCGTAAGTCGCCATATCGGCGATGGTGTAGTCATCGCCCGCGAGGAACCGGCTCTCGCCCAGCCGGCGATCGGCGACATCGAACAGCCGTTTGGTCTCCATCGAATAGCGGTCGATCGCATATTCGATCTTGATCGGGGCATAGGCATAGAAATGTCCGAAGCCGCCGCCGATGAAGGGCGCGCTGCCCATTTGCCACATCAGCCAGCTGAGGCATTCGGCCCGGCCCTTGGGGTCCGAGGGAATGAATGCCCCGAATTTTTCTGCCAGATGCAACATCATCGCGCCGCTTTCGAACAGGCGGATCGGCTCTGGTCCCGAACGGTCGAGCAGCGCAGGGATCTTGGAATTGGGATTGATCGCGACAAAGCCCGAGCCGAACTGATCGCCGTCGCGGATATTGATCAGCCAGGCGTCATATTCGGCGCCCTTGTGCCCAGCTTCCAGCAGCTCCTCGAACAGGATGGTGACCTTCTGGCCGTTGGGCGTACCGAGCGAATAGAGCTGGAAAGGATGCTTGCCGACCGGCAGCTCCTTGTTATGCGTCGCGCCCGCCATCGGCCGGTTGATGGCTGCAAACTGGCCGCCGTTTTCCTTGTTCCAGCTCCACACGGCGGGCGGGACATATTCGGCATCGGACATCGGGCGGCTCCAGCACTAGGTTTCAGTTGCAGACTGAATGGGGCCGCCGGGCTGGTTACGCAAGTGGCGCGGATTGGAAATTGGACGCGCTATAACGTTGTGCGATGACGCCGACCCTACTCCCCTCCTCTTCAGGGGAGGGGCGGGGGGTGGGGTCTCTCCCCAGACGCTGCGTCAAGTCGATAGACCCCACCCCAACCCCTCCCCTGAAGAGGAGGGGCTTGAAGCATGTCCATCATTGCAACTTGGTATTAATCCAGCCGCATCATCCAGCCATGGGGATCGGGCGCTTCGCCGCGCTGGATAGCAACCAGCCGAGCGCGCAGCCGCTGTGTCATCTGCCCGGGGCCGCCTGAACCGATCAGGAACTCGCCGTCGCGGCCTGCAACCTTGCCAACCGCCGTCACGACCGCTGCGGTGCCGCAGGCGAATGCCTCGACCAGCCGGCCCGAGGCGGCGTCGGCGCGCCACTGGTCGATGCTATAGGGTTCTTCGCGCACGCTCAGCCCTTCTTCGGTTGCAAGCACGAGCAGACTGTCGCGGGTGATACCCGGCAGGATCGTCCCCCCCAGCGGCGGGGTGATCATCGAACCATCGTCGAACACGAAGAACAGGTTCATGCCGCCCAGCTCTTCGATCCATTTGTGTTCGGCCGCATCGAGGAACAGCACCTGGTCGTGGCCCCGG